>NZ_BAAKJB010000079.1:0-1015 GCF_059703765.1 Azospirillum sp. NS33 | reverse complement strand
CCGAGGCTGAAATCTGATTCAAGATGTGGGCTGGTGAAGGAGGCCAGCCCGCATGACAGCACCTCTTTCCCTGGATTTGCGTGAGCGGTTGATCGCGGCGGTGGACGGCGGGCAATCCTGCCGCTCGGCGGCGAAACGGTTCGGCGTGGCGCCCTCGACGGCGATCAAGTGGGTCGCTCTGTGGCGGCGGGCCGGCCACGTGCAGCCCAAGCCGATGGGCGGCGACCGGCACTCGCATCGCATGGAGGCCCATGCCCCGGAGATCCTGGCGCTGATCGAGGCCACCCCCGACATCACCCTGGCCGAGATCGCGGCTCATCTGGAGAGCCGGCACGGGCTGCGGGTCGCGGTGAGTACGGTCTGGCGTCTGCTGGACCGGCACGGTCTGACCGTCAAAAAAAACCGCGCACGCCGCCGAGCAGCAGCGCCCGGACGTGCTGCGCCGCCGGCGCGCGTGGTTCGATCTCCAACCGGACCTCGATCCTGAGCGCCTGGTGTTCATCGACGAAACCGGCGCCTCCACCAAGATGGCGCGGCGGTGGGGGCGCGCCTTGCGCGGTGAGCGCTGCCGTGCCCCGGTGCCGCACGGGCACTGGAAGACCACCACCTTCGTCGGGGGCCTCCGGCTGGGCGGCATGACGGCGCCCATGGTGCTGGACGGGGCGATGAACGGCCCGGCCTTCGTGGCGTACGTCGAACAGGTGCTGGCGCAGACGCTGCGGCCGGGCGACGTCGTGGTGATGGACAATCTGCCCGCCCACAAGCTGGCGGCGGTGCGCGAGGCTATCGAGCGCGCCGGCGCCGAACTGCGCTTCCTGCCGCCCTACAGCCCCGACTTCAATCCGATCGAGATGGCGTTCTCCAAACTCAAGGCATTCCTGAAGAAGGCCGCGACGCGCACGAAAGACGCTCTCTGGGAGGCCATTCGACAGGGCATCGACGCAATCACGTCGGCGGAGTGCGTCAACTTCTTCGCCGCCGCCGGATATGACTGCGATTGAGAAGAAAATGCTCT
>NZ_BAAKJB010000078.1:0-1061 GCF_059703765.1 Azospirillum sp. NS33 | reverse complement strand
CACCCGCAGCTTCGGTAGATGGCTTGAGCCCCGTTACATTTTCGGCGCAGGCCGGCTTAACTAGACCAGTGAGCTATTACGCTTTCTTTAAAGGATGGCTGCTTCTAAGCCAACCTCCTGGTTGTCATGGCCTTCCCACATCCTTTCCCACTTAGCCATCATTTGGGGACCTTAGCTGGCGGTCTGGGCTGTTTCCCTCTCGACGACGGACCTTAGCACCCGCCGTCTGTCTGCCGGACTGCACTCACCGGTATTCGGAGTTTGGTTAGGTTTGGTAAGGCTCGCGCCCCCCTAGCCCATCCAGTGCTCTACCCCCGGCGGTGATATCCGACGCGCTACCTAAATAGCTTTCGCGGAGAACCAGCTATTTCCTGATTTGATTGGCCTTTCACCCCTAGCCACAGCTCATCCCCGACTTTTTCAACAGGCGTGGGTTCGGTCCTCCAGTGCGTGTTACCGCACCTTCAACCTGGCCATGGCTAGATCATCAGGTTTCGGGTCTACAGCAAGCAACTATCCCTTATTTCTAAGGGGGCGCCCTCTTCAGACTCGCTTTCGCTGCGCCTTCGCCTATCGGCTTAAGCTCGCTGCTTACTGTAAGTCGCTGACCCATTATACAAAAGGTACGCGGTCACCCCATGAAGAGGCTCCCACTGCTTGTAGGCATCCGGTTTCAGGAACTGTTTCACTCCCCTCGTCGGGGTGCTTTTCACCTTTCCCTCACGGTACTGGTTCACTATCGGTCACTGAGGAGTACTTAGGCTTGGAGGGTGGTCCCCCCATGTTCAGACAGGGTTTCACGTGCCCCGCCCTACTCGAGGATCATGGTTCACTTACCCGTACGGGACTGTCACCCGCTGTGGTGCGCCGTTCCAGACGCTTCCGGTTGCTTCCCCATGACCACTGGCCTGGTCCGCGTTCGCTCGCCACTACTTACGGAGTCTCGGTTGATGTCCTTTCCTCCGGCTACTTAGATGTTTCAGTTCGCCGGGTTCGCCTCCTGGACCTATGGATTCACTCCAGGATACCCCCTAAGGGGTGGGTTGCCCCATTCGGAAATC
>NZ_BAAKJB010000077.1:0-1111 GCF_059703765.1 Azospirillum sp. NS33 | reverse complement strand
CCATCTTCTTCCAGTAGCCGAGGCCGAGGCTGTCGGCCGCCTCGTACTGGCCCTTGGGGATGGCCTGCAGGCCGCCGCGGATGGCCTCGGCCATGTAGGCGGCGGCGAACAGGATGAAGGCGATCTGGGCGCGCAGCAGCTTGTCGATGGTCACGCCGGTCGGCAGGAACAGCGGGAACATGACCGAGGCCATGAACAGCAGGCTGATCAGCGGGACGCCGCGGATCAGCTCGATGTAGGCGACGCACACCGCCTTCACCGCCGGCAGGTCGGAGCGCCGGCCCAGCGCCAGCAGCACCGACACCGGGAAGGCCACCGCCAGGCCGACGACCGACAGGATCAGGGTCAGCGGCAAGCCGCCCCACAGGGCGTTCTCCACATAGGTCAGGCCCAGCACGCCGCCCCACATCAGGACGCCGACCACGGCCAGCCCGGCCAGCCACACCAGCCCGAACCACGGCGCCCAGCACCGGCGGTCGCAGCTGGCGCCCAAGAGGGCGATGAAGATGGCGACCGTGACGAGCGGGCGCCACTGCTCGTCGAACGGGAAGGTGCCGAACAGGATGAAGCGCAGCTTCTCCCGCACGAAGCCCCAGCACGCGCCGCTCGCCTCGCGGCACAGCTCCGACGTCGCGCCGAAGCCGGCGGCGTCGATCACCGCCCATTCCAGCAGCGGCGGGATCACCTGGGCGATCGCCCACAGCACGAGGACGGTCAGCAGCGCGTTGTACCAGGTGTTGAACAGGTTGGCGCGCAGCCAGGCCAGCGGGCCGGTGGTGGCGACCGGCGGTCGGCCGGCCGGCATCGCCGCGCCCTCGACGTCGCCCGCCATGTCAGCGCTCCACCAGCGCGATGCGCGTGTTGTACCAGTTCATGAAGACCGAGATGGCCAGGCTGATGGTCAGGTAGGTTCCCATGATCAGCGCCACGCCCTCGATCGCCTGGCCGGTCTGGTTCAAGGTGGTGTTGGCGATCGACACCAGGTCGGGGTAGCCGATGGCCAGCGCCAGCGAGCTGTTCTTGGTCAGGTTCAGGTACTGGCTGGTCAGCGGCGGCACGATCACCCGCAGCGCCTGGGGCAGCACCACCAGGCGCAGCACCTGGCCGCCGG
>NZ_BAAKJB010000076.1:0-1310 GCF_059703765.1 Azospirillum sp. NS33 | reverse complement strand
GGCCGGTGCCCTGGCCCCGGCCGCGGCGCTGCCGGCGGAATCGGGGCGCGGCTGGCGGCGCGGCGCGGCGGCGGCCGCGTCCTGGCGGTCGCGCCGGTCGCGCCGTTCCTCGACGAGACGGTCGAAGGCGTCGTCGTCGCGCGCGCCGGCGCCGCGGTCGCCGAAGGCGTTGGCGGTGTCGGCGGCCTTGCGCGGCGGGGCCAGGAGGACGTCGGGCAAGCTGGTCATGGCGTTCAATTCGTCGCAACGGTGCGGGGCAGGACGGCGGCGGTCGCCGGCCCGGTGGTGCGGTCGCCGGGAAGCGCGCGGCGCTGCAGGATCATCTGGGTCACCTCGCGGGCCTTGGCGTCGGTCATCGCCGCCAGGATCGGCGCGGCGCGGCGCTCGGCCAGGCGGTCCAGCACCTCGACCACCTCGGCGGTCTCCAGCGTGTCGAGGATGCGCGCGGCGTCGCGGGGCTTCATCGCCTCGTAGATGCCGACCATCCGCTTCAGGTCGGCCTCGGCCAGGCTCTGGCGCTCGACCATCAGGGCCTCGACGTCGCGCTTGACGGCCTTGAGCCGGTCGATCTGCAGGCCGATCCGGGTCTCGGTCGCGGTCAGCACCGCCTCCGTCTCGCGCACGCGCAGCGCGCGCGCCGCCGTGTCGGCCTTCTGCTCGCGGATCGCCTCGCGCAGCAGCGGATCCGTGCAGGACGGTGCCTCGAGGGTGATCTGGGCCGGCGTCGCGGCGGGCCCGGCGGCGGCGGCCGGTCCGGCCCCCGCCAGGGCCGCTGCTGCGGCGGCGGCTCCGGGACCGGGGTCGGCGACCGGAGCCGAGTTGGCGGCGGGGGCGCCGGCGGTCATGTCCGCCCGGGGGCCGTCGGCGGCCGCGCCGCCCGCCGGGTCCTGCTTGAGGTCGGTGGCCCAGGGGCGCTCGTGATCGCCGAACTCCCGGTCGAACTGCTGGGCGATGGCCGGGAACTCCTCCATCAGCCCGCCCAGCTTGAGGGGCAGCACCATGAGGACGGCGATCAGGGTGATGGGGAGGATGCGCACCATGGGTCAGGCCTCCGTGCCGAGGGTCCGCAGGCGGGCGTAGAAGGCGCCGACGGGCTTGCGTGGTTCGGCCCCGGCGTCGTCGCCCTCCGCCGTCCCGTCGACACCGCTCTCGTCGGTGAAGTCGCGCAGGAACGACGGAATGGCGAGGGCGGCGGGGGCCGGGTGCGTGACCGGATGGGTGGCCGGGCGGGGCGGGGCGGCGTCCTCGCGCGGCGGGGCCGCCGCCAGGGGGGCCGCGCCCAGGGAGGGGGCGTTCAGGGAGGGGGCGGG
>NZ_BAAKJB010000074.1:0-1580 GCF_059703765.1 Azospirillum sp. NS33 | reverse complement strand
GGCGATGGCCGGGGCGCCGGCCGCCGCGGTGGCGGGGGCGGCGGTCGCCCGCGACCAGCCCGTCGTCGCCGTGGACGGTCCGCGGTCGGGCAAGCCCGCCCCGCGGACCGGGACGGGCGGCGCCGGCAACGGTGCGGCCGCCGCGGCTCCGGCGTCGCCCACGGCCGCCGCCGCGCCGCGGCCCGAGCCGCAGCGTCAACCCGGCGCCGGCCAGAACCCGATGGCGTCCGGCCAGGGCCTTCCCCCCTCCCCCTTCGCCGCCCCGATGGCGGCGGACGGCGGCGAGGCCGGAACCGGCGACGGGCTGCCCCCGTTCACCACCGCATCCACCGCCCACACCGGCACCACCGCGGCCGGCGCGGTGCGCCCCGCCGCCGTCCCCCCGGGAGCGGCCGGCCCCATGGCCCAGCTCGCCGCCCCGCTGGTGCGGGTCGCCGATGCCGGCGGCGGCAGCTTCCACATCGACCTGAAGCCGGCCGAGCTGGGCCGGGTGTACGTGGTCGCCGAGGTCAACGACGGCCGGGTGACCCTGTCGGTCCAGGCCGAGAACGCCGACACCCTCACCCTGCTGCGCCGCGACCTGCACCAGCTCGAAAAGGCGCTGGGCGACGCCGGCCTCGCTCTGAACAACGCCACCGTACAGTTCTCGCTCCACGGCGAGGGGCAGTCCCGCGGCTTCGCCGATTCCCAGCAGGGCGGCAGCGGCCGCCCCAACACCGGGGACGGCCTGACCGCCGCCACGGCCGAGGACCCGTCCGAGCGCACCCTCACCCCGGTCGACGGGCTGGTCGACGTCATCGTCTGAGAGGATCCACCGCCATGACCACCACCGCCGCGACCGGCACCGCCAACACACCCGTCGCCGCCACCGAGAAGAAGGCCACCGTCGACTACGAGGCGTTCCTCCAGCTGCTGACCGCGCAGCTGCGCAACCAGGACCCGCTGGCCCCGATGGACGCCACCCAGTTCATGACCCAGCTGGCCCAGCTCTCCACGGTCGAGCAGGCCATGCGCACCAACGACACCCTGACCGAGGTGCTGGACACCTTGAAGAGCAGCGGCATGCGCATGGACATGGCCTTCCTCGGCCGCGAGGTGGAGGTGGAGTCCGAGAGCTTCGCCCTGACCGACGGGCAGGCCAGCGTGGCCTACGCGGTCGACGGCAGCCCGGCGACCGTCAAGCTGGAGGTGCTCGACGCCGCCGGCAAGACGGTCTACAGCACCACCGGGTCGCCGGCGTCGGGGCGCCAGACCTTCACCTGGGACGGCAAGCGCAGCAACGGCGACACCGCGCCCGACGGTCTCTACACCCTGCGCATCACCGCCAAGGACAAGACCGGGGCGACGCTGGAGTCGGCCAGCGTCATCACCGACACGGTGGAGGAGGTGCGCAACGTCGACGGCGTCAGCCAGTTCGTCCTGAAGAGCGGCATCGTCGCCCCCGCCGACGCCATCCTGTCGGCGTCCTGAGAGACCGTTTGAAAACGGTTGGCCTTGGCGTTGTGTTATGATTCAAGCTTCGTATGTGGACGGATGCGACGCGCGGCCGGATGGCCAAGATCGAGAAGAAGACGAAGCGG
>NZ_BAAKJB010000073.1:0-2562 GCF_059703765.1 Azospirillum sp. NS33 | reverse complement strand
TTACGCGTCCATCGACTTGACGACCTCCTCGGTGACCTTTTTGGCGTCGCCGAAGAGCATCATGGTGTTGGGGCGGAAGAACAGCTCGTTTTCGACGCCGGCGTATCCGGCGCCCATGGAGCGCTTGATGAAGAAGACGGTCTTGGCCTTTTCGACGTCGAGGATGGGCATGCCGAAGATGGGTGACTGGGGGTCGGTCTTGGCGGCGGGGTTGGTGACGTCGTTGGCGCCGATGACGAAGGCGACGTCGGCGGTTCCGAAGTCGCGGTTGATGTCCTCCAGCTCGAAGACCTCGTCGTAGGGGACGTTGGCCTCGGCCAGCAGGACGTTCATGTGGCCGGGCATGCGTCCGGCGACGGGGTGGATGGCGTATTTGACCTCGACGCCCTCCTTCTTCAGCAGGTCGGCCATCTCGCGCAGGGCGTGCTGGGCCTGGGCGACGGCCATGCCGTAGCCGGGGACGATGATGACGCTCTGGGCGTTCTTCATGATGAAGCCGGCGTCCTCGGGCGAGCCCGCCTTGACGGTGCCGCGCTCGCCGCCGCCGCCGGCCGCGGCGGCCGCGGACTCGCCGCCGAAGCCGCCGAGGATGACGTTGAAGATGGAGCGGTTCATGCCCTTGCACATGATGTAGGACAGGATCGCGCCCGACGAGCCGACCAGGGCGCCGGTGATGATCAGCAGGTTGTTCTGGAGGGTGAAGCCGATGCCGCAGGCCGCCCAGCCGGAGTAGCTGTTGAGCATGGAGATGACCACGGGCATGTCGGCGCCGCCGATCGGCAGGATCAGCAGGAAGCCCAGCGCCAGCGACACCAGGACGATCAGCCACAGCGCGGCGTCGGCGTTGGAGGCGACCAGCCAGGCGATCAGCAGCACCGTCAGCACGCCGAGCGCGGCGTTGAGCTTGTGCTGCATGGGGAACACCAGCGGCTTGCCGCTGACCAGGCCCTGCAGCTTGGCGAAGGCGACCAGCGAGCCGGTGAAGGTGATGGCGCCGATGGCGGTGCCCAGGCTCATCTCGATCAGCGAGCCCATGGCGATGGCGCCGGGCACGCCGATGCCGTAGGCCTCGGGCGAGTAGTAGGCGGCCAGCGCCACGAACACCGCGGCCAGGCCGACCAGGGAGTGGAAGGCGGCGACCAGCTGGGGCAGTGCCGTCATCACGATCTTCTTGGCGATCAGGTAGCCGATGCCGCCGCCGATGGCGATGCCCAGCACGATCAGCCAGTAGGACTGCACCAGCGGCGAGGCCAGCGTGGTCAGCACGGCGATGGTCATGCCGACCATGCCGTAGAGGTTGCCCTGGCGCGACGTCTCCGGCGAGGACAGGCCGCGCAGCGCCATGATGAAGCAGATCGACGCCGCCAGGTAGAGGAGGGCAGACAGGGTCGTCATCTCACTTGCCCTTCTTCTTGAACATGGAGAGCATGCGCTCGGTGACCAGGAAACCGCCGAAGATGTTCACCGACGCCAGGATGACGGCGAGGAAGCCCAGCACCTGGGAGAAGCCGAACTCGGCGGGGCCGGCGGCGATCAGCGCGCCGACGATGATCACCGAGGAGACGGCGTTGGTGACCGCCATCAGCGGCGAGTGCAGCGCCGGGGTGACCCGCCACACCACGTAGTAGCCGACGAAGCAGGCCAGCACGAACACCGTCAGCCCGGTGATGAAGAAGTCGCCGTGCCCCGCGGTCCCGGCCGGGGCGGCGTCGCCGGCCCGCTGCACCGCCTCGGCCGCCAGCAGGTCGGCCTTCTGCGCGAGCGCCGCGAGGTCGGCCTTGAGCTGGGCGATGCGGCCCATCAGTTCGCTGTTGTCCATGGGTATCCCTCTCAGGCGGCCTGCGGCGCGAACGCCGGGTGGACGACCTGGCCGTCGCGGGTCAGCGCGATGGCCTTGACGATCTCGTCGTCCCAGGTGAAGGCGATGCGCCCGGCCTCCTTGTCGTGGAAGGCCTGGAGCAGCGCCAGCAGGTTCTTGGAATAGAGCAGCGAGGCGGATTCGGCGATCCGCGACGGGTAGTTCACGTGCCCGACGATCGTCACGCCGTTGGCCGTCACCACCGTCTCGCCGGGCTTGGAGCCCTCGACGTTGCCGCCCTGCTCCACCGCCAGGTCGATGATCACCGAGCCCGGCTTCATCGAGGCGACGTGCTCGGCCGTCACCAGCACCGGCGCCTTGCGGCCGGGGATCAGCGCCGTCGTGATCACCACGTCCTGCTTCTTGATGTGCTCGGCCACCAGCGCCGCCTGCGCCCGCTTGTAGTCCTCCGACATCTCCTTGGCGTAGCCGCCGGCCGTCTCGGCCTGGCGGAACTCCTCGTTCTCCACCGCCACGAAGCTGCCGCCCAGCGACTTCACCTGCTCCTTCACCGCCGGGCGCACGTCGGTCGCCGACACGATGGCCCCCAGCCGCTTGGCCGTGGCGATCGCCTGAAGCCCCGCAACGCCCACCCCCATGATGAACGCCCGCGCCGGCTGCACCGTGCCCGCCGCCGTCATCATCATCGGGAACGCCCGCGCGTACGCCGACGCCGCGTCCACCACCGCCTTGTAGCCGGCCAG
>NZ_BAAKJB010000072.1:0-3527 GCF_059703765.1 Azospirillum sp. NS33 | reverse complement strand
CCTGGCCCGCATGGCCGCGACGCTCCGCCACCTCGTCCCGCCCCCCGCGCCGGAATCCACCGCGGAATCCGCTGCGGCGCCCACCGCCCCCCCGCGCGGGGCGCGCGACGCCGCCGCCGACAGCCGTGCGGAGGCCCGGTTCACCACCGCCATGGCCTGCCACCGCGCCGGCCGCCTCGCCGACGCCGAAGCCGGTTACCGGGCGGTCCTGCACGAACGCGCCGACCACCACGACGCCCAGCATCTGCTGGGGCTGGTCTACCACCAGGCCGGGATGCACGACGCCGCGCTGGACTGGATCGGCACGGCGCTGCGCGGCGAGCCGGACTTCCCCTTGGCCTGGAACCACCTCGGCCTGGTTCATCAGGCGCTGGGGCAGCTCCCGGCCGCGGCCACGGCGTTCACCCGCGCGGTGGTGCAGCGCCCCGACTTTCCCGAGGCGCTCACCCACCTCGGCCTGGCGGTCCAGGCGCAGGGCCGGCTCGACGAGGCCGAGCGGTGGCACCGGCGCGCCGTCACCCGGCTGCCCGACCACGCCCCCGCCCACGCCAATCTGGGCTACGCCGCGGAGCTGCGCGGGGCGTTCGCCCGGGCCGAGGCCCATTACCGGCGCGCCCTGGCGCTGCGCCCCGACCTTCCCGACGCCCTCAACAACCTGGCCACCATCGACCGCCAGATGGCCCGTCTCGGCGACGGCGCGACGCATCTCGAACGCGCGCTGCGGGTGGATCCGGCGAACGCGCTGGCCGGCTGGAACCTCGGCCTGCTGCGCCTGCGCGACGGCGGCCTCGGCGCGGGGTGGGAGGGGTACGAGCGCCGTTTCTCCGCCCGCCAGCTCCAGAAGGCGCGCTCCATCGCGGTGCCGCGCTGGACCGGGGGGCGGCTGGCGGGGCGGCGGCTGCTGGTGTGGAACGAGCAGGGGCTCGGCGACGAGATCCTGTTCGCGTCCTGCTGCGAAGGGCTGGCCCGGGCCGGCGGCCCCGTGGTGCTGGAGTGCGACCGTCGTCTGGTGTCCCTGTTCGCCCGCGCCTTCCCCTGGGCGCGCGTGCGTGCCGAGAGCACGGACGCCGCCGGGCGGGAAACCATCGACCCGCCCGACGTGGACCTCCAGGTTGCCGCCGGCTCCCTGCCCCCGCTGCTGCGCGACCGCCTCGACCGCTTCCCCGACCAGCCGGCGTTCCTGTCCGCCGATCCCGAGCGGGTGGCCCTGTGGCGGCGCCGGCTGGAGGCGCTCGGCCCCGGCCTGCGCGTGGGGATCGGCTGGCGCAGCCAGGTCGTCGACGCCCGCCGGGAAAGCGCCTACACCCGCCTCGACCAGTGGGAGCCGGTGCTGGCCCTGCCCGGCCTCCACCTCGTCAATCTGCAATACGGCGACTGCGAGGCCGAGATCCGCCGGGCCGAAGACGCGTACGGAACGCGCATACACCGCTGGGGCGACCTCGACCTCAAGGACGACCTCGAGGGCGTGGCGGCCCTGATCACCGGGCTGGACCTGGTGATCGTCCCGGCGACCGCGGCGGGCGAGCTGGCCGGCGCGCTCGGCGCCCCGGTGTGGCGCATCGGGGCCCCGGACTGGACCCGGCTGGGCACCGGCGTGCGTCCGTGGTTTCCCACGATGCGCCTGTGGACACCGCGGCCCGGCGAAGCCACCGCCGACGTCCTGCCGCGCCTCGCCCGGGCGCTGTCAGCGCTGCGGCGGTGAGCGGCCCGGCGGTGAGCGGTCCGGCGGCGGCCGGGCCAGGGCGGCCAGCCGGCGCGCGATGGTGCCCAGCACGGCGTCCATGCCCTGCCCCGGGGGCGGCGCGAACAGGCGCATGGTCGGGAACCAGGGCCGCACCGCCGTGCCCAGGGCGCTCCAGTCGCCGGCCCCGCCGAAGCGCCAGGTCGGCACGCCCAGCGCGCCGGCCAGTTCGCCGACCGCCGTCGCCGGGGCGATCACCAGGTCCAGCCCGGTGATCAGGGCCGCCACACCGTCGAAATCGTCCTTGAGGTCGAGATCCTCCCACCGCCGCAGGCGCCAGCCGTACGCGTCCTCCGCCCGGCGGATCTCGGCCGCGCAGTCCCCGTATTGCAGGTTGACGTACACCACGCCGGGCACCGCGAAAAGCGGTCCCCAGGCGTCCAGCGTCGTGTAACCGCCGCTCCGCTCCGCCGTCACCAGGCCGCTGCGCCAGGCGATGCCGACCCGCAGCCCGGCCGGCAGCGCGCCCAAGCGGCGGCGCCAGCGCTCGACCCGGTCCGGGTCGGCGACCAGGTAGGCGGGCCGCCGCGGATAGGCGGCGAGCCCCGGGCGCAGCCGGCGCGGCAGCGACCCCGCCGCGACGTGGACGTCGACGCCGACGCCCTCGGCCCGCCCGCCATGGACCGCCACCGTCGGGAAGGAGCGGCGGAACAAGGGGGCGAGCCGCGGGTCGCATTCCAGCGCCACGGCGCCGGCGCGCGCCGCCAGATCGGGCAGACAGGAGGCGAACAGGATCTCATCGCCCACCCCCTGCTCGCGCCACACCAGGATGCGCTTGCCGGCGAGGTCCTCGCCCCGCCACGGTGGTGCGTCGACGCGTCGTGCCGCCGGGGCGAGGTCGTGGACCTGAAAGCGGTGGTCGTACCCGGCCCAGCCGGCGGCCCCGTCGCCGCGCGCCAGGCACAGCATGCCCTTGTTGAACTGGGCGGCCGCATGACCGGGGTCGAGGACCAGGGCGCGGTCGCAGCACCGCTCGGCCGCGGCCGCGCCGCCCTCCTCGCGCAGCAGCCGGCCCAGGTTGGCGTGGCCATCGGCAAGGTCCGGGGCCAGCGCCAGCGCCCGCTGGGACGCCGCCCGCGACGCCGCGCGGCGGCCGAGGCGGCGCAGCGCCACCGCCAGGTTCACCCAGGCCGCGACGTGGCCGCTGTCGCGGGCCAGCGCCGCGCGATGCAACGGTTCGGCCTCGCCCGCCCGGTCGAGGCGCAGCAGCACGGCGCCCAGGTTGTCATGGGCCGCCGCCAGCGCGGGATCCGCCACCATGGCGCGGCGGTGCCATGCCGCGGCCGCGTCCAGGGCGTGGCCGGCCTCCAGGGCGTTGCCGAAATTGGTCAGCCCCGCCGCGGCGCCGGGCTGGAGCGCAACGGCCCTCCGGAACGCCCGCTGGGCGGCGTCCGCATGGCCCGACGCCAGGGCGGCGTTTCCCAGGGTGAGCCACGCCGCGGCGTAGGCCGGCAGCCGGCGCAGCGCCTTGGACACCGGGGCGATGGCGGCGGCGTGGTCGCCCTCCTGGTGCGCCAGAAGCCCCGAGAGGTGCAGGGCAACGGGGTTGTCGGGGTCGTCGGCCAGGACGCGGGCGTAAAGCGGGGCGGCCGCGCCGCGGTCACCCCGGCTGTGCAGGTCGGCCGCCCGCTCCAGCAGCGCCGTGGCGTCCCCGGCCGGCGGTTGGGCGGCCGGCGGTTGGGCGGCCGGCGGTTGGGCGGCCGGCGGTTGGGCGGCCGGCAGCGGGGCCGGCAGCGGGGCGGGCGGCTGGGCGAGGTGGCGGAGCGCCGCGGCCATGCGGGCCAGA
>NZ_BAAKJB010000071.1:0-5530 GCF_059703765.1 Azospirillum sp. NS33 | reverse complement strand
GGCTCCCTCAGCCGCTCCGACCGCCTCGCCAAGTACAACCAGCTCATCCGCATCGAGGAGCAGCTCGGCGCCGCCGCCCGCTTCGCCGGAAAGGGCATCCTCAAGGCCTGACCGGCGGCCACCGCGTCGCCGTCCCACGCCCCACGGGCCACCCCACGGGCCCGCCCCACGGCCCGCCCCGGGAGATCCTCCGTCTTCCGGGGCGGATCGTCGCGGTCGGACAGGGCGGCCGGGCTCCCGTCAGAAAATCCCGGTTTTCGTGCGGTATCCTCTTGCATCGCCACTGATATACTAGTATCATCAGGGCGTTCTCATCGCACCGGTTCCCCCTAGATGCCGGTACGGTGACGGGCGTTTCCTCCCTAAACTCGGGCCACGGAATGCAGCCGCATCCCGTGGCCTTTTTTTTGCGCCGCCCGGCACCGGCGCGCCGCCCCTGCGGCATAGTGTCGGGTGCCGTCACGGCAGACCGGGTTTCTGTTGCACTGCAACTGGTATATTAGTACAAAGGGATCGTCACCGCCGCCTGGCCCCAGGCCCCACCGCACCGGCGTGCAAACCGCGCCGACCCGGTCACCGGGTGACACCGCCCTTTCTGCCCCGCGGAGTGTTCCGTAATGCTGCCCGTCCATGATGGACGCCGGGCCCGTGATGCCGGCGCACCGATCGACAACGTCCCCTTCGACGAGATCCGCATCGGCCAGTCGGCCAGCCTGTCCCGCCGCCTCACCCCCACCGAGGTCGAGCTGTTCGCCGCCGTGTCCGGCAACATCGACCCGGCCCATTTCGATCCCGCCTTCGCGGCCGACAGCCGCTATCAGAAGATCATCGGCCACGGCATGTGGTCGGGGGCCCTGATCTCCGGCGTGCTGGGCACCCAGCTTCCCGGCGCCGGGACGATCTACGCCGGCCAGGACCTGCGGTTCCGCCGCCCGGTGGCGCTCGGCGACGTGGTGACGGCGACCATCACGGTGGCCGAGAAGCGGCCGGAGAAGGCCTTGGTGGTGTTCGACTGCGTGTGCGTCAATCAGGACGGCGAGGTCGTCACCACCGGCACCGCCACGGTCATCGCGCCGACCCGCAAGGTCAGCCTGCCGGCCCATGAGCTGCCGCAGATCCAGATGATCCGCCACGACCAGCACGACGCGCTGCTGGCCCGCTGCGACGCCCTGCCGCCGGTGGCCACCGCGGTGGTCCACCCCTGCGACGAGAGCGCGCTGCGCGGCGCCGTCGAGGCGGCCGAGGCCGGTCTGATCGACCCGGTCCTGGTCGGGCCGGAGGCGAAGATCCGGGCGCTGGCGGACACCCACGGCCTCGACCTCGCGCCCTACCGCATCGTCGACGCCGAGCACAGCCACGCCGCCGCCGAGGCCGCCGTGGCGCTGGCCCGCACCGGGGTGGTCGAGGCGCTGATGAAGGGGTCCCTGCACACCGACGAGCTGATGGCCCAGGTGGTCCGCAAGGACGCCGGGCTGCGCACGGCACGGCGCATCAGCCACGTCTTCGTGATGAACGTCCCCACCTACCCCAAGGCCCTGCTGGTCACCGACGCGGCGATCAACATCTACCCGACGCTGGAGGACAAGGTCCACATCGTCCAGAACGCCATCGACCTCGCCAAGGTCCTGGGCGTCGAGACGCCCAAGGTCGCCATCCTGTCGGCGGTGGAGACCCTCAACCCCAAGATCGTCACCACCCTGGAGGCGGCCGCCCTGTGCAAGATGGCCGACCGCGGCCAGATCACCGGCGGCATCCTCGACGGACCGCTGGCCTTCGACAACGCCATCTCGGCGGAAGCCGCGCGCACCAAGGGCATCGTCTCGGAGGTCGCCGGCCAGCCCGACGTCCTGCTGGTGCCCAACCTGGAGGCCGGCAACATGCTGGCCAAGCAGCTGTCCTTCCTGGCCAACGCCGACGCCGCCGGCATCGTGCTGGGGGCCCGGGTGCCGATCATCCTGACCAGCCGCGCCGACACCGTGCGCACCCGCCTGGCGTCATGCGCCGTGGCCTCGCTGATCGCCGCCTCGCGCCGCGCCCCGGCCGCGGCCCGTCTCGCCGCCGAATGAGGAGCGCCGCGATGCCGAACCGTCCTGCACCCCAGGGCAACGCCTGCCTGGTCATCAACGCCGGGTCGTCCAGCCTGAAGTTCTGCGTCTACCGCGACCGTGCCGGCGAGGCGCCGGACGCCGCCGTCAGCGGCCAGATCTCGGGCATCGGCACGGCGCCCCGGTTCGAGGCCAAGGCGGCCGACCGCAGCGTGCTGGCCGACCAGCCGCTGGAGACCGGCGACCCTGGCGACCGTGCGGGCATGCTGGCCTTCCTCCTGGAGTGGCTGGCCGCCAACCTGCGCGACGTCACCCTGGTGGCCGCCGGGCACCGCGTCGTCCACGGCGGCACCCGCTTCGCCGCCCCGGTGCTCGTCACCCCGGCGGTGATGGACGCCCTGGACGCCCTGGTGCCGCTGGCCCCGCTGCACCAGCCCCACAACCTGGCCGCCATCCGCGCCCTGGCCAAGGCCTTCCCGGCGCTGCCCCAGGTCGCCTGCTTCGACACCGCCTTCCATCGCGACAGCCCGTGGCAGGCGCAGACCTTCGCCCTGCCCCGCGCCCTCAGCGACGAGGGCATCCGCCGCTACGGCTTCCACGGCCTGTCCTACGAGTACATCGCCCGCCGCCTGCCCGAGGTGGATCCCGCCCTGGCGGCGGGCCGCGTCGTCGTCTGCCATCTCGGCAGCGGCTCCAGCCTGTGCGCGCTCAAGGCCGGGCGCAGCGTCGACACCACCATGGGGTTCACCGCGCTCGACGGCGTGCCCATGGGCACGCGGCCCGGCGCCATCGACCCCGGCGTCCTGATCTACCTGATGCGCGAGAAGGGCATGGACGCCGACGCCCTGGAAAGTCTGCTTTACAAACAGTCCGGCCTGCTCGGGGTGTCCGGCGTGTCCAATGACATGCGCGACCTCCTGGCCTCCGACCATCCCCACGCGGCGGAGGCGGTGGAGCTGTTCTGCTTCCGCGTCGCCAAGGAGATCGGAGCGCTGGCGGCCTCCATGGGCGGGCTGGACGGGCTGGTGTTCACCGCCGGCGTCGGCGAGAACTCGCCGCCGGTGCGCCAGGCCCTGGCGGAGCGGCTGGGCTGGCTCGGCGTCGCGCTGGACCCCGCCGCCAACCGTGCGCGCGCGTTGCGGATCTCCACCCCGGACAGCCGCATCCCGGCCTACGTCATCCCGACCGACGAGGAGCGGATGATCGCGCTTCACACGCTGGCGCTGCTGGCCGCATCCGGCCGCGCCGCCGACGCGGCCTGAGCGGAGGACGCCCGCCATGGACGACCGACACGACCGCACCGCGGCGCGCCTCCGCCTCCTGAACGAGGGACGCCGGCTGGGCCTGACGGCGGACTGGCTGGACGGGCTGCCACGCGCCGCGGCGCTGCCCGGGTCCTGCCCGGTCGCGGCGCGGGGCATGGACCGGTTCCTCGCCCTGAAGCGCCAGGAGATGCTGGCCCGCCAGGGCCGCCTGGACGAGCTGGCACCCGGCCTGGTGGTCCACGCGCTGGAATCCGCCGCCGCGGGCGACGGGCCGGAGCGCCTGCGCGACGGCGTGGAGTGGCTGATGTTCGCGCTGGTCTGGCCGCGGCGCACCGACAGCCTGGGCGCACGCCGGGCCGCCGCGCTCGACGACCTGCGCCGCTGCCTGGCGGACTCGCCGTCGATGCGGCTGTTCGCCGATCTGCCGGCGCTGTGGCGCGGCGCCCGCGAGGCCGCCCTGCGCCTCGACGACCGCCTCGACCTGCCCGCGACCTGCCCCTGGACGTCGCTGGACGCCCTCATGGAGGCCGCCGCCGACGCGCCGGCGCGACGGGACCTGATGCCGGCGGCCTGACGCGCCCGGCCGCACCGCCCTGTCCTCCCTCGACCCTCCCCGACCCTCCCCCGACCCTCCCCCGACCCTCCCCCGCCGCGCGGGGGAGCCGTCGGTCCCTGCCCTCCCGCTGCCAAGCCCCACGTCATGGACACCCTGAACCCCGTTCTCTACCCCCTCAGCCTGCTGTTGTTCGGGCTGGCCCTGCGCGACGCGCCGCGCTGGACGGCGCCCGGCGACGGGATGGCCTGCACCCTGGCCGCGCTCGCCGTCGTCGCCGGCATGGTCACCGGCAACGCCCTCGCGGTGCCCGCCCCCGCCGTGCTCCTCCAGATCGTCGCGACCTCCGGCCTGGGCCTGGCGGCGCTCGCCGTCCTCGACCGTCGCCGCCACCGGCGCGGCGGGAGCTGACGGACGGGGGAGCGACCGCCATGGCCGACACCTGCACCGGCGACTCGCTGCCCGCCCCCGGCGCGACTGGGCGCGACGTGACACACCGCGCCGCCGCGCCGCCGGGGGCGGCCGACGTGCGCGGCGGCATCGTGTCGATGCTGGCGGCGGTCGCCCTGATGGCGGTCATGAACGCCGTCTCCAAGGTGCTCGCCGACGGCTACTCGCTGGCCGAGATCGCCTTCTTCCGCAACCTGTTCGCCCTGCTGCCGGCCAGCGCCATGGTGATGGCCGCCGGCGGCCTGCCGGTGCTGCGCACCGCCCGCCCCCTGGGCCACCTCTGGCGTTCGCTGATCGGCCTGGCGTCCATGGTGCTGCTGTTCTGGTCGTACCGCCTGCTGCCGCTGGCCGACGCGGTGGCGATCTCCTACGCCGCCCCGCTGGTCCTGACCGCCCTCTCGGTGCCGCTGCTGGGCGAACGCGTCGGGCGGGTGCGCTGGGCCGCCGTCGCCGTGGGATTCGTCGGCGTCCTCGTCATCGCCCGGCCCGGCGGCGCGGTGGAGCCGGGCGTCCTGGTGGCGCTGGCCGCGGCGGTGGCCTACGCCCTGGCGCAGATCGCCATGCGCCAGCTCGGCAGGACCGAGCGGCCGGCGGCCACCGTCTTCCATTTCACCGCCCTGTCGACGGTGCTGTGCGCGCTCGCCGTGCCCGCGGCGTGGACCACGCCGACGTGGCGGGATCTCGGCCTGATGGCGGTGATGGGGCTGGCCGGAGGAGGTTCGCAGCACTTCATCACCCGCGCCTACGCCCGCAGCCCCGCAGCCCTGGTCAGCCCGTTCACCTACACCGGCATCGTCTGGGCCGCCCTGTTCGGCTGGCTTCTCTGGGGCGACGCCCCGGCCCCGAACGTCGTCGCCGGCACCGCCATCGTGATCGCCGGCGGTCTGGTCATCCTCGTCCGCGAGACCCGGCGCCGCGCGCCCCCGCGCTGACCCGTCTGCGACACTCTGTCCGGTGCGTCCGCGGCGGTGCGCGGCCTCTTGCCCGGGGAGCTAATATACTAGTATACTCTGGTCAATCACATTGGAGGACATCATGGCTGTTCGGGTTGCCATCAACGGGTTCGGCCGCATCGGCCGCCTGGTTCTGCGCGCCATCTACGAGTGCGGCCGCACGGACGTCGAGGTGGTCGCGGTCAACGACCTCGCCGACCTCGCCACCAACGTCCACCTCCTGAAGTACGACAGCGTGCACGGCCGCTTCCCCGGCACCGTGGA
>NZ_BAAKJB010000070.1:0-5579 GCF_059703765.1 Azospirillum sp. NS33 | reverse complement strand
AAGCATTCCCCGAGAGCCGTGATAGACCATCACGTCGATAGGAGGCATGTGGACGCGCGGCAACGCGTGAAGCTAAGCCTTACTAATCGCTCGATCGGCTTGATCTCGCTCATGCGCCCTGCGCAGCAGCAAGCCCGCGACCCGCACCGAACACGCCCATCCCCGTCACAAAACCGTCCTCACAGCCCCCCCGCCGCCGGCGTGCCCCCTCACCAGGGCACGCCGGCGGCGTCCGGCGCGTGCTCTTTGGGCGTGCCGGCGGTTGGAGCGGTCGGACACCCGAGGAGGACGCCCATGACCACGCCCCTGAGCACACCCACCGTCGTCGAGGAACACGGCAGCTTCCGCCTGGTCGCGCGGGAGGGCCGCTATGCGGTGATCGAGCACCGCAACGGCGAGGTCTTCGCGCTGGACACCGGCGACGGCGCCCGGCCCCGGGCGTCCGACACGCCGCGGGGCATGGACGGCGTGGTGCCGGCCGACGGGTGGAGCGACGAGGCCACCGCCCGCCGGGTCTTCGAGTCCGTGACCGAGCGTGGCGCCGGCCTGGCGCAGTCCATGCTGTGACGGGCGCCGCGCCGGGTCCCTGTGATGGACCGCCGCCGCCGGCTTGACGCGCCGGAATCCCCTGCCCACATCCTTGTCATCTGGCCGCAGGTGTGACGCCGGGCCTTCCGTTTTCCCGCGAACCGACGCACCATCGTTCCGCCACCGGCGGCCCGGCACCGGGCGCGGTGGCGTTGGCGCGTGCCGGTTCGAGTCGCGGGCCGGGGCATATCCGGCATCCCGGACATCCGGGGGAGAGCATGGGCGGTTACGACGACATTCCGCTTCCCGACGTCCTGGAGCCGCTGTTCGCGGCGGCGGGCGACGGGGACGAGGCGCTGGACGAGGCGGTCACCGAGGTGGCCGAGATGCTGGCCGTCCTCGGCGCCCTGGTGGTGGACGGCGACGGCGAACCGATCCATGGCGTCACCGACGAGATGGCGGTGCTGGGGGCGCTGGGCAGCTACGGCCGGATGCTGCTCGACCTCGGCCACACCGACGACGCGGCCGAGGTCACCGATCTGATGGACCGGATCGACGCGCACCGGCCGCGGCGCCGGCCGCGGTCCTGCGTGTAGCGGCCCGGCGGCGCGCCGGGTGAACGCGCGCCGGGCAAATGTGCTATCGATGGCTCCGGACCAGGGCAGGGCGGGTTGGGTGGCCGGATGAACCGGAAGGAGCGACGGGCGGCGGGCGCGGGGACACCCGCAGCCGCCAAGCGGGGGGTGCCGGACGCGGCGGCGCCGGTGGTCGCCGAGGCGGTGGCGCTGCACCAGGCCGGGCGGCTGGCCGAGGCCGAGGCGCTGTACCGGCACGCCCTGGAACTGCGGCGGGACCATCCCGACGCCCTGCACCTGCTGGGCATGGTGGCGTGCCAGACCGGCCGGTTGGGCGAAGCCGCCGATCTGATCGGCCGCGCCATCGCCGCCAACCGGACCGTTCCCGACTACCACGCCAACCTGGGCTACGCGCTGCAGGCGCTCGGCCGCCACGCCGAGGCGGAGGCCGCCTGCCGGCGCGCCCTGCGGCTGCGCCCCGGCTTTCCCGAAGCGGCGAACACCCTGGGCAACGCCCTGTCCGCGGGCGGCCGCTGGGCCGAGGCGGAGCGGGCCTACCGGGAGGCGCTGCGCGGCCGCCCCGCCTACGCCGAGGCCCAGGGCAACCTGGGCGGCGCCCTTCACGCCCTGGGGCGGGCCGCCGAGGCGGAGGGCGTGCTGCGCGCGGCGCTGGCCGCCAACCCCGCGCTGGTGGCGGCCCGGCTGGCCCTTGGGCGGGCGCTCCTTGACCTCGGGCGGGCGGCCGAGGCGGCGGAGGCGCTCGAGGGGGCGTGCCGGGCGCGGCCGGATCACGCCCCGACCCACGCCGTTCTGGCGGTCGCGCTCGACCGCCTCGGGCGCGCCGCAGCGGCCGAGGCCGGGCGCCGCCGGGCGCTGGCCCTGGCCCCCGCCGAGGCCGAGCTGTGGAACCTGCAGGGCCAGGCCCATCCCGGGCGCGCGGACGCCGCCGCCGTGGCCTACGCCCGGGCCCTGCGCGTTGCCCCGGAGATGGCGGAGGCGCTGACCAACCTGGGGACCGTGCGGCGCGACGCCGGCGACGCCGCCGCCGCCGCCGGGCTCCACCGCCGGGCCCTTGCCGCGCGCCCCGGCTTTGCCGCGGCCCATGCCAATCTCGGGCTGGCGCTCCAGGACCTGGGCGAGCCCGCGGCCGCGGAGGCGGCGTTCGGCGAGGCGCTCGCCGGCGGCGCGACCTCCGCCGACGCCGGCCGGCCGGACGCGGCCCGGCCCCTGGCGGCGCTCAACCGGGCGCTGCTGCGCCTGGCGACCGGCCGGCTGGCCGAGGGGTGGGTGGATTATGACGGCCGGCCCACCCCGGCCGCGCCGCCGGGGCCGCCGCTCTGGCAGGGCGAGGACCCGGCGGGCCGGCACATCCTGGTGCGGCGGGAGCAGGGGCTGGGCGACGAGCTGATGTTCGCCTCCTGCTACGCCGACCTGATCGCCCGCGCCGGCCACGTCACCATCGAATGCGACCGCCGCCTGGTGCCGCTGTTCGTCCGCGCCTTTCCCGGCGCCACGGTGCGCCGGCCGGCCGAGGACTCCGGCGGCGCCGAGCTGGCGGTCCGGGCCGGGTCGCTGCCCCGCCACCTCCGCCCCTCCCTCGCCGCCTTCCCCGGGGGGCCGGCCTGGCTCATCGCCGATGCGGCGCGGGTGCTGGCGCGGCGCGCCGCCCTGCCGGGCGCGGGGCTCACCGTCGGCATCGCCTGGACCAGCTGGCGCAGCGACCACACCCGCCAGGCGGCGTACACCGCCCTGGAGGACTGGGCGCCCCTGCTCGCCATCCCCGGGGTGCGCTTCGTCAGCCTGCAGTACGACGGCCGCTACGACGAGCTGGCCGCCGCCGAGCGCCGCTTCGGCGTCGCCATCCACCATGATCCGGCCGACGACCTCGCCAACGACCTGGAGACCGCGGCGGCGCTGACGGCGGCGTGCGATCTGGTGGTGTCGGTGGCCAGCGCGCCCGGCGAGCTGGCCGGCGCGCTTGGCGTCCCGGTGTGGCGGGTGTGCTGGCCCGACTGGACCCAGCTCGGCACCGCGGTGCGGCCGTGGTACCCGACGCTGCGCGCCGTGCCGCCGCCGCCCGGGGGCTCGCTGGGCGCCGCCCTGGCCGGCGCCGCCCGCGCCCTGCGCGCCCTGGCCGGTGGCGGCCGGTGAGCGAGGACGCCGCGGCGCTGCTGGCGCGGGCGCTGCGCCACCACCAGGCCGGCGAGCTGGCGGCCGCGGAGCCGCTCTACCGGCGCATCCTCGACCGCCGGCCGGGCCATGCCGACGCGCTTCATCTGCTGGGGGTGCTGGCCCACCAGCAGGGCCGCCACGCCGACGCCGCGGCGGCGATCTCCCAGGCGGTGCTGGCCGACGGCACGGTGGCCGACTACCACGGCAACCTCGGCCTGGTGCTGCAGGCCATGGGACGGGTGGAGGATGCCGTCGCCTGCCAGCGCCAGGCCATCGCCCTGAAGCCGGGGCATGCCGCCGCCCATCACAACCTCGGCGTCGCCCTGGCGGCCCTGGGCCGCGCCGCCGAGGCGGCGGAGTCCTACGCCCTGGCGGTGCGCCACGACCCCGGCCTCGCCGAGGCGCACCTCAACCTGGGCGTGGTGCTGCAAGACCTCGGGCGCGTCGCCGAGGCGGTGCCCCACCACCGCCGCGCCGCCGAGCTGCGCCCCGGCGACCCCGCCGCGTGGAACAACCTGGGCATCGCCTTGCGCCGGCTGGGCCGCGCCGACGAGGCGATGGCGTGCTTCGCCGAGGCGCTGGCGCGGCGGCCGGACGATCCCGCGGCCATCGCCAACGCCGCCGATTGCCTGCGCGCGCAGGGCCGGCTGTTCGAGGCGGCCGACGCCTACGCCGAGGCGCTGCGCCACGACCCGCGCAACCCCGACGCCCTGCACGCGCTGGGCCGGGTGCTGCTCGACCTCGGCCGGGTGGCCGACGCGGCCGCCTGC
Organism: Azospirillum sp. NS33; assembly: GCF_059703765.1. NCBI lineage: Bacteria > Pseudomonadati > Pseudomonadota > Alphaproteobacteria > Rhodospirillales > Azospirillaceae > Azospirillum > Azospirillum sp. NS33. The sequence goes on along the minus strand of NZ_BAAKJB010000070.1, from coordinate 1,534 downwards.
TTCGACGCGGCTCTCGCGGTGCGGCCGGACCATGCCGAGACCCTGGACAACCTGGGCTCCGCCCGGCTGGCGCTGGGCGATGCCACGGCAGCGGCGGCGCTGCACCGCGACGCCGTTCGCCACCGGCCGGAGCTGGCACCGGCCTGGAACAACCTGGGCAACGCCTTGCAGAGCCTGGGCCGGCTCGACGACGCGCTGGCCTGCTGGCGGGCCGCGGTGCGGCTGGCGCCGGAGCTGCCGGAGCCCTACTCCAACCTGGGCAACGGTCTGCGCCAGCGCGAGCGCTTCGCCGAATCGGAGCGGGCCCACCGCCACGCCCTGCGGTTGATGCCGGGCACCGCCGGCGCCCACAACAACCTGGCCTCCGCGCTGCAGAAGCAGGCACGCCATGGCGACTCCGTGCCCCCGCTGCGCCGCGCCCTGGCGCTGCAGCCGGCCTACGCCGAGGCGCTGAGCAACCTGGCCCTGGCGGTCCAGCGCGGCGGCGGGCGGGCGGCCGCCGCCACCCTCTACGCGCGCGCCCTCGCCCTCGCGCCGGACCTCGCCCTGGCGCGCTTCAACCAGGGCCTGCTGCGGCTGGAGGACGGCGATCTCGCCGGCGGCTGGCCCGGCTACGCCTGGCGCTTCGCCTCGGGCCAGATCGGCGCCGCCCGCCAGCCGCCCGTGCCGCCCTGGCGCGGCGAGGCCCTGGCCGGCAAGCGCCTGATGGTGTGGCGCGAGCAGGGGGTGGGGGACGAGGTGCTGTTCGCCTCCTGCTACGGCGATGCCCTGGCCGATGCCGCCGGCCTGATCGTCGAGTGCGACCCGCGCCTGGCCGGGCTGTTCGCCCGGTCGTTCCCGGGGGCAACGGTGCGCGCCGTGCCGCCGCCCGCGGCCGGGGGTGCGGCGGAGAGCCCGGTCGACGCCGACCTCCACGCGCCCGCCGGGTCCCTCGCCCGCGCCTTCCGGCCCCGCCTGGCGGCCTTTCCCGCCCGCGCCGCCTGGCTGCGGGCCGACCCGGCGCGGGCCGCGCGCTGGCGGACGCGGCTGGACGCGCTCGGCCCCGGTCTCAAGGTCGGGATCGCCTGGCGCAGCGGCCTGATGACGGTGGAGCGGCGCACCGCCTACACCGCGCTCGACCGCTGGGGGCCGCTGTTCGCCGTCCCCGGCCTGGTCTTCGTGACCCTCCAATACGACGATTGCGCCACCGAGGTCGCCGACGCCGAGGGGCGCTTCGGCGTCGCCGTGCACCGCTGGGACGATCTCGACCTCAAGGACGATTTCGAGGAGACGGCGGCGTTGCTCGCCGGTCTCGACCTGGTGGTGACGCCGGCCATGTCCATGGGCGAGCTGGCGGCGGCCCTGGGGGTGCCGGTGTGGCGCTTCGGCTGGCCCGACTGGACCCAGCTGGGGACGGCGGTGCGCCCCTGGTTCCCCACCATGCGGCTGTTCCAGCCGCCCCCCGGCGGCACCCTGGACCACGCCCTGTCGGCGATGGCCGGCGCCCTGCGCGCGCTGGCGGCGCCCGCCCCGCCGGCGGCTCCGGCTGCCGAAG
>NZ_BAAKJB010000069.1:0-6189 GCF_059703765.1 Azospirillum sp. NS33 | reverse complement strand
GCAACATTCCTCCCGCCGAGGCCGAAGCGCGCTACTATGCTCAAACCGAGGGCGTCGCCATGGCGGCGTGACTCAAGCCAAATGGCCTCCGGGAAACCCGGGGCGGTTCACTCCTCGTACTCCTCCTCCCACACGTCACAGAGCCGCTTGTAAAACAGCAACCCAAAGATGTAGTGCTTATAGTCCGCCGCATCGATGGCCCCCCTCAGGATGTCGGCGGCCCGCCACAGGTGGGATTCAAGCTGGTCCAGGGTCAGAACGGCCATCGCAAGCCCAACGTCTCTTCAAAAGTGTGCAACTCGGCGGCCCCCTATCAGACCGGGTGCGGCAGGCAACGGCCTTGACCGGGGGCGGGGCTGCGGCAGGGTAATCGGATCAGTCCTCCTCATCGAAATCGTCGTCGGGGTCCGGGTACTGGGGCGGGGCCTTGCCGACCGACGCGACGACTCGGGGGTAGCGTTTGCGTGGTTCCCGCTCGCCGAGAGCCAGGACCTCGACACGGAACCGCCACTCGTCGCCATAGTCGAACAGGAACGTCATCGCCTTCCCGACCTTCGGGAACGCCTGGGCCACCGTCGTCTTCCTGACGCTGAGGGAGTTGCCGCCCTCGCCCATGTCGGCGAAGAGTTCATACCGGGGCTTGGCGTCGTAGATGTGGCCGGTAAGCTTGGGGAAGAACCCGAAGGCGTGGTCGAGGTCGAAGGCGTAGGCCCGGACGATGGCCTCGGCGAGGTCGTAGAGGGAGCGGTCGCTCGGGATCTCGATGTCCCGGTAGAGCTTGGGCCGAAGGGCGGCCCGGACGATGTGGGTGGCGGCTTCGGCCATGCGTTGTCCTCCTGTCGGTGCGGCGGCTCGCCGCGTCACGCCTGCGGCAGGCTTTCCCGGATATCGGGAACGCCGGCCAGGAAGATGGCGTCGGGCTGGTGGTTGACGTAGGCAAGGAAGATGTACTCGTTCCAGTGGTTGGCGGTCGGGCCGAACTTCAGCAGGGCTTCGGCATCCGCGGCCTTCCGGCCGCCGGCCGCGGTCATCCGGGCGACCTCGCGGCCGATGTAGTCCAGGAACCGCTGCTCCGTCCCGTCCAGCACCACGTAGGGCGTGGTGATCACCACATGATGGCCGATGTCCGGGACCGGCGGGGGCAGCAGGCGGGTGTACCAGAGTTGACCGGTTTCCCCGAGATAACCCGTCGCTGAGTGGCACCGCAGCACCTGCCGGCTCACGATGTCCTTTAACAGCACCAGCGGACCGTCCAGGCCCATGTGGATGTAGAAGCCCATGCGGGACTCCTGCATCGGCCGGACGATGTCGGCGATCCAGGCCGGCATGCCGGTGGTTTCCGCCACCCGCAGGATGCAGGTCCCCATGGTCTCCCGGCTGGACCCGAACTGGAGGTCGAAGAAGGCCCACATGTTGAAGTGGCTCGCCGTGAGCGGGCTGATCGGCGGCCCTTCCGGCACGTATTCGTCCTCGGCCTTCGCCACCGCCTTGGCGTAGCCCTTCGCCTCGGGCATGGCGGAGATCGCCTCGGCGAACATCGACACCAGCGTCAGCCCCTGGGCGTAGAAAGCGAAGGCGGGGTCGTAGCCTTGCTCGACGAGGTCCCTGAACTGGCTGCCGTCGAGGCCGGCCTCAAGGGCACGCTCCCGGCTCGCCCGAAACGCGGACAGATCGATGACGTTCGACCGGATCTGGGTCGCCACCTTCCGGGCGATCTTGTCGGCGACGCTTCCCATAGGGGCTCCTGCTGTCGGTTTGGCCCACGCCTCAGTGCGGGTGGACGTGGTGGGCATCGGGGAAGTGGGCGTGCCGGTGTCGTAGTCGGCCGTGACGATGCTTGTGGGTGTGCGGTTCGGTCACCGGGCCGTCGTGACCGTGCTGGTGATGCTCGTCGTGGACGTGTGGGTGATCGTGCTCGATCTCGTTGTGGTCATGCTCATGGTCGTGGTCCTCGGTCAGGTGCAGCCAGACGCCGATCCCCATCAGGACCGCGGCGGCGATCAACCCGGCCGTCAGCGGCTCGTCGAACATCGCCAGGGAGGCGATGGCTCCGACGAAGGGGGCCGTGGAAAAATACGCTCCGGTCCTGGCGGTGCCGATGTGCCGCAAGGCGATCACGAACAGCACGAGGCTGAGGCCGTAGCCCAGCAGCCCGACCAGCATGGCCGCCGCCGCGGTCGGCAAGGCGGGCAGGCCGTCACCAAGGACCGAGGCGATGCCGACGTTGACGCTGCCGGCAACCAGCCCCTTGATCGTGGCGATGTCCACGGGATCTACCAGAGAGACCTTGCGGGCCAGGTTATTGTCCACCGCCCACATCAGGGACGCGGCGGCGACCGCGGCCGGCCCCCAACCAGCGGCGATGTCCACCGTTCCGCCCCAGGACAGCACCACCGCTCCCGCCACGATGGCGACCATGCCGGCGACGAGCCGCCGGTCGAAGCCTTCTTGGAAGACGAACCACGCCAAGAGGGCGGTAAGCACTCCTTCCAGATTGAGCAGCAGCGAGGCGGTCGATGCCGGCGTTGCCCTCAGGCCGAACATCAGCAGCACCGGACCGGCAACACCACCGGCAAAGACGGCGGCCAGCAACCAGAACCACTCGATGCCGTGGATGCTCCGCTCGTTCCGCTCCTGCGAGGCCGACAGCCCACGGGCCAGCCGAACCAACCCCAGGCCGATCCCGGAGCCGAGATACAGCAGGCCCGCCAGCATCCAGGGCGACAGGTCGTGGACCAGGAGCTTCGCCAGCGGCGTGCTGATGCCGAAGAGCACCGCGGCCAGAATGGCCATCGTCGAACCTGCTTATGCCATAGGAGCTTCGCCCGTCCGGTAGCTGGAAACGTCCGCCCGACCGAACCTGATGGAGATGCCCGACGCTGTCCAGCCCATCGGTTGCCTACAAAATCCGGATTTGAAGGCAACCGGAGTGGAGCGGGTGTGGAGGAACTCGGGCTGGCCATACAGACCATGTCGGCCGACCTGGAGCGGTGATTCGAAGAAGAAGCGGAAGGGGCGTGGCTGCTGGTACTTCAGGGTTATGAGGGCAGCTACCGCTACAGCCGCTACGCCGGCCCCGCCAACGCTCCGGAAATCGCCGCCCGCGTCGAGCGGTTCCGCGACCTCAAGGCGGACTTCACCGGGCGACGGCGGATGGCGTCGGCACTCAAGGCCGCCGGGCTGCCGCCGCCGGACGCCTTCATCCAATGCGTCCCTTTTCTTCGGAACACCTGCGGATATTCAGGTATGCGGGCCTTCTCCACCGTGCGCCGTCAGGGGGCTGATCGGCGGCCCGTCCGGCACGTCACGTCCTCCGTCTTCGCCACCGCCTTGGCGTACCCCTTCGCCTCGGGCATGGCGGAGATCGCCTCGGCGAACATCGACACCCTGCTCAGCCCTGGGCGTGGAAGGCGGAGGCGGGGTCGTAGCCCTGCGCGACGAGGTCCTTGACCCGGCTGCCATCCAGGCCGTCCGCGACGGCACGCTCCCGGCTCGTCCTTAACGCCGACAGCTCGATGAGCGTCGACCGGATCTGGATCGCCACCTTGCGGGCGATCTTGTCGGCCACACGTCCCATGGGCTCTCTCCTGGTGCTGGTCGGGCCGTCTGTGCCGGCGGTCTCAGCAGCATTCGTCCTCCAGCTTGCGCAGAAGCGCCACCCCCTCGGCGTCCTCGTGCTCCTCGAAGAGGTCGCCGATGTAGGACACGCTGGCGCACAGCAGGCACAGGCCGTCGGCCTGGCGGCGGGTGGCGTCACCGGCGACCGCCAACCGCTCCTTGAAGCGCTCCCAGAAGGCGTTCGTCTTGGTCGGGTCGTCGATGTGGTGGAGCAGGCGGGCGACGAGGCGGGCGGCGTTGTCCGCGCAGTCGATGCCCTTGAAGGACACGTAACGGTCGGGGACGGCGGAGGTCATGGCGGCGGGCTCCCACAGGTCGGATGGTGCGGCGTTGCCGTGCTGTGGGGCTAGCGGTGCCACGCCATCAAGCGGTGCCGCACGAATCGCCGCGGCGCCGCGCGAATCGCCGCTGCCATGGCACGAACGGTCGGTCACAGCGCCAGCAGCGCCTTCAGCGCCTCGATGCGGCCGCGGCTGACCGGCACGCGCGGGGCACCGGGGGCCGCCATGACGAAGGCGGCGCGCCCGTCGCGGCGGTCGAGGGCGCGGGCGTGGCGCAGGTTGACCAGGTAGCCGCGGTGGCTGCGCACGAAGTGGTGCGACTCGAGGCGCGCCTCCAGTTCCGACAGGGACAGGGCGCAGAAATGGGGCCCGGCGGCGGTGTGGACGGTGGTGTAGTGCCCGTTGGCCTGGACGTACACCGCGTCGGCCGGGTCGAGAAGGGCGACGCCGCGGCGCGTGGTCACCGGCAGCTTGACCAGGGGCGCGGCGCGAACCGGCGCCGGCTGGGCGGGCGCCGGCTGGCCGGGTGGCGCGGCACCGGCCGGGGGCGCGGCGGTGCCGCTGGCCGGCGGGCGGTCGAGGCGGAACAGCAGGAGCGCCGTCCGCGCCCCCGCGGCGCCGCCCACCGCCGTGGCATTGACCACCATCACCCGGCCCGGCATCGCCACGATCATGGACGTCGCGGAAGCCGGCGCCGCCGGGTCGTCGGCGGCGGCCAGCAACAGCTCGACCTTGGCCCGGCTGGCCGGCGGGTGCAGTTCGTCCAAGCCGGCGCCGCACAGGCTCTCGCCATCCCGGCCGAGCAGCCGGGCCGCCGCCGCGTTCAGCGAAATCACGCGGCGCTCGCCGTCGAGCAGGACCAGGCCGACGTCCATGTGCTGAAGGGTGTGCTCCATCGCCGGCCAGTATAGCGGCACCACCCCCGATCCGGCGATGCCCGCCGCACGCCGCGGCCCCGGTCGTCCGGCGCGGCCCGGTGGCCGGGGCGGGGCAGCCCGCTCACCCGGGCGGCCGGGTCGCCGCCGGGATGCGCCCGCGCTCGGCAAGGAAATCGAGCAGCGCCCTGACGCGGGAGGGCAGCGGTCCGCCCTGGCCGACATGGATGGCGTGGAACGCCTCCCGGTCGCCGGGGTTCAGGTGCTCCAGCACCGGAACGAGACGGCCGGCGGCGATGTCGCCGGTGACGGTGAAGGCGGCGAGGCGCACCACGCCGCTGCCACCGAGGGCGAGCCGGCGCAGGCCTTCGCCGTCGCTCGCCTGCACCCGCCCGACGGCCGGCACCAGGACGGTTCCACCGCCGCGGCGCAGCGGCCAGCCCTCGACCGTGCGGGCGTAGCCGAGGCCCAGGCGGTCGAGGCGCTCCAGGTCCTCGATGGTCTCCGGGTGGCCGACGCGGGCGAGGTATGCGGGCGCCCCGACGATCACCATGGCGGTGTCGCCGAGCGTGCGGGCCACCAGGCTCGAACTCGTCAACGGGCCGGCGCGGACCGCCACGTCCGTGCGGTCCGCCAGCAGGTCGACGACCGCGTCGGTCAGGACGAGGTCGACGGTGACGCCGGGATGGCGGTCCAGAAACGCCGGCAGGACCGGTGCGAGCACGTGGGTGGCATAGGACGCGTTGGTGTTGAGCCGGATCCGCCCGGTCGGCTGCTCCCCGGCGCCGGCGGTCCGCTCGGCGTCGTCGATGTCGGCCAGGATGCGGGTCGCCCGCTCGTAGAAGGTGCAGCCTTCCGCGGTGAGCTGGACGGCGCGGGTCGAACGGTTGACCAGCCGGGTGCCGAGACGCGCCTCGAGCCGGGCGACGAGTTTGCTCACGGCGGACGGCGTCATCCGGCACACCCGCGCCGCGGCCGAGAAGCCGCCCTGCTCGACCACCCGGACGAACACCGCCATCTCACCGGATCGGTTGACCTCCGATCGCCCCATCGGTCGTTCACGTCACAAATGCGGATCCGGTGCGCACACTAGGTCATCCACGGCGGACCGTCCATCTCCGCCAACCGACACCGGCCCCAGGATGGGGCGCCCGGTGCGGCGCGCACGCCGAACGCCCCCGAAGGCGAAGCCTTCGGGGGCGTTGGGTGTTTGGTTGCGGGGAGAGGATTTGAACCTCTGACCTTCAGGTTATGAGCCTGACGAGCTACCGGGCTGCTCCACCCCGCGATAAACCGGTGAATGAGAAGAGGGTGTGATCGTGTGTGTGCGCCGTGGTGACCTGGCGGCGACCTACTCTCCCACGTCTTAGGACGCAGTACCATTGGCGCTGAGGGATTTCACGGCCGAGTTCGGG
>NZ_BAAKJB010000068.1:0-6321 GCF_059703765.1 Azospirillum sp. NS33 | reverse complement strand
CGTGCCGTCGGCGAAGCGCAGCGCCTCGACCGCCGCCGCGGCGTCGCCGTAGGCGTTGGCGATCACCAGCGTGTCGCCGGTGGCGGCGATGCGGATCGTCAGGTCGACGCCACCCGGGCCGGTGCGCGTCAGCGCCACGTCGCCCGGCGCCACGTCGGCGGCGAAGGCCACGGCGTCGCCGGCGCCGCCGTCCTCCTCCACGACGTCCTGCCCATAACCGCGCCCGAACACGTAGGTGTCCGCGCCGCCGTGGCCGACCAGGGTGTCGTCGCCGGCCCGGCCATCCAGCAGATTGGCGGCATCGTCGCCCTCCAGGCGGTCGTCGCCCGCCGTGCCGATGGTCAGCCGCGCCACGCTGGCGGCGTGGTCCCACACCGTCCCGTCGGCAAAGCGCAGCTCCTCCACCCGGTGGTTCGCGGCGCCGAGGGCGTCCGACAGCACCAGCGCATCGGTGGTCCCGGCGATGCCCAGCACCAGGTCGGTGCCGGAGCGCGTCACCACCACGTCGCCGGGCGCGATGGCGGTGCCGAACCGCACGGCGTCGACGCCGCCGAACGCGTCGCCCTCCTCCCGCACGGTGTCCCGGCCGTAGCCGCGGTCGAAGACATAGGTGTCGCCGCCGCCGGCACCGAGCAGCGTGTCGTCGCCGGCCAGGCCGTCCAGCACGTTGGCACGGCCGTCGCCGACCAGGCGGTCCGCACCGGGGGTGCCGACGATCACGCCGTCGTCCCCGGGCTCGTCGGAGACCACGGGGGCGGTCAGCGCGGTGTAGGCGGCGGCGTCCAGGGACGTGCCGTCGGCGAAGCGGAGCTCCTCGACCATGGCGTCGGGATCGCCGAAGACGCCGACCAGCACCAGGGAATCGGTGGTGCCGGTGATCGCGACGACGAGGTCGTCGCCGACCCGCGCCAGCGTCACCTCGGCCACGCCGACGTCCCGGAACTGGACGCGGTCGATGCCGCCGGGGGCCCCGCCGCCGGTCTCGACGACGATGTCCCGGCCATAGCCGCGGCCGAAGACGTAGGTGTCGCCGCCACCTTGCCCGACCAGCGTGTCGTCGCCGGCCCCGCCATCCAACGTGTCCGGCGCGTCGTCGCCCTCGATCCGGTCGTCCCCTGCGGTGGGCGAACCGCCACCGCCACCGCCGCCACCGGTCGTGTCGTCGCCATCGCCATCGCCGTCGCCGTCGCGCGCCCGGGCCAGCATCGCCGTCCCGCTGAGCAGGGTGCCATCGGCAAAACGGAACGCCTCGATTCCGTACAGTCCGCTGGCGTCGACGCCACGCACCGTCAAGGTGTCGGGTGTCCCGCCCACACCGATGACGAAATCGCCGCCGCCGGTGAAGGCGAAGGTCAGGTCGCCGATCCCGATGCCCGCGCCGAAGACCACCGTATCGACGTCCAGGGAGCCCCCCGTCTCCTCGATGACGTCCTGGCCGGAGCCGATGCCGAAATGGTAGAGGTCGCCGCCCCGGCCCCCCCGCAGGGTGTCGTTTCCCGGCGCGGCGGCGAAGGTGTCGGGCCCGTCACCGCCCTCGATCACCCTGCCCCCGGCGGTGTCCGGCAGGAGACGCGCCAGCAATTCGGTCCGGCTCAGCACGGATCCGTCGGCGAACCGGAAGGCGTCGATCCGATGCGATGTGCCGTTGAGGTCGTCGTCCACCGTGAGCGTGTCGGCCGTGCCGGCGATGGCGATGACCAGGTCGGTGCCGCTGACCGACGCGGTCAGATCGGCGACGGCGATGCCGTCACCGAACACGACGACGTCGACATCGCCGGGGGCCCCGGTGTCGTAGACGGTGTCGCGGCCGGAACCGCGCCCGAAATGGTAGAGGTCGCTGCCGGCCTTGCCGACCATCAGGTCGGCGCCGGGGCCGGTCTGGAAGACGTTGGCGGTTTCGTCGCCGTAGTGCGTCCCGGCCGACGGCCGGCCGGCATGAGCCAGGGACAGCAACGCGGCATGGCTGAGCACGCGTCCGTCGGCGAAGCGGAATTCCTCGATCCGGTAGGCCGCGGACAGGAGATCGCCGCTCAGCGTCAGGGTGTCGTCCGTGCCGGCGATGCCGATCACCAGATCCTTGCCGCCTCCGCCATAGTCGAAGGTCAGGTCGCCAACGGCGACCCCGGCACCGAACACGACGGCGTCGCCCCCCCCGCTGGCGTCGTACTCGCCGACGGTGTCCTGGCCGGAGCCTCGGCCGAAATGATAGGTGTCGCGGCCGCTGCGCCCGTCCATGACGTCGTTGCCGGGGCTGGCCAGGAACGTGTTGTCGGTTTCGTCGGCGCGCAGCACGTCGTTTCCCGCCGTCCCGGCCAGGGCGCGTTCCATCAGCTCGCCGTGTGACAGGATGGTTCCGTCTTCGAAACGGAATCTCTCGATCCGCAGCGCCGGGGACATGAGGTCATCGGCGAGGGTCAGCGTGTCGGACGTCCCCGCGATGCCGAGAACGAGGTGACCGCCGCCGCCGACGAACGCGAAGGTGAGGTGATCCGGGGTGAGCCCGGCTCCGAAGGCCACGGTGTCGATGCCACCGGAACCGCCATCGGAGATCACGTCGTGTCCGTCGCCACGCCCCCAGTGATAGGTGTCGCCGCCGGCGCCGCCGATCAGCGTGTCGTTGCCGGCACCTCCGGACAGGGTGTCGTCCGCATCGGAACCGACGATGTGGTCGTCGCCCACACCACCGAACATCGCGTCGCCCTCCCTTGGCCGGCCGGCCCACGTCGCCCGTGGCCTCCGGCGATGGTGGAATGATCCGCGGCACGCCGTTCACGGACGAAGCCCCGTCCGATGCCCGCCGCGGTTGTCGTGCCTTCGGAGGCGGTTCTCCACTCCGTCCGGACGGCCGGGGCCATCGTTGGCCCGCACGAAGACATCGTCGGCGCGCGCAGGCAATACGCGCGCCGGATCGGCCGGTCTGATTTGACAGGGACCATACACGCGAAAATCTTGGAGGATATTTTCATGTTGAGAAGCAGTGACGTCAACAATAGCTGAACGACGATCAACGGCTGCCGGCACTGCGAATACAGGAACATGGTGGCGCCACCGGGCCACGCGGTCCATGCAACTGGGGCGTTGCACGGTGCACGCCGACGGGCATCGACGACAAAGAAAAGGCCCCGGCCGGAACGCTCCGGCCGGGGCCCTGGTATGGCGGGACGTGTCCCCTGGCCGTGCCGCCCCGCCACGGCGCCCGTGGCAGCGTGCCGCCGTGGCAGCGTTCGTTTCGATTACGAAACGCAGAACGGCGGGCGGACCCGGGGGCTCAGAGCGACAGTTCGGCGATCTGCACGGCGTTGAGCGCGGCGCCCTTCAGCAACTGGTCGCCGCACACGAACAGGTCGAGGCCGTGGTCCCCGAACACCAGGCTGGTGCGGATGCGCCCGACCTCGACGTCGAACCGGCCGGTGGCGTTGATCGGCATGGGGTACACACCGTCGTCCGGCGCGTCCCTCAGCGTCACGCCGGGGGCGTCGGCCAGCACGCGGCGGGCCGCATCGGGGGTGACCGGCGACAGGGTCTCCACGGTGATCGCCTCGGCGTGCGCCCGGTAGGTGGGGATGCGCACGGCGGTGCAGCTCACGGGGAGGTCCGGAAGCTCCAGGATCTTGCGGGTCTCCCAGGTGACCTTCATCTCCTCCTTGGTGTAGCCGTTGTCCTGGAAGGCGTCGATCTGCGGGATCAGGTTGAACGGGATGGGGTGGCGGAACACCGTGCCGGCGACCGGCCGGCCGTCGAGATGGTTGCGGGTCTGCTCCTCCAGCTCGGCCATGCCCTCGGCCCCGGCGCCACTGGTGGCCTGGTAGGTCGAGACGATGACGCGCTTCAGGCCGAAGGCCTTGTGCAGCGGCCCCAGCGCCACCACCGCGATGGCCGTGGTGCAGTTGGGGTTGGCGATCAGCCGGCCGCCGCCGCTGAAGACGTGGGCGTTGATCTCCGGCACGATCAGGGGGATCGCGGGGTCGTAGCGGAAGGCCGAGGAGTTGTCGATCACCAGCGGCCCGGCGGCGGCGATGGCCGGGGCGTGCGCCTTGGCGAAGTCACCGGAGACCGCCAGCAGCACGACGTCGCAATCGGCAACCTTGTCGACCGAGAATTCCTGCAGGGTGAGCGGGCCATAGGGGGTGTCGAAGACCTTGCCCGCGCTGCGGCCGGAGGCCAGCAGGCGCAGCTCGCCCACCGGAAAGCCGCGCGCGTGGAGGACCTCGATCATCTCGCGGCCGACGGCGCCTGTGGCGCCGACGATGGCGACCGTGCGGGGAGCGGGGGAACTGGCGGCAGGCATGCTGTGACTACTCCGTCCTGGTGTCGTTGGGCCGGCCCGGCCGGACCGTGGACGGGAGCCCCGATACGACAAGGGCCCCGTCCGTGTCCGGCGGGGCCCTCGTGGTGTGAAGCGCGGCTCAGACCTTAGCGCACGACACCATCCGACGGCCCGCCGCAGCGGGTCGTTTTCGTGGTGGTGGTGGCGGTCGGGGCGAGGGCGATCTTCATGGTCCGACCCTCATAGCCGAAGACATGCGCCGTGTAAAGATGTCCCGCAGGGGATGTCGGGGGGCGCCGTCGGGCCGCCCCGGTCATCAGCCGGCAGATGTCACCCGACCGCCCGCGGCCGAGGAAAGCAGCGGGTGGAGTGCCCCATCCTATTGTCAGTGTTCCTATGATTTTGGTGGCGATCCGGCGAATGATGGGGTATTCCGGCAAAGCGCACTTGCAGACATCGGAATTTAGAGTTTTAGAAAAATCGCGGGGTTGATAACGATGCAGAGCCGTGGGCCCAGGTCGGAATCCGCCCTGATCTTCCATGGAGCCGAGACGTCTTGCGAAGGCCAGGGAAGATCTCTGGCCATTATCGATGCGGGACTTCCGGCGCCGGGCCTGCTGGTGCGGGCCATGACCGGCGCGCCGGTCGTCCGCGGCCTCCGCCCGGGCGCGGACGCGCTGACGTCTCTCGCCGCCGCGGTGCGTGACGCCGGACCGGCGGTCGCCTCGGTCCACCTGTTCTGCCACGGACGGCCGGGCGTCCTGCAGCTTGGCGGGGACCGCATCACCCTCCCTTCGATGGTGCGGGGAGATCCCCGGGTGGACGCGCTCCGGCGGGCGCTGGCAGGGCGCGCCCTGGTTCTCTACGGCTGCGCCGTCGGCCGGGGAGCGGACGGGCGCCGGTTCGTCGCGGCCCTCGCCCATGCGCTCGACGCTCCGGTGCTCGCCTCGACCACGCCGACCGGCGCCGCATCGCTGGGCGGCGACTGGGCGCTCGACGTGCAGGCCCGGGCCCGGCCCGGCGCCGTTCCCGGCCTGATCGATCCGGAGCGGGCGGACGGCTGGCCCGGTCTTCTCGCGGTGCAGATCACGAACACGAGCGGCGACACCATCGCGGGATCCCTCCGGGCCGCCGCGGCGGCGAGCGACCAATTGCTGTCCTTTCACAATCTCGGGACCGGCGGCGCAATCGATCTCACCGGATCGCCCATCTTTTCGCTCGGTGCCGCCGCGTCGTTCCAGTATTCGGGAACGACAACCTCGCTCACCATCCGCGGCTCCGACATCGTGGCGGATTCCCATCTCTATTTCGACGTGGGGTCCGGCCAGACGCTGACGCTCGACACGGGCTTTACCTTCACGGCCGGTGCGAGGGTTCTCCTGGCACAGGGCGGAGGGACCGTCACCTTCAACGGAGCGGTCGACCATTCGAGCAGGATCTGGATCGTCGACGCGACCGTGGAACTCGGAACCACGACGTCGACCCCGCTGATCGACGTCAGCGGCACCTCGACCGTCCGGTTTTCCACCGACGCCGTCTACACCTCCCAACTCGAGGTGGAGAACACGGCCACGATCGACACCGGCGGCCACGCGGTCACGCTGAGCGGCACCGTGACCGACGACGGCGCGAACGCCCTGGTGAAGACGGGCACCGGCACCCTGACCCTGGCCGGCGCCAACAGCGCGTCCGGCACCATGACGATCAGCCAGGGCACGCTGTCGGTCGCGGCGGACGGCAATCTGAGCGCCGGATCCGTGACTCTCGACGGCGGCACCCTGGCGATCACCGGCGCCACGGTGATCGACAACGCGGTCACCCTCGGCGCCGCGCACGGCACCATCAGCACCGCCGCTGACGCCACCGTCAGCGGCGCCATCACCGGCACCGGCGCCCTCACCAAGACCGGCACCGCCACCCTCACCCTGAGCGGCAGCAACGGTTATTCCGGCACCACCACCGTCAGCGGCGGCACCGTCGCCGTCGCCGGCGACGGCAACCTCGGCGCCGGGGCCGTCACCCTCGACGGCGGCACCCTGGCGATCACCGGCGCC
>NZ_BAAKJB010000067.1:0-6578 GCF_059703765.1 Azospirillum sp. NS33 | reverse complement strand
CGCTGTCGCCATCGCCCGAGCCGCCGCCGCCGGGGGCGGCCGCCACGGCGGCGCCCGCCCCCGCCCCGCCACCCGGAGGGGCGTCCCTGGGAGCGTCCGGAGAGACGGGCACGGCGGCGGCCGACCGCCTTCTCAGCGACCGGCTGGCCGCCAACGACCGCACCGTCGCGCTGATCCGCGAGCGCCTGCTCCAGCGCATCAACGCGGCCGCCGCGCTGGCCATGCCCCGGGCCAAGCTGATGGAGGACGTCGGCCGCATCGTCAGCGAGATCGCGACCGCCGAGACCCTGCCGATCAACCTCTCCGAACAGCGGGCCATCGTCCAGTACCTGCTGGACGACATGGTCGGCGTCGGCCCCCTGGAACCGCTGCTGACCGACGACACCGTGGCCGACATCATGGTCAACGGCCCCCACAAGATCTACGTGGAGCGGGCCGGCCGGCTGGAGCTGACCACCGCGCGGTTCCGCGACGCCGGCCACGTCGTCGGCGTCGCCCAGCGGATCGCCGCGTCGATCGGCCGCCACGTCGACGAAAGCAGCCCGACCTGCGACGCCCGCCTGGCCGACGGCAGCCGCGTCAACATCGTGCTGCCGCCGATCGCCATCGACGGCGCCTGCATCTCCATCCGCAAGTTCTCCAAGACCAACATCGACCTGCACGGCATGGTCGAGCGTGGCTCGCTGTCGGCGGCGATGGCCAAGACCATGGAGATCGCCGCGGCCTGCCGGCTCAACATCGTGGTGTCCGGCGGCACCGGCTCGGGCAAGACGACGCTGCTGAACGCGCTGTCGCGCCTGATCGACGCCCGCGAGCGCGTCGTCACCATCGAGGACGCCGCCGAACTGCAGCTGCGCCAGCCCCACGTGGTGCGCCTGGAGACGCGCCCGGCCAACACCGAGGGCACCGGCGAGATCAACCAGCGCCACCTCGTCAAGAACGCCCTGCGCATGCGCCCCGACCGCATCATCCTGGGCGAGACGCGCGGCGCCGAGGCGTTCGACGTGCTGCAGGCGATGAACACCGGCCACGACGGCTCGATGACGACGATCCACGCCAACTCGCCGCGCGACGCCATCGGCCGGCTGGAGAGCATGGTCCTGATGTCCAGCGCCAACCTGCCGCTGCGCGTCATCCGCAGCCAGATCGCCAGCGCCGTCAACCTGGTGGTCCAGGTCGAGCGCATGCGCGACGGCGTGCGGCGCATCCAGCGCATCTCGGAGATCGTCGGCCAGGAGGGCGACACCATGCTGATGCAGGACCTGTTCGCCTTCGAGATCGACACCAACCAGTTCGACGACCGGGTCGCCGGCGCCTTCCGCTCCATGGGATTCCGCCCCCAGTTCCTGGCGCGCGCGGCCTACTACGGCCTCGAAGAGGCGCTGCTGGAGGCGACCCGATGAGCGGCGGTGTCATCCACCCCGGCAACGCCGGGACCTTCCTGATGGCCGCCGTGCTGCTGGTCGGCTGCGGCGCCATCCTGTTCGCCATCGCCGCCCAGGGGATGGTCTCCGCGCGCTCCGACGCCCTGCGCGCCCGCCTTGCGCTGGTCACGCCGGACACCAAGGCGGTGGAGGCCGACGTGGCGCTCGACGAGCAGGACGCGGCGGCGCAGCGCGGCGTTCCCGTGGTCCGCCGGCTGCGCCGCTGGTACCTCCGGGTCGGCGGCTTCGCCGCCTTGCGGATCACCCTGCCGCTGGCGGTGGTGGCCGGCGTGGTGGTCGGCGGCGTCGCCGACCACATCTTCCTGTCGGGCATGCTGATCGCCGCCCTGTCCGGTGCGCTGGCCGGGCTGTTCCTGCTGCAGCGCGGCCTGAAGCAGGCGGCGATCAAGCGCCGGGTGGCCTTCCTGGAGCACCTGCCCGGGGCCATCGACCTCATCGTCCGCGTGGTGCAGGCGGGCATCCCGGTGACCGAGGCGATCGCGGTGGCCGGCAAGGAGGCGCAGGAGCCGGTGGCCGGCGAGTTCCGCGCCATCGCCCACCGCATCCAGCTGGGCATCGACGTCAAGGACGTCCTGCTGGAGGTGGCCGAGCGGGTCAACGTCCTCGACTTCGACTGCTTCGTGGTGTCGCTGATCGTCCAGCGCGAGACCGGCGGGCAGATCTCGGAAACCCTGCAGAATCTGGCGGTCATCGTGCGCCGGCGCAAGGACACGCGGGCCAAGGCCAAGGTGCTGACCGCCGAAGGGCGGCTGACCGCCAACGTCATTGCCGGCCTGCCCTTCTTCGTCGGCGGCGTGCTCAGCCTGCTCAACCCGACCTACATGTCCGTCCTCATCAACCATCCCACCGGGCGCACCATGCTGCTGGTGTCGCTGGGCTGCATCGCCGCGGGCATGGCGGTGATCGGCAACATCACGCGGACGGAGATCTGACGCCATGGCCGACGGGGGCGGGCTGATCCAGGGACTGCTCGGGGCGCTGCTGCTGATGGCCGCCGCCGCCCTCGGCGCGGTGGCGGTGGCGGCGCTGCCGCGCGACGACCTGCGGCGGCGGCTGCGCGGCCTGCAACGCGCCTACGGCGGGACCGCCGCCGCCGCCGGGGCGGACGAGGAGGAGGAGGCCCACGCCGCCGGCGCGGTCGTGTTCCGCGGCCTGCAGCGGTTCGCCGACCTGCTCGCCCGGCTGACCCTCGTCAGCGCGGCGCAGCGGCGCCAGCTCCAGCAGCTGCTGCTGCACGCCGGCGTGCGCCGGAGCGACGCGCTCAAGCTGCTGATGGCGCTGAAGGTGCTGGCGATGGTGGCGGGCGCGGCCCTGGCCGGCGTGCTGGTGCCGGCGGCCGGCCTGCTGCCGCCCGGGCTGGTGGTGACGGTGGGCGCCGGCCTCGCCGGCGGCCTGGTCGGCGGCATGCTGCCGGAGATCGTGCTGAAGCGCCGGGCCGGTGGCCGCCAGCGGCGCATCCTCCAGCGCCTGCCCGACGCCCTCGACCTCCTGATCATCTTCGCCAACGCCGGCTACGGCCTCGACCTGGCGATCCAGCGCCTGTCGCACGACCTGGCGCGCAGCGCCCCCGACATCGCCGACGAGTTCGCCGTCACAAGCAACGAGCTGCGCCTGATGTCCGACCGCGACCACGCCCTGGAGAACCTGGCCGAGCGCACCGGCCTGGAGCCGCTGCGCTCGCTGGTCGCCACCCTGATCCAGACCCAGCGCTACGGCACCCCGCTCAGCCAGGCGCTGCGCGTGCTGGCGACCGAGCAGCGCAACAAGAGCATCATGGAGCTGGAGGAGCGCGCCGCCAAGCTGCCGGTGCTGATCACCATGCCGCTGATCGTCCTGATCCTGCCCGCCCTCCTGATCATCGTCGCGACCCCCGGCTTCATCCAGGCCTCCCAGGCCTGGGGCGGGGCGAAGCACGAGAACGCCGCGTCGGCGCGGTAGGCCCATGCGCACGCTGCCCACCCCGGCCCGGCACCACCTCGACAGGGACCCCGCGGCATCATGCTGAATCCCCGCCCGCACAGCGACGATCTCGGCGGCCCGGCGCCGTTCCGGCCGGACGCGCCGGCGACCCCGGATCCCGTCCATCTCGTGGTCGGGCTCGGCGGCATCGGGCGCGCCACCCTGGCCCGGCTGCGCCGCCTGCTGGCGCAGCGCCGGCGCCGCGCGCTGCCCCCGGTCCCGGCCCGCTTCATGGCGATCGACCTGGAGGACGCCCTGCGCACGCCGCAAGGCGTCATGGCCGATCTCGGCGGCGAGCCCATCGAGACCGTCTTCACCCTCGACATGGCCAGCGTGCGGGAGTACGGCAACCGCCTCCAGGGCGAGGTGCGGGAGTGGCTGAGCCGCTACGACGTCGCCCGCGAGATCGGCAGCGACACCGTCGCCAACCCGCGCCGCCTGGGCAGCCTGCTCCTGGCCGCCAAATCGGCCGAACTGCACGCCCGGCTGGAGGCCGATTGCACCGGCCTGCTCGCCGGCCGGCCGCCGGGAACCCCGCTGCACATCCACGTCGTCGGCTACCTCGCCGGCGGCATCGGCGGGGGCGCCCTCACCCAGCTGCTCGCGCAGGTCCGGCGCAACCCGGCGATCGCCGCCACCAGCCACGTCCTGGCCTACGGCCTGCTGCCCAGCTTCGGCGCCGACGATCCCGACGGCGAGCGCCAGGCGGCGGCCGTCAACACCGGGGCCGCCCTGTCCGAACTGTCGCAGGCGCGCAAGCCGGCACCGCGGCGCGCCGACGCGGGCGAACCCCAGGACCTCGGCATCCAGCGCCTGTGCGACGAGATCCTGGTGATCGCGCCGCCGGAGGAGACCGGCCGGGCGTCGCGCGACCTGCGCACCCTGCCCGAGGCGCTGGCCATGGCGGTCCGCCAGCGCATGATGCTGGGCACCGCGATGGCGACCCGCGGGCCGGCCGAGCCGGCGACGCACCGGCCGATCGTCGCCCTCGGCCCCAAGGTGCTGACCACGGCGCGCGACGAGGTCGAGGACGCGCTGACGCTCTCCCTGCTGCAGGCCGGCCTCTACCAGATGCTGTACGCCCACTGGCGCCACCGCCGCGGCTTCGTGCCGGAGGCGTCCGGGCTGGCGGCGGCCGACCATGTCCGGCGGATCGACGCGCAGAGCCGCTGGATGCTGACCGCCGACCACCTGATCCAGTCCGCGGCCGTGCTGGCCGCCGACATCGCGGATCCGACATGGCGGCTGATGACCGAGGAGTGGACGCTGACCATCGACGGCGTCGTCGAGCTCGCCCGCACCCAGCCGCGCCGGGACTGGTTCGATTGCGTGACCCGCCTGTGCAGCCAGCGCTTCACCGAGGATTTCCGCGGCGTCGGCGTCCCCGGCTTCTACCGCGCCCGCCAGCAGCGCCGCCGCGACATCGCCCGGGAGATCCGCGGCAGGGTGGAGCGCGACCTGTTCGAGCAGTGGACCCGCGGCGAGCGCGGGCTGCACGACCTCCACCAGATCCTCCAGGCGCTGGTCGACCTGCAGCGCGAACGGCTGGCCGGCGTCGACGACCGCGTCGCCAACGTGCGCATGGCCGAGGAGGCGTGCCGCGTCCGGGTCGTCGCCGCCCACCAGGACTGGTCGCGTGCCGCCGGGTGGGGCTGGCTGAAGGGCAAGGACGACTCGGCGTTGCGCGCCTACGCCATCACCCTTCAGGAGCTGCACGTCAACATGACGCGCGCCGAGGGCTGGCTGTTCGCCAAGACCCTGCTGCCGGTCGTCATCGAGGAGCTGGAACAGCTCCAGGCCCACCTCGCCCGGCTGCTGCGGCTGGTGGCCGGCGGCGCCGGCGACGTCGACTTCGTCCTCGACGGGCTGTCGGCCCGGCTGGAGGAGCACGAGTCGACCCCGACCTTCGTCACCCATCTGTTCGACGGCGAGCGCCTGCAGCGCTTCGTCCAGGATCTGCTGTGCGACGAGCGCGGCCAGACCGCCCACGCCGAGGCGCTGCGCCACCGGCTTGCCGGGCCGGTCGGCGCGGGCGGGGGGTTCCGCGCGGTGGCCGACCGGGTCGAGACCGCCGACTGGCTGGCCGCCCTGACCGACGCCTGCCGCGACGAGATCACCGGACCGCGGGGCGCCTGGACGGCGCCGGTGGCGGCGATCCTCGACTCCTCGATCTACGACATGCTGGAGCACCGCACGGCCGGGGATTTCGCACGCCTGCGCGACATGGCGGCGCTGTTCGGCCACCACGCGGCGGCCCTTCTGCCCGACGCGTCGGACGGCCAGCTCGCCGCCCGGCTCTACGTGATGCTGCCCCGCGCCCCGCACCGCGACGGCTTCGTCAACACCCTGAAATCGGCGGTGTCCTTCTCGCGGCGGCACGACGTGCGCTTCGTCGACACCGACGAGGACGACGGCGCCGTCCATTTCCTCATGGCGACGTCGCCCTTCTCGATCCCCGACGTTGAGCTGCTGCGGCAGATGGACTGGCACTACCGCGCCTACGTGCAGCGCGACCGCTCCTACGCCATGCTGTCGCTGCACGCCGTCGGCGGCCCGGCCGCCCAGCCCGGAGAGCCGTCGCTGGACGACGCCGAACCGTCGACCCGGTCCCTGGCGCTGGTGCTGGTCGGCATCCCGCTGAACGTGATCCTGGAGCGCGGTGCCGACAGCCACGGCCGCACCGCCCTGTGGCTGGTTCCCAAGGACGCCGACGGCTTCGACGACACGCCGATGCCGCTGGCGGACGACCTGCTCACCGCCCCCCACCAGATCGCCGGAGGCGTCGCCAGCATGCTGGAGGACAACGTCACCCGGGCGCTGGCCGCCCATCCCGGCGAGGACGCCGCGCTGGTCGAGGCGATCGTCGACTGCGTCGCCCGCATCCGGCGGCGCTGCAACGACAATCCCGTGGACCCGATCTACCGCTCCTTCGTCGACGCCGGCAAGGCCGCCGCGGCGATGGTCCGCAAGCGCCGGCCGGACGGACCCGGCCATGGCTGACCGGCAGGGCATGTGCCCCAACATCGGCAACTGCGCGGCGGCCGACCAGCGGCGGCGCATCGCCCTGGCGGCCACCCCGGACGAACGCTGCCCGGACTG
The DNA here is from genome assembly GCF_059703765.1 of Azospirillum sp. NS33. NCBI lineage: Bacteria > Pseudomonadati > Pseudomonadota > Alphaproteobacteria > Rhodospirillales > Azospirillaceae > Azospirillum > Azospirillum sp. NS33. Next base: position 75 of record NZ_BAAKJB010000067.1, on the reverse strand, counting down.
CGGGCGGGCCCTGCTCGAGGTGCCGGCCGGCCCCGCCCCCCGCGGCCCGGCGCCGGGCCGCCGCCGGGTCGCCCG
>NZ_BAAKJB010000066.1:0-8281 GCF_059703765.1 Azospirillum sp. NS33 | reverse complement strand
GCGGTGCCGGTCGCCATCAACCTCTCGATGACCGACCTCAACACGCCGGGCTTCGCCGACCGCCTGCTGGCCCGGGTCGCCGCCGCCGGCCTCACCCCCGGGGCGCTGGAGTTCGAGGTGACCGAGAGCGTGGCCATGCAGGACAGCCCCTGGCCGCTGGCCCAGGTGCGCGCCCTGCGCGAGGCCGGCGCGCGCATCGCGCTGGACGATTTCGGCACCGGGTTCTCGTCGCTGGGCCAGTTCGACAGCCTGCCCGTCGACACCTTGAAGATCGACCGCCGCTTCGTGGCGCCGCTCACCCCCGCCACCGCCGCCGACAGCCTCGCCGCCATCGTCATCGCCATGGCCCGGACCCTGGGCGTCGCCTGCGTGGCCGAGGGCGTCGAGACCGACGACCAGAAGCGCGCCCTGGCCGCCCTCGGCTGTCCCGTCGGCCAGGGCTTCCTGATGGGCCGCCCCGTCCCCATCGACACCTTCGACGGGCGGTTTCCGACGGGGTGACCGCCCCCTCATGCGACGTCGCATGAGCGACTGTGTCGTCGGTCAAGCGGTTTGCCACGGCGATGCGGTCCGTACGATGGCGTTGAGGATGGTGAGCAGGTGTCGCATGCAGGCGACGATGGCGAGCTTTTTGGGCCGTCCGGCGGCGACGATGCGGGTGTAGTGGGCCTTGATGATGGGGTTCCAACGGATGGTGGACAGCGTGGCCATGCACAGCACGTTACGGACGTGGGTTCGGCCGCCTGCGATGGCCCTGTGGCCGCGCATCTCGCCGGAATCGCGGTTGATCGGGGCGACGCCGACCAGGGCGGCGATCCGCCGGCGGTCGAGTTCGGGGAGGTCGGCGATCAAGGTGCGGGCGGTAACGTCGCCGATGCCGGGGACCGAGGTGAGGAGGTCATCGGTGGCGCGCCAGACGGGCGAGCGGCGCACGGTGTCGTCGATGTCCTTGTCGAGTTCGGCGAGCTGGGCCTCCAGGGTCTTCAGCGTGATCTCGATGGTCCGGCGCACGCGTGGGCTTTTGGCTTGGTGGCGCCGGTTGCTCTCCATACCGATCATCTCGACGATCTGGCGGCGGCGGGCGACCAGTTCGGCCGGCGCTTGGCTGTCGGCGTCGGCGACCGGTCGCGGCTCGGGGCGGATGCGCTCGGCGAACAGCGCGATGACTTGGGCGTCCAGCGCGTCGGTCTTGGCCAGCCGTCCAGTGGCGCGGGCGAAATCGCGGATCTGGCGCGGATTGACCACGGCCAAGGGAAGGGCAGCCCGGCCCCGGCCAGGGAAGCGGCCACGGTGAGCTCGAAGCCGCCGGTGGCTTCGAGCACCACCAGCGCCGGGGCGAGCGCGCGCAGCTCGGCGGCGAGGCAATCCAGGCCTTCGCCGTTGCGCGCAACGGCGAAGGCCTGAGACCGAGAAGGAGGCCGCCAGGGCCCTGCAGAAGCTGCGCGCCGACTTGGCGCGCATTGATGCGGTCGCGGCCGTCTACGGGAGCGGAGGGCCGACCGATCTCAGCCATCTCGATGATCACCGCGCGCGGGCTCGGGATGTTGTGGATCGCTGGTTCGCTGCGGCGACGCCGGCCGCGCAGGCAGCCCACATCCCAGGGAACGCCTGGAAGCGATCGAGCCAAGCCCGCACCCCGGCGCGCAAGGGCAAGGAGTCGATGAAGGACTGCGTCGTCATCGAGACGTACCTTGACGTGGTCGGGACTCTGAGGTCCACCGGCATGCAGTCTAAGGTCGTGTTCGTGTCCTCGAACAAGAGGGACTACGCCGGCGAGACCGGCTCGACGCTCAGGCCGGATCTCGCCGCCGACTTCGCCCCACCCGGCATGGAGTACGCGTCCAACATGGCGGCCGCGAGGCACCTGCTCGGCCTCTGATGCCGAGTCTGAGATCGCCCCTCGTGCGGAAGCGGCGTCTACCGGCGTTTCTCCCGCTCGATGAGGCTCGTCAGCGCGGCCACCTTCTGCTCCGCGATGGTGACCAGGAGAGCGACCGGCCGCGTCTGCCACCTCAGACACTCCAATCCTGAGCAGCCGCGGTGAGTTGGGCGAAGCAAGCGCCGAACAGTGTTTACACGCCGCGGCAACTACGCCTTGGCCGCCGGAAGGTCGAAGCCGCGTCAGTTCGCGTGTTGAGGTGCGCTTTCGATCCACCCTTTCGACGTGAGAACCTTCCAGGCCAGATCGATCTGCCGCGGTGAGAAGCGCTTCTTCCGGTCGTTCCAGGTGTGGACCGCCTCGACCGCCGCTTCGGCCGAGGCGACCCTTTCCAGCTTCGCCACCCAGTGCACGCTGGCCAGCAGCTCGAGGCCGAACGGCGTCTCGAAGCCTTCGACCAGTTCGGCCACGCGATCGAAGCGCGCCCGAGTCTCGGGGTGATCCGACAGGAACGACGCGGCGTCCTCGGCTGCACCGGGCACCAGCTCCAGCAGCTTGCTCGGTGCGTCCCCGCCGTCGGCGTAGCCGGACACCAAGTGCCCCTCGATGGTCTTGAGGACGTGTCGCAGGTTCTCGGCATAAGGCCCGTATGGCGCCTTAACGTACCGCAGCTTCAGCCCTTCACCCGCCTCCTGCATGAAATACATGAGCTTGTGGACCTCGATCAGGCTGACGAACGGGTCCATCAGGCCGCCGAGATAGCGGTGCATGAGTTCGACCAGGGCGGCGCGGCCGGGTGTCATCTTCGGCACCTCGACGTTGCGCGCCATGGTCGCCGGGTCTGGCGCGCCGTTCGGCTGGAACACCAGCACCTCGACGTCGTGGATCTCGCGGAGCGCGGCCTCAATCCGGGGGCGCACCTCGGACCAGTCGAGCCCGCCGAGTCCGGACCCGAGCGGCGGGATCGCGATGGATCGGATTCCCCGCTCCCGGATCGCCGCGGTCAGGGCCTCCAGCCCAGCGTCGATGTCCTCCATCCGGCTCTTACCACGCCAGTGCCGCTTCGTCGGGAAGTTGATGATGAACTTCGGGTTCGTCATTGTCCCGGTCTCGAACACGAACATTCGCCCTGGCTGCACCGCGTTCTGGGCACAGGCGGCTTCATAGGCCCTGAAGTTCTGCGGGAAGGCGTTCTTGAACTGGAGCGCGATGCCGCGCCCCATGATGCCTACGCAGTTCACCGTGTTGACGAGGGCTTCCGCGTCGGCCGCGAGGATATCGCCGGTCGTGTATCTGATCATCGCGGGGCTTCCTCAGTAGTACCAATCGCGCTTAATCTCAACTTGCGGCCGATGCTGCGCGCCGCGAAGCGCAGCGGCCACTTGGACCGCGATCCTGTCCGAGATAACGCCGATCCGGCGGAACAGGGGTCCATGGGAATGCCCCGTGCACAAGGAACTCAGCCTGCTTCTCGTCGCGGCAGGATACCCAATTCCGGGCGTCCACAGCCTGCCAATTCACCTGGTCGAGCTGCGCGAGCGATGCCCGGAACTGGCAGAAGTGGGCGGCCGCATTCGACAGGGAGAATGCCCAACGACGCCCGTCCTGACTCGCTCATCGAACCACTTCTTGGACGTCGGCTTCAAGATGGACGATCGGAGCTTGCCCTCTGCGGTACGTCAGTTCCGGGTGGTTACCCTGGTGCATCAGGTAGAGCATGACCGACCGCGGGCAGAAGTAGAACGGTACGAAGTCAGCGACGTGATCGCCCGGATGGCACGTCACCGGCAGCGTCAGGCGGCGCCGCTTCAGCTTCCCCATGCCAATGGTGACCTGTGGGCCACCCTGGGTGACGACCGTCCCGTCGGAGATCAGTCCGCCCGTCGCGATGATGGCGGGCAGGTTGTCCACATGCGTGATGTGGTAGATCTTGGGGCGGGCCGGCGGCGGACTCATGCCGGGATGCCTCCGGGGCTGGGGGGCGAACCATCGGTTGCGCCGGCGTCCTGCGCGCGCTCGTCGGCGAGCGCCAGGCCGGTCGCCGTGAACGCCCGCCGGAAGCCAACCGGCACGTAGCCGCGCGACGAGCCACGGCCGAATTCGAACTGCCGCACCGCCGAGACGGAGATCGTCGCCGCCACCCTGACCGACCGTGAGCGCGATGATGCCGCCGAAGTTGGACCCGGTCGTCTCGGTCACCGGGGACGGCGCGTACGACCGTCCGACCACCGTTTACGCCACCATGCACGAGCGCCATCCCGCTGCTGACGTCATCGTGCCGCCGCGAGCGGACGCGGTTCCCAGCGACACGGCATCGACGGCGCCAAGCCAGTGTGACCGGTACATCCAGGCGATTACCGAGACCGGGCGCAGGGCATCGGCGACCGCCTCCGGTTCCATCGCGGCGATGCCCGCGCCACCGAGGTCGCCATCGCCATCGAGGTCCTCAACCGCATGCTCGACCTGGGACGCCCGAACTCCGTCCGTAGCGCCTAAGCGAGGGAAAGGACAGGGGCATCAGCGCCAACATCACCTTCATGCAACGCGCCGCCTCCGGCCTCTACCACCTTGACGCTGCGTCAGGGTACATTCATGCTAATTGCCGCGAGGTGTTCTCCGGACACTTAGAATTGAAACCGTCTCGATGCAACGGTCGCGTTCCGTGGGTCGATGGCGACCAGAACGGCGTGCCAATGGGCAAGAACGGACTCTTCGTCTTCATTCCCATGTACTTGGCGTTGTCGGCCGTGTTCGGCATGTTGCTGGCCGCGTCATTTTATTTCGAGGCGGCGTTCGAAAGAAATCGGCAAAGGATCATGGTGGAGGACGGGGTCGAGCGGGCCGCGGACGCTCTGGGCCAGGCGTTGAGCGGGTTCGTGGGCGACCTGCGGATCGTCGCCCGGGCGGAGCCGCTGCGCCGGCTGGCCGCGGGCGAGGCGGCGGCGCGCGGCGCGGTCGCCCGCGCCTTCGCGGTGGTCGCGGAGGAGATCCCCTTCGTCGCCCAGCTGCGCTACATCGACGCCGCGGGGCGCGAGGTGGTGCGGGTCGACCGCCGCGGCGCCACGGTGGCGGTGTCGGACGGCGACCAGCTGCAGGACAAGAGCGGGCGCTACTATGTCCAGGCCACCCGCGCCCTGCCCGAGGGCGCGGTCTTCGTGTCCGACATCGACCTCAACATCGAGCACGGGGCGGTCGAGACGCCGTGGAATCCCATGCTGCGGCTGGCCACGCCGCTGTGGGAGGCCGGCATGCCCGCGGGAATGGTGGTCGTCAACATCGCCATGGGCGAGGCGCTGGCCAGGGTGGAGCGGGCCGGCCCCGCGGCCCTGTCCCCCGACCATCCCCTGCAGGTGCTGAACGCCGACGGCCATTGGCTGGCCGGTGCGCCGGACGACCGGCTGTGGGGCTTCATGTTCGGGCGCGAGACCACGATGGCCACCACCGCCCCGGCGGTGTGGCGGCGGATCGCCGCCGCCGACGGCAGCGTCGTCGACGGCGGCGTGCGGTACCTCTTCCGCACCGTGCGTCCGCAGGCGGCCATCGTCCGGCTGCGTCCGGACATCGTCGTGCACAGCGCCACCACGGGATGGACGGTTCTCGGCACGGTGCCCCCGACCACGCTGGCCGTCCTGACCGCACCCCGCGGCCTGTGGTTCCTGGCCATCGGGCTGGCCGTCATCGCCATGATCAGCATGGGGTGGACCCGAACGATGCTGGCCCGCCGGCGGGCCGAGGCCGAGCGGGCGCACGCCGCCGAGGAGCTGGCGCGGGCCGAACGGCTGGCGAGCCTGGGGGCGCTGGTCGCCGGCGTGGCCCACGAGCTGAACACCCCCATCGGCGCCGCCGTCACCGTCGCCAGCACCCTGGTGGAGCGCGCCACGGCGTTTCGCGAGACGGCGCGGTCCGCGGGCGAACTGCGGCGCTCGACGCTCGATGCGTTTCTCGACGACGTGCGCCAGGGCTGCACCCTGGTGCTGGGCGGCCTGGAACGGGCCAACGACCTGATCGGCCATTTCAAGCAGGTGGCGGTCGACCGGACCAGCGAACGGCGGCGCGCCTTTTCCGTCCGCGACCTCATCGACGACGTCGCCAGCACCATGGCGCCGCGGTTTCGCGGTTCCGCCATCGCCCTCGACACCGCCGTTCGCACCGCGGCGCGGCTGGACAGCTTCCCCGGTGCCCTGGGCCAGGTGCTGATCAGCCTGGTCGACAACGCCCAGACCCACGGCTTTCCCGATGGCGGTGGCGGGCGCGTCACCATCGCGGCGCGCGACCTCGACGGCGAGCGCGTCGAGATCACCGTGGCCGACACCGGCGTCGGCGTGCCGACGGCCATGCTGGAACGCATCTTCGATCCCTTCGTCACCTCCCGCCTGGGGCAGGGCGGCAGCGGGCTGGGCCTCAGCGTCTCCTTCACCATCGCAACCAACGTCCTCGGCGGCACCCTGCGCGCGGAGCGCCGCGTGGATGGCGGCACGTCGATGATCCTGCACCTCCCGGCGGTGGCCCCCGCCAGCGCCGAACGACAGATCGGGAGCGTCTATGATGCGCAGCGGAGCCGGCATGCCCTCGGATGAGGTCCTCGCCATCGTCGAGGATGGCGGGCCGCCCCGGGCGGCCGCGGGTCCGATGGCGGGCTGGCGCATCCTGGTGGTCGACGACGACGAGGAGGTGCACGCGATCACCGCCTTCGCCCTCGCCGACGCGGTCATTCTCGGCCGGCCCGTCACCCTGCTGCACGCCCGCTCGGCCGCCGAGGCCCTGCGCCTCGCCGGCCGGGACACCGACATCGCGGTGGCGCTGGTCGACGTGGTGATGGAGACGCCGTACGCCGGGCTGCGGCTGGTGCGCGAGCTGCGGGCGGCGGGCCACGACGCCACGCGCATCGTCCTGCGCACCGGCCAGCCGGGATACGCGCCGGAGCTGTCGGTGATCGCCTCCTACGAGATCGACGACTACCGCACCAAGGCCGAGCTGACGCACACCCGCCTGCTGACGGTGCTGACCGCCAGCGTCCGCGCCTACGACCAGATCCGCACCATCGCCCGCAGCCGTGCCGGGCTGGAGACGATCGTGGAGAGCTCGACCCGGCTGTTCCGGCGCACCAACCTGGAGCTGTTCGCGCGCGGCGTGCTGACGCAGATCGCCGCCCTGCTGCGGGTCCAGCCCAACGGCATCGTCGGCGTCGGCGGCCTCGGCGGCGGCCTCGGCGGCGGCCTCGGCGGCGACAGCGGCGCGGCGCGGGTGGTCAGCGCGCTCGGCCGCTTCGCCGCCTGCGCCGGGGCCACGGTCGACGCCCTCGGCGGGGCCGAGGTGCGGGACCTGCTGGAGGCCGTGCGCAGGACCGGCGAGCCGGTCATCAAGGACGGCTACGCCGCGCTCCATGTCCGCAGCGACGGCTGCGGCGAGCTGTCGGCGCTGGTGCAGACGTCCGGCGGCGTCGACCCCCAGGACCTCGCCCTGCTCAAGCTGTTCGCCACCAACATCGGCATCGGCTTCGAGAACCTGACCCTGGTGGAGCGCCTCGACCGTATGGCCCACGTCGATCCGGTTCTCAACGTCCCGAACATCAACGCCCTGGAGGCGGCGCTGCACGCCCGGGTGCAGGACGGCTGGGCCGGGGGCCGGATCGCCCTGGTGCGGGTGGACGCCTACCGGTCGGTCGTGGCGGCCTACGGCATGGGGGTCGCCCACGGGCTGCTGCGGGCGGTGCACGACGCGCTGGCCGCCACGGCCACCGGCCCCCTCACCATCGCCCGCCTGGGCGACCGGGTCTTCGCCCTGCTGGGCGACCGCGCCGCCCTCGACGAGGCGCTCGTCCCCGCCGCGGTGGCCCGCCCCTTCGCCGTCGACGGCATCGAGGTGGCGACCACCGCCACCGCCGTCCTCGCCGACCTGGCGGATTTCGCCGTCCTCCCGCGGGAGCCGAAGGCGGTGGTCGAGGCGACGGTGTCGGCGCTGCTCCACGTCGCCAACCGCCACCGCGGGGTCTGCGTGCGCTATGACGCCGCCATGCGCCGCGACGTCGAACGCCGGTGTGACCTGCAGCGCACGCTGAAGGCGGCGACCGCCGATTGGCACGGCTTCGCCGTCCACCTCCAGCCCAAGTTCGACCTGTCCAGCGGCGCGGTGGTGGGGGCCGAGGCGCTGCTGCGCTGGACCCGCGACGGCGCGGCGGTGACGCCGTCGGAGTTCATCCCCATCGCCGAATCCGCCGGCCTGACCCAGGCGCTGACCGACTTCGTCGTCGACACCGTCGGCGGCTGGGCGGCCGGCCGCGGCGCCGCCGCCGCGGTGCCGGTCGCCATCAACCTCTCGATGACCGACCTCAACACGCCGGGCTTCGCCGACCGCCTGCTGGCCCGGGTCGCCGCCGCCGGCCTCACCCCCGGGGCGCTGGAG
>NZ_BAAKJB010000065.1:0-8538 GCF_059703765.1 Azospirillum sp. NS33 | reverse complement strand
GCGATGATCCCGCCATCATGCTGCCCGCCGTGGCCGTATGAGCAACCCGGCCAGATCAGCCGGAGACCTCGCCGACAAAGCGCGAGCTACACCACTCAGCGGGACACGACCATGGAACCTTCGGCGACAGCCGTGGCCAACGAAACAGGCGAACGGATCGCGCTTGGCGGGTGCCCCTCCGGTGGAGGCCGTCTACCGCTGCGCTGTCTGATGTCGCGTAGCTTGCCGCGGTGCAAGCCGTGTCGCTTGCACCGGTGCATAGGACGGTGCGATGGGACGGGTCACGGTCGAGTAGCTCAGCCCAGACAAGGCGGCGTTCGGCGGCCGCTTAGGTGCGATGGGACGAGTGGAGATCCTTGCTGGCCGCGAACGGCGCCGGGAGTGGAGCGAGGGCGCGAAGCGGGCGCTGGTGGCCGCGGCGTTTGCGCCGGGAGCGGTGGTAACGCAGGTGGCTCGGCGCGCCGATGTCAGCGCGAGCCTTCTGTACCACTGGCGCCGGGAGCAGGCGGGGGTGTCGCAAGGCGGCTTTGCCGCGGTTGTGGTGACGCCCGGTCACAGCGGCGCCGGCATGCCGGACGGGGCGGTGATGGAGATCGAGATCGGCGGGGTTGCGCGTCTGCGCCTCCCGCTGTCGACACCGGCGGCCCCGGTGGCCTCGGTGGCCTCGGCGCTGGTGGCGCGGTGATCGCGCTTCCTCCTTCGGCGCGGGTCTGGCTGGCGGTCGGGCGCACCGTCAGCATCCGGCGAAAACCGCAGTCAGACTGCGGCTTTCGCCGGATGCTGACAAAGCTCCACCGGAGGGGTACACATATAACTCGATGACAGGACGGCCAGATCACGACCAATGCCACGTATCACACCCGACCAGTCGCCCTGGCGCTCTTGTCGATATAGACGCAATGTTGGGTACCATGGGCTGTCATCCCGTCCTGTCAACCAACGCCAATCGGGGCTGAAGGGAACCATCATCCATACCGGCCGCCCCAGAGCTCCGGCTAGATGTCCAACGGACGTATCCACCGTAATCACCAAATCAAGGGCCGATACAAGGGCGGCCGTATCCGCCATGTCATCTGCAAGTGGACCAAAACTCCGGCAGCGGCCCGTTTTCATTAACATTGCTTCTTCATTTGAATTCGGCTCCTTTTGAAGAAGAATGAACGCCACCCCTTCAACACTCAGAAGTTCCAGAATTTTATTCGCGGGCATGGAGCGATTACGGTCATTGGCATGCATCGAGTTCCCCGACCACACCAACCCAACCCGCGGCTCGCGTCCGGCGCCGATCGCGTTTGACCAACGCATGATCGCCTCGGTCGACGCAGCCAGATACGGGACATTCGACGGGATCTTGGCCAAGGTGTCTGTACCGACCAGGTGTGGCAAGCTCATCAGCGGCGCGTGAAGGTCAAAAACAGGAACCGGTTGGCCGCGCTCTACTATCTTGGCTCCTCCTGAAAGGGTTTCCGCCAACCGCACGAGGGGTTTGGGCAACTCCAACACCAAGCGCGCGCCCTTCGCGGCTAGCAACGGAACGTAGCGCAGCATCTGGATCGCGTCACCAAGTCCTTGTTCTGCATGGATAAGCAGACATTTCCCCGAAAGCGGCTCTCCTGACCATTGTGGGCGGGGTATTTCCCTTTGTTCTGCTTCCATCAAACGCCATCGATGCTCATATAGTTTCCACCCGTCTTTGAGACGGCCAGTCATCAGCATCAACATACTCAAATTCAAAGGCCCGCCAACGCTGTTGGGTGAGATCTGAATTGCCCGACGATACAGCCGCTCTGCCGCCACGACATCGTGATGCTTTTGCCTTATCAACCCGATGTTGAGATATGCTTCTCCCGGAACCGGGCTCAGGGCAACCGCAACACGGCAGTGTCGCTCCGCCTCCTCCAACTTGCTCTGGTCAAGGAGTGCGTTGGCCAGATTGTTGTGTGCATCGGGGTAATCGGGTGCCAACCGGATGGCCCGACGCAACATGGCCTCAGCTTCGATTGGGTTTCTGCTATCCTTGCACGCCATGCCCAACAGATTCCAACCGTTGGGATCGTTCGGCATGGTTGCAACGGCTGGGATGAACAGGTTCTTGCCCTCTCCGGGCCGACGCAACGCCAATAGGGCGGCCCCTTTGGCGAGCAGATAAGGGGTGCTGTCCGGCACCAATCGCAGCGCCCGGCAATGCGCATCGAAGGCCAGGGCGGCACGATCGCAGCGGCGCAGCATACTGCCCAGAAGATCGTAAAGCTGGGAATCGTCGGGGCGCAGAGCCACCGCTCGGCGGGCTTGATCCGCCGCTTCCTCCAACCGGCCAAGCGAGCTGAGCGTTCGGCTGAGATTCTGGTGCGCTTCGGGTAGGTTGGGCCATTGCCGCAGAATGCGGCGATGCGCTTCAGCGGCAACGGCGGGGTCGTTCTGTTCCTGCTCAACCGCCGTGAGGTTGTTGTGGGCGTCGGCGTAACCAGGTGCGAGTACCAAGGCATGGCGGAACGCCGCCACCGCCGCCTCGGTCCGGCCCAGGGCATGATCGATCACGCCAAGATTGTTGAATGATTCATGATGCTCTGGGCGCAACGCCACAGCGTGCCGGAACGCGTCCGCCGCTTCCGCCGCCCTCCCGCAGGCACGCAAGGCCACGCCCCGATTGCACCACGCCCCCGCTGGACCATCCAACCGGATCGCTCGTGCCGTCGCCGCGATGGCCGCCGGCCAGGCGCCGCGCAGACAGCAAGCAGCGCCCAACAGGGATTGGGCCTCTAGCCAGTTCGGCTGAATGACCAATGCCAGGCGAAAACGCCGGGCCGATCCATCCCCATCTCCGGCCTGAAGCCGCTGCACGCCCTCAGCAAACAACGAGTGGATTTGGGGAAGCGAACAATCCTTGCTGTCTTCGACAGCAATCGTTGTCATTGTTTCCCGCCCCCTTCCATCGGCCGCTCCCATCCATCGCCTCCTCCCCGGCCTCAATGCAGAACCCGACACCCGAAGTGGTCGACAGCCGCCATGCCGGAACACGAAGGGATGCCCAGTCCATCACCGCAACCAGGTACAGGAAGCCGCGGCCCATGGGAATGATCCCCTGTTGCCGCCCACCAACAACGGGGCCGAACGCGCCACGCCGTCATCGCCCGACCCCTGTCCTTCGGCACCCGCACCGAGGAGGGCAGCGCCGCCTATGCCGCTTCGCTCAGCGTCGTCGAAATCTGCCGACGCCGCCCGCGTCGATCCCTGGCCATACATCGCCGACGTGCTTGCCCGTGCCCGGCACGGCCATCGACCATCCGCCGGTCCCTGTCACCCCCTGACCAAGGGGGGTGAACGGCTATCTTCGCCCTCCTAACAGTAATTGTGTCGCAAAGCTTTTGGTCTTTCAGGCAGTCGAGCCGTCCATCGCAAAAGATCGGTTGCCGGTCTCCGTGCCTCTGCTTCTTCTCCGGCAGCGTGCCGATGCATACGTGGATTCCGTCGCATATCACGCCAGGACGGTGATGTCGGCGTGGCTGAGGGTGCGCACGTTGAGCGTGGCGATGGTCACGGCCGCTCCGGCACCGCTGCCGTCGGCGTCGAACGACAGGGTGCCCGTGGCCGTGTCGAAGACGAACCAGTCGTCGCCGTCGGCCGGGTTGCCCAGCGCGAAGTGCTGCGCCGACAGGGTGCCGGCCTGGATGTTCCCGAAGTTCGGGCCGACCACCCCGATCCGATCCAGCCCGGCTTCGAAGTCGACGATCGCCGCCGTCCCTTCCTCGGCCGAGCCGATGCGGAAGACATCGGCGCCCTCGCCCCCCACCAGCGTATCGTTGCCGTAGCCGCCGTCCAACATGTCGGCGCCGCGGTTGCCGTAGAGCACGTCGTCGCCCCGGTTGCCCCACAGCACGTCGCTTTCCTGGCCGCCGAACAGGGTATCGTCGGCCTGGCCGCCGAACAGCGTGTCGGCGCCGAGCTGCCCGTACGCCACGTCGGCCCCGAGCTGGCCGTACACCACGTCGCCATCCTGGCCGCCGAACGCCGTGTCGCCGTCCTGGCCGCCGAACAGCGTGTCCGTTCCCTGGTTGCCATAGAGCACGTCGGCCTGGAGGTTGCCGTACAGCGCGTCGTTGCCGATGCCGCCGGCCACCGTGTCGCTGCCCTCGTCGCCGAACAGCACATCGTCGCCGCCTTCGGAGCCGACGAAATCGTTGCCGCCGCCGCCGCGCAGCGTGTCGTCGTCGGCCCCCAGCACGATGTACTGGGCGCTGCCGTCGCCCACCACGTTCTGCGAGCCGGCGCCGCCGGTCACCCGCACCGCACCGACCACCGCCGCGAACGACACGTTGTCCAGTTCGATGACCGTGCCCGAGGGCAGGCCGGCGGCATCGATCACCAGCGCCTCGCGTGCCGTGCCGCCCGTCGGCGTGTTGCCGGTGATGCGTAGCGGCGCCCCGATCACGGTCGTTCCCGCGGCCACCGTGGGCACCATGGTGCGCACCGTCAACTGGGTGCCGGCCGGCAGCCCGCCCAGGAAGGCCTCGCCGACGCCGGTCATGTCGGCCTGGTCGGTGGCGCTGCCGGTGGTCCGCGCCTGGATGGCCTGGATCAGGCCGGCCAGGGAATTGGCCGGGGACTGGGCGGTGGTGCCGCCCTCGACCCGCAGGCCGACGCCGGTCGGCACGCTGGCCTGGAGCGTCGTCTGCCCGGTGGTGGCGTCGCGCGCCAGCGGGATGTCGGCCGACGGCGTCGCCCCGTCGGCCTCCACCCGGTTGGCCGTGACCACCGGGATCTCGGTGATCTCGATCACCGCCCCGCTGCTGGTGGTCAGGCGCTGTTCCTGCACGACCACGCCGTCGACGGTGCTGGAGGTGGTGGTGTTGGAGGTGACGGTGACCTGGTTGCCCAGCACCGGGGTGGTGACCGTCGTCGGGGAGCTGGTGTCCGGGGGCGGTGGCGGCGGCGCCGCCGCCTCGGTGGTGACGTTGTAGGCCGTGCCACCCGTCAGCCCGGCAAAGCTGTTGCCGGCGAGGTCGTTGACCGCGCCGGCGGCGATTTCGAGATAGTAGCCCGTCGCGTAGTCCAGGGCGGCGGTCGGGTCGAGGGTGACGGTTTGGCCGTTGAAGGTGACGCGGGCGGTGTCGGTCGCGGTGAAGGTTTCGACGATGCTGCCGTTGGACGTGCGCTTGAGCGTCATCGTGGTGTTGCCCGAGGTCACCGCTTCCGAGAAGGTCAGCACCAGGTTGGCGCCGATCGCCACGCCGGTGGCGTCATCGGCCGGCGTCTCCGCGGTGAGCGTCGGCGCCGCCGTATCGACGGTCACCGTCAGCGCCGACGACGCCGACGACGTGTTGCCCGCCGTGTCCACCGCCGTGGCGGTCAGCGTGTGCACGCCGTCGGCCAGGGAGGAGCTGGCGATGGTCCAGGCCCCGGCGCCGCCGGCCGTGATCGTGCCCACCGCCGTGGCGCCGTCGTACAGCACCACCGTCGCCGCCTCGGCCACGGTGCCGGTCACCGCCGGGGCCGTGGTGCGGGTGATGTCGTCGCCGGTCGAGACGCCGGTGTCCTCGATGTCGGACAGGTTCAGGCCGGTGGGGGCGTTCGGAGCGCTGGTGTCGACCGTCACCGTCAGCGCCGACGACGCGGTGGAGGTGTTGCCGGCGGTGTCGACGGCGGTGGCCGTCAGGGTGTGCACGCCGTCGGCCAGCGAAGCGCTGGTGAGGGTCCAGACCCCCGCACCGGACGCCGTGGCGGTGCCGACGGCGGTGGCGCCGTCGTACAAGGTCACGGTGGACGCCTCGGCCACCGTGCCGCCGATCACCGGCGCCGTGACCTTGGTGAGGTTATCGGTGCTCGACGAGCCGCTGTCCGACGCCGTCGCCAGATCCAGCCCGGTCGGGGTGGTCGGGGCAGCGGTATCGACGGTCACCGTCAGCGCCGACGAGGCCGTCGACGTATTGCCGGCGGTATCGACGGCGGTGGCGGTCAGCGTGTGCACGCCGTCGCTCAGCGAAGTCGGGGCGATGGTCCAGGCACCGGCACCCGATGCGATGGCGGTGCCGATGGCGGTGGCGCCGTCGTAGAGGACGACGGTCGCCGCCTCGGCCACCGTGCCGCCGATCACCGGAGCGGTGACCTTGGTGATGGTGTCGGTGCTCGACGAGCCGCTGTCCGACGCCATCGCCAGATCCAGGCCGGTCGGGGCCGACACCGCGGTGTCGATCGTCACCGCCAAAGCGGCCGACGCGGATGAGGTGTTGCCGGCAGCATCGGTGGCTGTGGCGGTAAAACTGTGCGCGCCGGCGCCGAGCGTCGTGCCGGTGTAATCGAAGGTCCAGGCACCAGACCCGTCGGCCGTGGCGGTGCCCACGGATGTTCCGGCGAGGCTGACCGCAACCACCGCACTGGCTTCCGCCGTGCCGGAAACCATCAGCGTCGTATCGTTGGTGACGTGATCGGTTGAAGACGTCCCCGTATCGGAAGCAATCGTCGTGACGCTCGGTGTTGCCGGTGCGGCGGTATCGATCGTCACCACAAGGGCGGTGGACGCCGTTGAGGTTACGTTGCTGACGTCGGTGATCTTGGCCGTCAGGCTGTGCGCGCCATCCGCCAGGGACGTCGCGGCAATCGTCCATGCCCCGGCCGACGCAAGACTGACCGAACCGAGCGACGTCGTGCCGTCGGTATCATACAGCACAATCGTACCGGCCTGGTTGGCGGTGCCGGTGATCGTGGGGGTCGTTGCGCTGGTGATGCCGTCGCTCGACGAACTGCCGCTGTCAGAAGCCGCGGTCAGCGCCAAGCCCGCGGGAGCACTCAGCGCAAGAAGCGTTATGGTTGTGGACGCGCCGACATAGCTCGCCTGAAAACTCCCCGTCACGGAAGTCAAAGTCACGAATCCGCCTGTTACCGCGATATCGCCGGCAGTCGTGCTGTTCAGTGAGGAGTAATCGCCATTCAGCACCAACGTGTCGCCAATGGAAAAGTCGGATACCGTGTCTCCCAATGCATCCGCTGTAGAGGACCAGGAAAAGATATCGTTTCCGCTACCCCCGCTGAGTATATCGGTGCCGGCGCCGCCGAGCAGTGTATCGTTGCCGTCGTCGCCAAAAATTACGTCATTGCCGGCATTACCTACGAGGGAATCGTTGCCGTTACCACCATAGAGCGCGTCATCATCCTGGCCACCGTCCAGTGTGTCATCGCCAGCGTCCGCGCTAAGCGTATCGCTGCCATCATTTCCGTGGATACGGTCTCCGTCGTCCCCGCCAAAAAGGACGTCATCTCCAGCATTGCCATAAATTGTATCGGTGCCGGAGTCGCCATAGATCGTGTCGTTGCCGTAATTTCCGGCCATCCTGTCGTTGCCAGCGTCGCCCAACAGGCGGTCATGTCCAGTTGCAGTACCGGAACTATCCGCACCATAGACTGTGTCGTTTCCGAGGCCGCCCCGCAGAGTATCGCTACCCTCACCACCCAGGATGAAATCACCGAGGTCACCGCCGGTCGAGGAAATGATCCCCGTCTCCCCGGTCCAGGCAAATCCCACGCCGTTGACTGTTGTCGAAAGAGGATTTCCGCCAGAATCAAGCAAAACTGTAGCAGCTCCGCCGTTAATGCCGGAGTTTATAATTTCCCACTGCGTCCCATTGATCTGAATAGTCGTTAAGGATGAACCGGTTCCCACCGTATCAAAATTAACGAGGGTTGGACTTAGCACCTTTATGCTCGTATACCCAGAGCCAAAGCTTCCAATCTTATATGAAAATTGCATGTTCCCCGCCATTTTCCATCCACCGAGCAGCGCCTGGTGGAAAAATCATAGTGCTTGTGTTCGTGCTTGAGGCACCCTGGTGCCGGAAGCCCGCCCTATATCGTCCCGACACCATGCGACCATATCCTTCCATGAGAATACCAGAAAATTGCGACATTATGTGGCAATGGATTTGGAGCGGATCGCGTAAAATCGGAATCAATTTTGAACATGAAACCGCTCGAAAATCAAAGACTGAGAGTCCGTCCACAAACGTTATGGTTCGACCGGCTTCGAGAAACCAGCCATCATCGGCGTGCAATTTCCAGCCGCACTTCCGGTTGCAGAACCCGTTGTCCAGGGAGTCCACGGGAGGGCCCCGCGCGCGCCGCGGAGTGCCCTCATGGCTGACGCAGCGGCGCGCCGTGGGAGGAAGCCTGCGGGCCCCCCTGGGCAACGATCAGGAGCGGTTCCTGAACCGCCAGCTGTCGTTTCCGGTTTCCAGGATGTCGCAGTGATGCGTGAGCCGGTCGAGCAGAGCGATGGTCATCACCTCGT
This sequence comes from Azospirillum sp. NS33, assembly GCF_059703765.1. NCBI lineage: Bacteria > Pseudomonadati > Pseudomonadota > Alphaproteobacteria > Rhodospirillales > Azospirillaceae > Azospirillum > Azospirillum sp. NS33. The sequence goes on along the minus strand of NZ_BAAKJB010000065.1, from coordinate 260 downwards.
CGTAGGCGGCGCGCATGCCGGCCGGGCTGAGTTCGGCCATCACCGCCATCAGCTCATGCCTCATCCACGGCGGACCGTCCATCTCCGCCAACCGACACCGGCCCCATGATGGGGCGCCCAGTGCGGCGCGCACGCCGAACGCCCCCGAGGGCGAAGCCTTCGGGGGCGTTGGGTGTTTGGTTGCGGGGAGAGGATTTGAACCTCTGACCTTCAGGTTATGAGCCTGACGAGCTACCGGGCTGCTCCACCCCGCGATAAAC
>NZ_BAAKJB010000064.1:0-16399 GCF_059703765.1 Azospirillum sp. NS33 | reverse complement strand
CCTGGGCCGGCACGGCCCAGGCGCCGTCCACCGCGGCACCCGCGGCCAGCCGGTCCAGGCGGTCGGCCAGCTCGGCGGCGGAGTCGCCCAGCACCGCGAGGCGGTGCGCCAGCGCCGCGCGCCCGGCCAGCAGGGTCCAGGCGACGTCGGCCAGCCGCGCCCCGTGGTCGCGGCGCAGCCACGCCGCCAGCCGCCGCGCCCGCTCCGCCAGCGCCTCGGGGGTGGCGGCGGACAGCACCAGCAGCTGCGGCCCCGCCACCGCGGGCAGGGCGGCGCGCCGGGGTGCCTCCTCCAGCACCAGATGGGCGTTGGCGCCGCCGGCCCCGAAGGAGCTGACGCCGGCGACCCGCGGCCCCCCGTCGGCCACCCGCCAGAGGGCCGCGTCGCGCTGCAGGGCGAAGGGTGTGCCGGCGAAGCGCAGGTTGGGGTTGGGCGTCCCCGCGTGCAGCGTCGGCACCAGGGTGCGGTGGCGCATCTGCAGCAGCACCTTGATCGCCCCGGCCACCCCGGCCGCCGATTCCAGATGGCCGATGTTGGACTTGACCGAGCCCAGGGCGCAGCCGCCCTCGGGCGCCCCGGCGAAGGCCCGGCTCAGCCCGGCCAGCTCGATGGGGTCGCCCAGCGGCGTGCCGGTGCCGTGGGCCTCGACATAGGACACGGCGGCCGGGGCCACCCCGGCGCGCTCCAGCGCCTCGGCCACCAGGGCGGCCTGGGCGTCGGGGTTGGGCACGGTGTAGCCGCTGGTGTGGCCGCCGTGGTTGACCGCGCTGGCGCGGATCACGCCGTGCACCGCGTCGCCGTCGGCCAGGGCGCGCTCCAGGGGTTTCAGCACCAGCGCCCCCACCCCCTCGCCCGGGACGTAGCCGTCGCCGCCGGCGCCGAAGCTGCGGCAGCGGCCGTCGCCGGCCGCCATGCCGGCCTTGGCGAGGATCCAGTACTTGCTGGGGTGCAGGCTGAGGTTGACCCCGCCGGCGACGGCCACCGTGCAGTCCCCCGCCGCCAGCGCCCGGCAGGCGAGGTGGATGGCGCTCAAGGAGGAGGAGCAGGCGCTGTCCACCGCCAGGCTCGGCCCGTGGAAGTCCAGCACGTGGGAGACCCGGTTGGCGATGTTCCAGTAGGCGGCGTTGGGGCCGACCAGGTTGCCCTTGGCCCATTCCTCGGGCCCGAAGAGCTGGTAGTCGCCGTACATCACGCCGACGAACACCCCGGCCTTGCGCCGCGCCGGGTCGGGATCGCCGGCGAACAGGCTGTCGCGGGTGTGGCCGGCGTCCTCCAGGGCGGCGTAGGCCACCTCCAGGAACTTGCGCGCCTGGGGGTCGATGGACTCCGCCTCCTTGGGCGAGACGTGGAAGAAGCGGGCGTCGAAGCGGTCGGCGCCGTCGATGAAGCCGCCCCACTTGCAGTGGCTGGTCCAGGGGTTGGCGCGATCCGGGTCGTAGAATCCGTCGAGCGGCCAGCGCTCCGCCGGGATCTCGACGATGCAGTCACGGCCCGCCAGCAGGTTGTCCCAGAAGGCGTCGAGGTCGGCGGCCTGGGGGAACAGGCCGTGCATGCCGATGACGGCGATGTCGGTGGCCGCGTGACGGCGCGGGGTGCCGTTCCCGGCGTCCCCCGGCGGCACGGGGGACGGAGCGGGGTGGGCATCCGGCGCGGCCATCCCCATCCCCGCCAGCCGGTCGGCGAGCGCGCCGACGGTGCGGTGCTCGAAGAACAGGGTCTTGGGCAGCTCGCCGAAGGCCTCCTCCAGCCGGGCGTTCAGCTTGACGATCATCATCGAATCGATGCCGTAGGCCTCGAAGGGCTGGTCCTCCTCGACGCGCTCGGGGGGCAGCTTGGCGACCTCCGCGAGCACGCCCTTGAGGACCGCCACCACCCGGCCGCGGGCGGCGGGTCCGGACGGGACGGCGTCCGCGCCGGGGGCCGGACCGGCGGCCGGGCGGCGGTCCAGGAAGGCGCCGAGACGGGCCGCGTCGCCGTGCAGCACCATGGCCTGGGCGACGTCGAGCGACGCGGCGCGCGCCGCCGCCGCCAGACCATCCGCCGCCGGCATCGGTGCCAGCCCGGCCACGCGCAGCAGCGCGTCGGCCGTGTCGGCGTCGGGGCGCATGCCGCCGTCCCGCCACAGCGGCCAGTTCACCGACAGGGTGCGCCCCGACCGCGCACCGGCCGCCCGCAAGGCCTCGCGCCGCAGCGCGACGCCGTCAAGGAAGCCGTTGGCCGCGGCGTAGGCGCCCTGCCCGGCCACCCCCAGCTCGGCGGCGGTGGAGGAGAACAGCACGAACAGGTCCAGCGGGTCGTCGCGGGTGAGGTGGTCGAGCGCCACCGCGCCGGCCGCCTTGGGCGCCAGCACGGCGGCGGCGTCGTCCGCCGCGGCGGTGCGCAGCAGCCCGTCGCGCAGCACCCCGGCGGCGTGGAACACCCCGTGGAGCGGCCCGAAGCGCCGCCGCGCCCGCTCCAGCGCGTCGCGCAGCGCCGTGGCGTCGGCCACGTCGACGCGCAGGGGAAGCACCTCCGCCCCGGCGTCCTCCAGCGCCGCCAGGGCGGCGGCCTGGTCGGGCGTGGGCGCCGAACGGCCGAGCAGGACCAGGCGCGCCCGGCGTGTCTGCGCGAGGTGGCGGGCGAACAGCAGGCCGAGACCGCCGAGACCGCCGGAGATCACGCACACCCCGCCCTCGCGCAGCGGCAGCCCGTCGACCTCCGCCCCGGCAGGGGCGGCGACCATCCGGCGCACCGCACGCCCGCCCGCACCATGGCGCACCAGCACGGCGCCGTCGTCACGGCCCAGTTCGGCCAGCAGCCCGGCCGCATCGGCGCCCTGGACGACGCGGCCCGACACCCGTCCATCCTCGGCCGCCAGGGTGCGGAACAGCCCGGCCGCGGCGAGGTCGAGCGGCGCGTCCACCGGCCGCCCGGCCGAGGCCAGCAGCAGCCGCCCACCCGCCCCGCCGCGCAGCAGCGCCTGCGCCGCCGTCAGCACGGGGGCCAGCGCCGCCTCGGCGTCGAAACGGTCGAGAGCGCCGGCCAGGGTCGCCGGCTCGTCCTCCGCCGACCCGATGAAGACGATGGACGCGGCGCCGGCGACCGGCAGCGGCTCGCCCGGCGCCACCCGCTGCGCCCGCGGCCCCCAGGCGGGGTCGAGCGGCGCGTCGGTGACCACCAGGACCGGACCGGCGACCGCGGCCGCCTCGGCCGGCGCCGGCACCCAGGCCGGCACCCGGATCAGCGTCGCCGCCGCCGCGTCCGGGGCCAGCCGCCGCGCCGCCAGCCCCCTCAGGCGCAGCCTCGGCGCCCCGTCCGGGTCGGCCACGTCGATGTCGAAGCGCAGCAGCGCGTCGTCCGGTCCGGACACCAGCCGGGCGTGGGCCACCGCCGGCCCGGCCAGGGTGGCCTCGATCTCCAGGGACTCGAGCGCCACCGGCACGAAGGAGCCGCCCGCCGCCCCCGCGGCGAAGCCGATCCCGGCCGCCGCCTGGAGCGCCCCGTCGAGCAGCCCGGGGTCGAGCGGGCATCCCGTCCCCAGCCCCGCGGGGGCGGCGGCCGGCATCAGCTCCGCCAGCGCCTCGCCGGGGCCGGCGGCCAGCCGGCGGACGGTGCGCAGCGCCGGTCCGTAGCGGTAGCCGGCCGCCGCCATGCGGGCGTAGAGCTCGGCGCCCTCGACCGCGACGGTCATGCGCCCGCGGACGGCGGCCACATCCAGCCGCCCGCCGGGCGCGCCGGGCGGGCCGGCGCGCAGCGAGGCATGGGTGACGGCGCCGGAGCGCACGGCCACCCGCCCGTCGTCGGCGACGTCGATCGACAGGGCGACGGCCCCGTCGCCCCCCGCCCCGGGCACCGCGACGGGCACCGCCCAGACCACGCCGGTGAGCGCGCCGACCGCGCCGAGCCGTCGGGCCGCCGCCGCCCGGGCCAGCTCCAGCACCGCGGCGCCGGGCAGGATCGCCCGCCCGGCGACGCGGTGGCCGGCGAGCAGCGGGTGGTCGGCGCGCAGGACGACGCGGCCCGGGTCGTCGATGACCGGCGCAGCCGGCGTGACCGGTGTGGCCGCGGGCATCGCCCAGTAGCGCTCGCGGGCGAAGGGGTAGCCGGGCAGGCGCACCGGCGGGCAGGCCACCGGGAACAGCGCGGCCCAGTCCACCGCCTCGCCCGCCCGGTAGCGGTCGGCGGCGCGGTGCGCCGGTCCCTCGCCCGCCAGTGCTCCGTCGCGCAACGCCCGCGCCAGGCCGGCCAGGCTGCCGGCGACGACGGCGGTGCGCCTGGCGAAGTGGCCGCGCCCCAGCGCCAGGGTGCGGGCCACGGCGTAGGGATCGGCGTCGCCACGCTCCGCCCACGCCACGAGGGCGGCGACGAGGCGTGCCAGGGCGTCGTCGGTCTTGGCCGAGAGCGCGAACACCCAGGGGCCGGCCGGGGCGGCCACCGCCTCGGGGCCGGGGGCCTCCTCCACCACCGCATGCCCGTTGGTGCCGGAGAAGCCGAAGGAGCTGACCGCCGCACGGCGCGGCCCGTCCGCGTCCCACGGCCGCCGCCCGGTCGCCACGACGAACGGGCCGGCGGCGAAGTCGATGTGGGTGTTGGCCGTCCGGAAGTTCAGGCTGGGCGGGATGGTGCGGTGCCTCAGCGCCTGCACCGCCTTGACCAGCCCGGCCATGCCGGCCGCGGCCATGGTGTGGCCGATGTTGGTCTTGACCGAGCCCAGGGCGCAGAATCCCCGCGCGCTGGTGAAGGCGGCGAAGGCGTCGGTCAGCGCCGCCACCTCGATCGGGTCGCCGAGCCGCGTTCCGGTGCCGTGCGCCTCGATCAGACCGATGCTGCGCGGGTCGACGCCGGCGCGGCGGTACACCTCGACCTCCAGGGCGGTCTGGGAGGCGGCGGAGGGGGCGGTCATGCCGCTGGTGCGGCCGTCCTGGTTGACCCCCGTGCCCAGCAGCACCGCGTCGATGCGGTCGCCGTCGCGCACGGCGTCGGCCAGGCGCTTCAGCACCACCACCCCCACCCCCTCGCCCGGCACGAAGCCGTCGGCCGCGTCGTCGAAGGTGTGGCACCGCCCGGTGGGCGAGGCCATGCCAGCGTCGCAGAGATACTGGAAGATGTCCGGGGACAGCAGGTTGACCGACACCCCCGCGGCCAGCGCCACGTCGACCTCGCCGCCGGCCAGCGCCCGCGCCGCCAGGTGCAGCGCCACCAGCGACGAGGAGCAGCCGGTGTCGATCGGGAAGGCGGGGCCGCGCAGGTTCAGGAAGTAGGACAGGCGCGCCGAGAGGATCGCCATGGACGCCCCCAGCGTCTGCAGCGCCGGGCCGGCGTCGGGGGCGGCGTAGTTGTTGGCGGACGCCCCGACATAGACGCCGCAGCGCCCGGCCTCCAGCCGTTCCGGTGGCAGGCCGGCGTCCTCCAGGGCGTGCCACGCCTCCTCCAGCAGCACCCGCTGCTGGGGGTCCATCACCTCCGCCTCGGCCGGGGTGATGCGGAAGAACAGCGGGTCGAAGGCATCATGGTCGGGCAGGAACCCGCCCCATGTCGCGTGGCATCCGGGGGCGCAGCGCTCGACCTCGCGGATCGCCGAGCGGCCCTCGGCGATCAGGTCCCAGAACGCATCGACGTCGCCGGCACCGGGGAAGCGGCCGGCCATGCCGATGATGGCGATGCGCCCGTCCGCGGCGTCCCCCACGGCGACGGGGTGGGGCGAGGGAGGCGCGCCGGGGGCCGCTGCGGCGAGGGTCACCGCGTCTCCGAACCGCTCGCGGACATGGGCCGCCAGGTCGCGCACCGTGCCGTAGTTGTAGAGGTCGGTGGAGCGCAGGGCGATGCCCAGCGTCGTGTTGATCGCTTCGGCGATCTGCGGGGCGACGATGGAGTCCACGCCCAGCTCGGCGAAGGGCACGCCGTCGTCGATCCCGGCGGGATCGAGGTCCAGCCCCTCCCCCACCCGGGCGCGCAAGGCCGCCTCCAGGGCGCCCGGCGCCGCGGTTGGGGCGCGGCCCGCCGGCACCGGAGCCGACCCCGCGGCCGCCGGGACCGGGGCCGAGACCGGGGCCGGGGCCGCACCGAGGGCGGCGAGAAGGACGCTGTGGGGGAAATCCTCGGGGTCGGCCAGCCCCGGCAGGCTCACCGCGCTCACCCGGCCGAAGCCGGCGGCGGCCAGCGCCCGGCGCCACAGCGGCACGTCCAGCAGCGGCCCGTGCTCCAGACGGTCCGCCGTGTCCTCGGCCAGCCACCAGCCGTCGAGCAGGCCGAAGGTCAGCGTGCCGAAATCGTCGACCCGGGTCAGCTCGTCGATCACCGCCAGCCCGCCCGGCTTGAGCATCCCGGCGACGTGGCCGAGCGTGCGGTCGATGCGCCGGGTCGCGTGCAGCACGTTGGCGGCGATCACCACGTCGACGCTGCCCGCCTCCACCCCCTGGGATTGCGGGTCGCGCTCGATGTCGAGCACCTGGAAGCTGCGGCCCGGCCCGGCCAACGCCGTCCGGCCGTGGCGCACGAAGCCGGCGGAGACGTCGGTGTAGACATACGCGCACGCCAGCCCCTGGCGCTCCAGCTCGGCCAGCACGGCGCGGCTGGTGGCGCCGGTGCCGGCGCCGACCTCCAGCACCCGGGCGGTCGGCCCGGCCCGGCGCACCGCCGCCGCCACGGCGCGGGCGACCAGCCGGTTGCAGTGGGCGAGCGCCGGCTGGTCGCGGTAGACCGCCTCCACCCGCTCCATCGAGCCGCCGGGGAACACCACGTCGGTGGCCGGCACCTCGCCCGTCAGCACATCCGCCAGGGCGTCCAGGCAGGGGTCGAGCAGCGCCAGCGCCGCCGCCGCCGCGGGTCCCAGCGCCGCCAGCTCCCGGCGCAGCGTGCCGGCGTCCCCGTCCGCGGTGCCCGTCTCCCCGGCGGTGGCGCGCGACAGCAGATCCTCCAGCGCGCCGCGCAGCGGGGCGAGACGGGGCAGCACCGGGCCGATGCCGGACCCGAGGACGCCGGCGACGCGGCTGCGGATGTAGCGTTCCATCAGCGGCCCGGCATCCGGCAGCGGGTCCGTGCACTCGGCCAGCGCCGCCTGGGCGGCGCCGACCGCGGCGGCGGCGATTCCCGTGCCCGGTCCGGCGGCCTCGGCCTGCGGCAGGGCGCCCATGGCCTGCCACGCCTCCTCGGACAGCGCCGCGGCGACGCTCTGCCAGGCGGGGCCCGACAGCGCCGCCTCCAGGGCGGCCAGCCCGTCCGCCACGGCGACGGTTCCCGTGCCCTCGGCCGCCAGCCGGGCGACCTGGTCGGCGGGGAAGCTCTCGTCATGCCACAGGCCCCAGTGGACCAGCCGCACCGGCCGCCCCTCCAGCGCCAGCCGGGCGGCGAACGCCTCCTCGAAGCCGCAGGCCGCGCAATAGCTGCTCTGGCCGACGTTGCCGGGGAAGCCGTGGAAGGCGCCGATCGAGGAATAGACCGCCAGCACATCCAGGTCGAGACCGCGGGTCGCCGCGGCCAGGGCCTTCAGCCCGTCGATCTTGGGCCGCAGGGCCTCGGCGAACTCGGCCTCGCGGCTGCGCTCGATGCGGGCGAACACCGGGTCCACAGCGGCCTGCACGACGCCGTTGACGGCCGCGAACCCGGCCGGCAGGCCGGCCAGCAGCCGCGCCACGGCGCCCGCCTCGGCGACGTCGCAGGCGCGGTACAGGGCCCGCCCGCCCAGCCGCTCCAGCTCGGCCAGAAAGGCATCGCCGTCGGGCCGCGCCGGGCGGCGCCCCACCAGCACCAGCCGCGCGCCCTGGGTGGCCGCGAGGTGGCGGGCCAGCGCCCGCCCCAGCCGCCCCATCCCGCCGACGATCAGGTAGACCCCGCCGCGCCGCCACACCGGCCCGCCGGCGGAGTCCGGAGCCGGCACCAGCCGCCGCTCGTACCGCCGGGCGCCGCGCAGCAGCACCGGCTCGCCATTGGCCGCCCCGGGGTCGACGGCGAGCCGGGCGGCCAGCGCCGCGGCTCCGGCGCCGTGGGTGGTGCAATCGGCGGCGGCAACGTCGAGGAGACGCACCCGCCACTCCGGGTTCTCCCGCGCCGCCGCCTTGGCGAGGCCGGCGGCGGCGGCGCCGTCGGGTCGGCCCGGCCCGCCGTCGCCCGGCGCCGGCCACGCCTCCGCGGTGACCAGGGCCAGCTCGATGCGCCGTCCCGCGGCACGCTGCAGCAGGCGCAGCAGCGCCGGCGCCCCGCCGTCCGGGCCGTCGAGCACCCACACCCGGGCGCCCTCGGGGATGTCGATGCCACCGGCCTCGGCCGGGCGCAGGCGGGTCACCGCAGCGCCGGCCGGCGCGCCAGGCGCATTGGCGTGCGCGGCTAGCGCGTCGGCGTGCGCGGCTAGCGCGTCGGCGTGCGCGGCTAGCGCGTCGGCGTGCGCGGCTAGCGCGTCGGCCAGCGCCGCCATCCCGTCGCCGGCGACGATCACCGTTGCCGTGGGGGTGCGCAGGGCCCGCCGCGGGCGCGGCCGCTCGACCCATTGCGGCACCATGCGGCGCAGCGGGAAGGGCGCCGCCGCCGGCCGGGCCTGGGCGCCCGCCGCGGCGAGGCGGAAGCCGGCCAGCTCCACCAGCGGCCGGCCCGCGGTGTCGGTGATGGCGAGGTCGACCACGCCGCCGCCGGCGTCGAGCGCGCGCACCATGTGCTGGCCCGGGGCGAGCGGCCCATGCAGGCGCACCGCGGCGACGCCGGCCGGGTAGCGGACGGTGGGCCGCGGCCCGTCGTGTTGGGCCAGCAGCGCCACGGCGGTCTGGATCGCCGCGTCGAGGGCGCGCGGCGGCAACGACCCGCCGGTCTCCAGGCACACCGCGGCCAGGGCCGTGCGCGGGCCCAGCCACAGCCGGTCGAAGCCGCGGTAGGTGGGGCCGAGCACGACGGCGCCGCCGGCCTCCCCCAGCTCCTCGCGCGCCACCACCCGGGTGGCGGCGTCGCGCAGCGCGTCGAGGTCGAGAGCGGCCGGCGGGGGCAGCGGGTCGAACCGGGCGGTGGCCTCGGCGTAAACGGTGCCGGCGGCCTCCAGGCGGCAGCGGAACCCGTCGTCGACCGTCACCCGCACCGTCGCGCCATCGTCGGGCACCGTCAGCGGCCGGCGCCAGGCGGCGTCCACCAGGGCGGTCGGGGGGCGGCCGCGCCGTGCCGCGGCGGCGCGGGCGAGGTCGAGGAACACCGCCGCGTGCAGCACCGCCACGCCGCCGATGCGGTGGTCGCCGACCCGCGGATCGGCCGGGTCGAGCCGCAGCTCGTCGACGGCGCCCGGGGGCACCGGCGCGGCATCCGCCGGCGCCGGCCGGGCGGCGGCCCAATGGCGGGCACGGGTGAAGGGATAGCCCGGCAGGTCCAGGGCACGGCGGCGGCCGGGGAACAGGGCGGCGGCGTCCAGCCGCCCGCCCTCCAGCCAGCGCCGGGCCAGCGGGTCCGTGATGTCGGCGTCGCCCTCCAGCCGGCGCACCGCGTCCTCGACGCTCGCGGCCACCGCCGCCCAGCGCCTGGGGAAGGCGGTGCGCCCGGCCAGCAGCGTGCAGGCGAGGTCGCCGAGGTCCGGCGCGTCACCGGCGGCGAGCCGGGCCCGCAGCCAGTCCGCCAGGCCGCGGCGGCGGCGCGCCAGGGCCGTGTCGTCGCGCGCCGACAGGACGAGCAGCGCCGGGCCGCGCCACGGCGCGCCGGGCGCCGGCCCGGGCGCCTCCTCCACCACGCAGTGGGCGTTGGTGCCGGAGAGCCCGAAGGAGCTGATGCCGGCGCGGCGCGGCGCGCCGGGTGCCGACGGCCAGTCCCCGCCCTGCCCCGCCACCGCCAGAGCCGAGCCGGCGAGGGCGATGCGCGGATTGAGGGTGCGGAAGCCCGGCAGGGGCGTCAGCCGGCGGTGTTTCAGGCACAGCACCGTCTTGATCAGACCGGCGATGCCCGCCGCCTCCGAGGCGTGGCCGAGGGTGGCCTTGACGGTGCCGAGGGCCAGCGGCGGCAGCCCCGGCGCACGGCTCCCGAACACCGCGGCCAGCGCCGCCGCCTCCACCGGGTCGCCCAGGGGCGTGCCGGTGCCGTGGGCCTCCAGCGCCGTCACGGTGGCGGGGTCGGCTCCGGCGCGCTCCAGCACGGCGCGGATCAGCGCCGCCTGCGCCTCCGGGTTGGGCGCGGTGATGCCGTTGGAGCGGCCGTCCTGGTTGGTGCCGGTGGCGCGGATCACCGCGTCGACCCGGTCGCCGTCGGCCAGGGCACGGTGCAGCGGCTTCAGCACCACGGCCGCCGCCGCCTCGCCCACGGCGATGCCGTCGGCCGACGCGTCGAAGCTGTGGCAGGCCCCGGTGGCGGAGAGCATGCCGGCCCGGCCCATGGCGACGAAGGCGCGGCCGTCCAGGAACAGGCTGACCCCGCCGACCAGCGCCATCTCCACCGTGCCGGCGGCCAGCGCCGCCACCGCCGCGTCCAGCGCCACCAGGGAGGACGAGCACGCGGTGTCCACCGTCACCGCCGGGCCGCGCAGGTCCAGCGCATAGGCGATGCGGGCCGCCAGCATCGAGACGAGGTTGCCGGTCATGCCGTAGGCGTCGGCCGCGGCGTCGTCCGAAGCCGCCAGCAACCGCTCGTACCCCGACCCCGAGGCGCCGACCCACACGCCGACGGCGCGGCCCGCCACCGCCTCGCGCGGCAGGCCGGCGTTCTCGAGGGCCAGCCACGCCTGCTCCAGGAACAGCCGCTGCTGCGGGTCCATGGCGGCCGCCTCCTTGGGCGAGACGCCGAAGAACGCCGCGTCGAAGCGGTCGATCCCGTCCATGAAACCGGCCCGGTGGCCGGCGGCGTCGCGGCCGTCCGGGGCGGGCCGGACCAACGAACGGCCGGAGGCGAGCGCGTCCCACAGGGCGTCGAGGTCCGCCGCGCCCGCGAAGCGGCCGGCCATGCCGATCACCGCGACGGCGCACCCTCCCCCGGCGTTCTCCGGGGCGGGGGCGGCCGGGACGGGCGCCGGACCGGGGTCCGGGGCGGCGGCCTCCACCTTGCCCGCCGGCCCCTTGGCCGCCGCCATCACATGCGCCGCGAAGGCGTCGGGGGTGGGGTGGCGGAACAGCGTGTCGATCCCGAGGCGCAGCCCGTGGTCGCGGTTGACCCGGTCGAGGAAGCGCACGCCCAGCAGCGAGGTCAGGCCGAGATCGGCGAAGGCGCCGCCGCCGGGGATCTCGGCGACCGGGCATTGCAGCACCTCGGCCAGCAGCCCGTGGACGCGGGTGGCGTCCGCGCGGGCGGCGGTCGCGGCGGCGGTCGCGGCGGGGCGGCGGGCCAGGCGGGCGGCGTACGGGATCATGCGAGCCCCAGGGCGTGGCGGTTGGTGGCGAGGGCGGCGTCGCGGTCGGGCTGCGGCCGGGCGACGATCAGGACGTAGTGGATCAGCCCGCCCTCCAGGGCCTGGCCGAAGCCGTCCCAGGAGCGCTGGACGGCGGCGGTCAGCGCCATGCCGGCACCGTCGGCCGCCCCCGCGGCCTCGCGGGCCAGCATGGCGTCGAGGGCGGGGTCGTGCAGGAAGTGGGCGACCTCGCGGGAGGCGTCGATGCACTCGGCGATCGCCAGGCCGTGGCGGGCGAACAGGGCGGCGTACTCGTCCTTGGGCCAGGTGTAGGAGCCCACCTCGGGCAGCTCGATGGGGGCCACCGTGGCGGCGACGCAGTCGGCCAGCACGAGATGGCCGTCCGGCGCCAGCGAGGCCGCGATGTTGGCGAACAGCCCGTCCTTGTCGGCGACGTGGTGGGCGACCTCGAAGCCGAGGATGAGGTCGGCCGGCTCCGGGAAGGGATCGCGGGCGCTGTCGCGGCGGTGCACCGCCAGCCGGTCGGCCAGGCCGGCGCGGGCGATGCGCGCCGCCGCCGTCTCGGCCTGCCGGGCCGACAGGGTGTAGCCGTGACCGCGCAGCTGCGGGTGTCGGCGCGCCAGCTGGATGAGATCGGTGCCCAGCCCGCAGCCGATGTCCTGCACCCGCTCCACCCGGGCGAAGTCCACCGCCGACCACAGCACGTCGCGCATCTCGCGCTGGCGGTCCAGCATCAGCGCCCAGTGGGCCGCGCGGCCCTGCCGGTCCTGGAAGGTGGCGGTCCAGGAGAAGCCGGGCACCACCTCCGGGAACGGCGCCAGGGTCAGGTAGACCTCGTCGTCGCCCACCGCCTCGGCCCGCGTCACGAAGTCGTAGAAGCGCGCGACCGCGTCGTCGCCCGCCACCGCGGCGCCGGCCGGCGGCGCGGCGAGGTCGACGCGGTCGAAGGCGGCGACGCGGCGGGGGCGGCCGGCCGCGCCCGGCGGTGCCGCCTCCAGCACCACGTGGGCGTTCACCCCGCCCAGACCATAGGCGTGCACCGCCGCCCGCGGCGGCCGGCCGGCGGTGTCGGGCCAGGGCTCCGCGGCGGCGGGAATGCGGAACGGCGTCTCGTCGAGGTGGAGGTCGCCGGGCGCTGCCGTGCGCCCGATGGTCGGCGGCACGGTGCGGTGCTCCAGGGCCAGCACGGCGCGGGCCAGCCCGGCGATGCCGCCGGCGGCGTCGAGGGAGCCGATCGCCGGCTTCACCGTGCCCAGCGCCACCCGGCCGCGGTAGGCCTGGGCCAGCGCCCGCACCTCCGCCAGGTCGCCGACCGCGGTGCCGCCGCCATGGGCCTCGACATAGTCGACCCCGTCCGGCGCCACCCCGGCGTCGGCCAGCGCCGCGGCGGCGCAGGCCGCCTGGCGCTGCGGGTTGGGCAGGGTGAGGGAACCGGCGCGCGCCCCGGCGTGGTTGACGGCGCTGCCGCGGATCACCGCGCGCACCGGGTCGCCGTCGGCCAGCGCCGCGGCCAGCGGCTTCAGCACCACCGCACCCACCCCCTCGCCCCGGGCCTGGCCGGCGGCGGCGGCGTCGAAGGCGTGGCAGCGCCCGTCCGGGGCCAGCACGCCCAGCGCGCGCAGCCCCGCCGATTCCGCGTCGGACAGCAGCAGGCTCACGCCGCCGGCCACCGCCACGGCGCATTCGCCGGCGCGCAGCGCCCGCACCGCCCGGTGCACGGCGACCAGCCCGCTGGAGCACGCGGTGTCCACCACCTCGCTGGGTCCTGACCAGTCGAAGACGTGGCTGACCCGGTTGGGCACCAGGGAATGGACGGCGCCGGTCATCGCCAGGGGGTCGCTGGCGCCGGCCATGCGCTCCCGCCAGCCCGGGGAGTAGACCGCGGCGAAGACGCCGACGGCCGCCCCCCGCAGCGGCCCGGCGTCCAGCGCCGCGTCCTCCAGGGCGGCGGCCACCGCCTCCAGGAACAGGCGCTGGTGCGGGTCCATCAGCGCCGCCTCGGCCCGCGACAGGCGGAAACGGCGGGCGTCGAAGCGCTCCACCCCGTCGATGAAGCCGCCGAACGCCAGGGCCGGCCGCTCCACCCCCGGCCAGCGGCCGGGCGGCGGCGGGCGCAGGGCGTCGCGGCCCTCGGCCTGCGACCGCCAGAACGCGTCCGGGCCGTCGCCGCCGGGGAAGCGGGTGGCGAGGCCGATGACGGCGATGGCGCCGTCCGGCCCGCCGCCGCCCCGGGGACGCGCGGGCGCCGGCGCCGGGAGAGGACGGTCGGGCTGCCCGTGCAGCCGCCGGCGCAGGGCGGCGAGGTGCTCCACCCCCTCCAGCGCCAGCTCCTCGGGCACCCCGAAATCGATCAGCGCCGCCACCTCGGTCACCCCGGCGGCGGCCACCTGGTCGAGCAGCGGCCGGCAGTCCTCGGCCGGGCCGAACAGGGCGGCGGTGCGGGTGTAGCGCTCGTAGGCGAAGCCGACCATCTTCTCGCGCTGCTCGGTGGTCAGGGCGCGGCCCTCGGCGCTGGCCTGGCGCTGCGCGTCGAGGGCGGTGCGGACATATTCGGTGAACGGCGCGCGCACGGCGGCCGCGACCCGCTCCCGGTCGGGATGCACCAGGGTGTGCAGCATCAGCGCCACCCGGCCGCCGTCGGGGTCGCGCCCGGCGTCGGCGCGGCCGGCCCGGTAGGCGGCGGTGTTGCGGGCGACGTCGTCGAGCGTGCCGCCGATCAGCATGGTGAGCACGCCGAAGCCGCGCTCCCCGGCCCAGCGGAAGGTGTCGGGGTTGCCGGTGGCGGTGATCCACACCGGCGGAACCGCCTGCACCGGACGCGGGTAGACGGCGACCGGAACCTCCCGCCCCTCGCCGTTGCGCCGCGTCACGGTGCCGCCGCCCCACAGCGCCAGCACCTCGTCGACGCCGCGGCGGAAGCGGGCGCGCCGCTCGGCGAAGCCGTCGGGGGCCAGCACGAAGTCGTTGGGGTTCCAGCCCGAGCCGAAGCCCGGTTCGGCCCGCCCGCCCGACAGGGTGTCGAGCATGGCCCAGGTCTCCGCCACCCGCAGCGGCTCGTTGAGGGGCAGGATGACGCTGCCGGCGCGCAGGCGGATGCGCCGGGTCAGCGGCGCCAGCGACGCCAGCAGGGTCGCCGGGTCGGGATAGGGTCCGCCGAAACGGTGGAAGTGCCGCTCCGGCACCCACACCGCCGACAGCCCCAGCGCGTCGGCGCGCACCGCCGCCTCGTGCAGCAGGCGGTACAGCCCCGCCGCCCCGCCCTCCGCCGCCGGGGCGGAAAAGAACATCAGGCCGATCTCGAGCGGCCGCGCCGGCACCGCCGCCGCCGCGCCGCGGGTGCGGGCGAACGCCGCCGGCGACAGCGGCGCCAGCGCATCGGCGCCGCGGGGTCGGCTGCGCCACAGGGCCAACAGGTCGTCGGATGCGGTGCCGGTCATGCGGGGGTCGCCTCCCGGGCGTCGCGGCCGCCGTCGAGCGCGCGGGCCAGGCGCTCCACGGTCGGGTGTTCGAAGAACATGGCGGGGTCGACCGGCCGGCCGAGGCGGCGCTGCAGCCGGTCGGCCACATGCAGGGCCTTGATGCTGTCCAGGCCGCAGGCGGTGAAGTCGTCGGGGTCCACCTTCATGTACTCCACGAACACGGCGCGGATCGCCGCCTCCAGCGCGGCGCCGCACGGCGGGTCCGCGGCGTCGGGCGCGGGCCCCACCGCCGCAACCGCCGCCGCCGCCGCCGGCCGGCCGGCCAGGGCGCGGCGCAGATAGGCGCCGTAGGCCTCCCGCTCCTCCGGCGCCAGGGCCGCCAACTCGGCCAGGAACCCGGTGTCCTCGTCCGCCGGCTCCGCCCGGGGCACGGCCGCGAAGCCGCGCACCAGCGCCGCGACCCGGTCGGGCCGGCCCAGCAGCACGGCCAGCCCGCTCTCCCCCGTCTCCAGGGCGCGGGCGATGGCGGCCAGCCCATCGTCGGCGTCCAGGAGGTCGAGGCCCATCGCCGCCGTCCGGCGCTCCTTGCCGGCATCCAGGAGGCGGTCGTGGCGCCATTGCGGCCAGGCCAGCGCCAGGGTGCGGCCGTGCCGCCGCCCGGCCGCCACCGCCTCCTGGCGGGACGCCGCGAAGGCGTCCTGGAAGCGGCAGGCGGCGGCGTAGTCGGTGCCGCCGGCCAGACCGGCCCAGGAGGCCAGCGAGGAGAACAGGACGAACCAGTCCAGCCGCTCCCCGGCCAGCGCGGCGTCCAGCGCCAGGGTGCCGGCCAGCTTGGGCGCCAGCACCGCGGCGAAGGCGGCGGCGGTCTTGGCGGCCAGCGGCGCGTCGTCGACGGCGCGGGCGAGGTGCAGCACCCCGTGCAGCGGCCCGAACCGCGCGCGGACGCGGGTCAACGCCGCGGCCAGGGCGGCCGGGTCGCCGAGGTCCGCCGCCTCGTAGAGCACGCTGCCGTTGCCGCCCAGCGACGCCAGGCGGCGCGCCACCGCGTCGTCGGTCGCCGGGCGCCGGCCGAGGATGGCGACCCGGGCGCGGTAGCGGGTGAGCAGGCGCTGCGCCAGCGCCAGCCCGACCTCGCCGAGGCCGCCGGCCAGCAGATAGGCGCCGCCGACCCGGAAGCCGATGGCGGCGGCGCCGGCGGCCGGCGGGTCGAGCAGCAGGTCGGGCACCTGGCGGGTGCCGCCGCTCCACCGGCTTTCCGGCCCGTCGGCGGCGGCCAGCTCGGCGCGCAGCGCCCGGCCGGCGTCCTGGCCCGCCGCCAGCCCCACCGCCCGCACCGTCCAGCCCGGCGCCTCCAGCGCCAGCGACCGGGCGAAGCCGGCCAGCGCGGCCCCGGAGGGGTCGCCGTCGCGGTGGGGCAACAGCAGCGCCGGCGGCCGCGCCAGCCCGCCCAGCGCCCGGGCCGCGGCGAAGGCCGCCAGCGCCGGGCCGGCGGGGTCGTCGCCGGGCCGCAGCCCATCGCCCAGCACCACCGCGTCGGGAACGCCGGCCGCCAGCTCCGCCGCCAGCCCCTCCGCCGGCACCGCTGCGGCGATCAGGCCGCCCAGGCTGTCCGCCAGCGGCCCGACGCCCAGCCCCCGGGGCGTGGCCCCCCGCGGCACCGCCGCGGGCGCCGCCCGCCAGCGCCGCGGCTGGTGGCGCGGCGCTG
>NZ_BAAKJB010000063.1:0-18378 GCF_059703765.1 Azospirillum sp. NS33 | reverse complement strand
CCATCCTGCTCGAGCAAAACGATGAATGGGCCGTCCAGCGCGCCCGCTACATGACCCTGGAAACCATCGCTCCACTGGGCGATGATCCCGCCATCATGCTGCCCGCCGTGGACGTATGAGCAACCCGGCCAGATCAGCCAGAGACCTCGCCGACAAAGCGCGAGCTACACCACTCCTCGGGACACGACCCAATCAGCGCCGCCGATCCGGCCGGACAACCCGCTGCCGTCGCGCAAGTCACACCACTTCTCGGGACACGACCGCCTTCGAAAGGCTCGGGGCGGTCCAGGGGCCAGGTTGGAGATCAAGGTCTGCATGGTTGATATCCGTGACCGCACAGTCGGAGATGCAAACGAGTCCCTTGATCGCCGTCCCGTGGCAATGGCGTTCAAGGTGGAAGACCTGCTGGAGGAATTGCGGCGGGGCAGGATGCGCATTCCCTCTTTCCAGCGCGGCATCCGGTGGGACCGGAGTGACGCCACCAAGTTGCTTGATAGCCTGTGGCGGGGCTATCCCATCGGCACGCTGCTGTTCTGGGAAACCAGTGCCGAGGCGGGCGAAGTGACTTTCGGGACGGTTCACGTCGGAGGTGGGGCACGCAGTGACGCCCTGTGGGTTGTGGACGGACAGCAGCGGTTGATGTCTCTGGCGCGGGTGCTGCTGGCCCCGGAGCCGGACGAAGACGATTTCGCTTTGTATTTTGATTTGGATGAAGCGCGTTTTGTCGCTCCTCCCAGAAACCGCGACGCGGATCCGTCCCGCTACCTGCCCATGACCGAAGTCCTGGATTCAGAACGGCTGATGCAATGGGTGTTCCAGCATACGATCGATCGGCCTGAGCGGCGGGAGCGGGCGTTCACCATGGGAAAGCGCATTCGCGAATACGAAGTTCCGGCCTATCTGGTGCGCACCGAGCGGGAGCAGACTCTTCGGGACATTTTCGGTCGAACGAATTCCAGTGGCCACCCGCTCGACGCATCACAAGTGTTTGACGCTCTGAACGGTGCACGCGGGCAAAGCCGGCCCGCTTCCCTGCCCCAGATCATTTCCGAATTGGCATCCATGGGGTTCGGCTCGGTCGAGGAAAAGTTGCTATATCGCCTACTACGGGTTCTGCAAGGCAGGGATGTAGTCGAGGGAAAAGGCGAAGGACCAATCCGCCTGGATGACAGCGGTGCGGATCGTGCTTACCTGGAGACGGCAGAAGCCGCCCGACGGGTCATACAGTTCCTGATGAAGGATGTGGGTATCCCACGCTACACATTGTTACCCTATAAACAGCCCTTTGTTTTGCTAGGGAAATTTTTCCATTTATACCCCGATGCTGGAGCACGTTCCCGGCAATTGCTTGAGCGCTGGGTGTGGCGAGGCGCGTTGAGCGGAACCCACCGCGGCGACACCGTGTCCACCAGGGCTACCTTGGATCGCATCGTCGAAGGGAGCGAAGAGGCCTCTGTGCAGAGGCTTCTAGAACTGGTCGCCAGCCGTCCACGGTCTTTTCCAGACGTCAATGGAGCGTTCAACTTTCGCTTTGCGACCGGCAAGCTGTTGGCCCTGGCTCTCCTTGACTTGAAGCCACGTGACATCGACAGTGGCGCGCTCATCCGCATCAACCAGGACGGTGCCACAGAGGTGCAGGATTTTCCCATGCCCCTGATCGTTACGACGTCCAGCAAAGCAGACAGCACCCTGCGTTCCACTGCCAATCGGCTGATCCATCATCAACGTCCGCGACTCCGCCAGCGTCTGGCGGAAGTGCGGGACGCAGAAGTGCTGGCATCTCATGGTATCTCCGAAAGTGCCGCTCAGGCTCTAAAGGATGGAGATGTCAAAGGATTCCTGATGGAAAGGGCCGGCTTCCTGCAGCACCATTGCGCAAGTTTTTTTGACCGGCATGCGCGTTGGGAAGAGAATGACCGCCCCTCTCTAGCGGCGCTTCTGGCTGATGACGAGGATGTGTAAATGGCCGAAGCTCTCAGCGTTCTGCTAGGCGATCTGCCTGTCGGCCGACTCACTCTCAACGCCAACGATGGCAGCGATTTTCGTCTCCTTGATTCTTACAGGAAGGCCTATCCAAGACCGGTTCTGGGGCAGATCTTCTTGGATGATCTCGACCATGTCTGGAGCACCCGAGCCCGGGTCGCCCCCTGGTTTTCCAACCTGCTGCCAGAAGGTCTTTTGCTTAAGCTGATTGCAGAACAGGCGGGCGTGCCCGACATACGGGAATTTTTCCTTTTGCGTCGTCTTGGTGAAGATCTGCCAGGAGGGGTGCGCATTGTTCCAGAGAATGAAGACGGCGGTCCAATTGATGACTTGCTGGATTTGACGGCGGCCAAGGGAGACGACGCCATCGACACATGGCATTTTTCTCTGGCGGGGGTGCAATTGAAGTTCTCCGCCCGCCGCTCAGGCCGCGGCTTGACGATTCCGGCCTCAGGTCGAGGCGGTGATTGGATTGTCAAATTGCCCGACACCCGCTACCGCGATGTCCCGAGAACCGAGCACGCAACCATGCTTTGGGCTGCGGCCAGCGGCATCGCCATTCCCGAAATGGAACTCGTTTCTATCGCCGACATAACAGGTTTGCCGACACCATTGGTCGACTTCACCGATCCCATGGCCCTGGCGATCCGCCGGTTCGACCGCCCCACACCCGGTGAACGCGTCCATATGGAAGATTTTGCCCAGATTCTTAATTTATATCCTCAAGAAAAGTACAGTAAATATAATTATTTCACGCTCGCAAAGTTGATAAAAATCTTGGGATCTGAACAAGATATATCTGAATATGTTCGCCGGCTGATTTTCATGGTCGCATCGGGAAATGGAGATATGCACCATAAGAATTGGAGCTTGATTTACCCGGACGGGATCAATGCGGCTCTTTCTCCGGCTTATGACCTCGTCTCCACAATTCAATATCAATCGGATGATAAGCTGGCATTGAATCTGGGGTCCTCCAAAGACTGGGAGGATGTCACTAAAGAAACATTTCGACGCATGGCTCACAAAGCAAGCATCGATGACAAGCAGATGGATTATTTTGTGGATCAGTCTACAATGGCAATTATGGACGCTTGGCACGCCGGCAAAGCAAATTTTGGTTACGATGCACAAGGTCGTGAAAATATCGAGCGCCACATGGCTAGAGTTCCACTTTTGACGAATTAGCAAGATACGACGCCACGATTTACATACCGCTCTTTTCCGGAATCGGCTTGGCACCCGCTACGCCACCCAGGGCTGGAAGGGGCGGATGCGGCGGGCGGCGACGTCCGGCTCGACGAACAGCCGGGCGCGGCGGTTGAGGCGCGCCGCCAGGGCGCCGAAGCCGCTGGCGGCGCTGACGCCGACCACGTCGGCTTGGCTCAGCACGTGGAAGTCCTGGAGGTATTCCAGCCCCGGCCAGTCCGGCGCGACGTCGGCCCGGGCCACCGGGTGGAACGCGGCGAAGGCGGCGCGCACCGCCGGCAGGTCGTCGCTGGCCAGGTAGAGCACCGGGCGGTCGAGGCCGGGCCACAGGGCGCGCAGCCACTCCACATACCAACCCGTGTCAGTGACGGGGTAGCCGGCCCGCACGAAGTCGCCGCGCCGGATGTGCAGCGCCACCACCGTGGCCCCGGCGGCGCGCAGCCGGGCGACGGCGGGGTCGAGGAATGGCGCCCACAGCGGCCGCGGCCGCAGCCACGCCTGCACCCGGCGGCGGTGCTCCTCCCGGTGCTCGAACAGGAACAGGGGCGAGAGGATGTCGCGGTCGGCCGGCGGCTCGGCCGAGGCCGCGCCCGCCACGTGGTCGTTGAGCCGGCGGCGCGCGAACAGCAGCGGCGGCAGCGGCCGGCTCTGGGGCGGGTCGTCCAGCTCGAAGAAGGCGCCGCCGACCCAGTCCGGCGTCTCCAGGACGAAGCCGTAGCGCTCGGCGTAGAGCCGGACCAGGATGTACTCCATCACGGTGTGGGCGAATCGCCCCTTGCTGGCCAGCGTCGACGAGGTGAGGCGGGGCCGGGCGCCCACCGCCGCGGCCGGACGGGACGGACGGTCCAGCCGCACGCCGCGCTCCGCCGCCGCGGCGCGCAGGGCGGCCAGGGACTTGACGGTGAAGAACCAGCCGTTGTCGCCCTGCACCGCGGCCAGCCGCTCGACCGCCGTGTGGGGCGCGTCCTCGTGCAGGTCGAAGGCGGCCAGTGCGGTCAGGCATTCGCCGGCGTGGCGCACCCCCGCCAGCGGCGTGGCGGCGAGGCGGGTGAAAAGGTCCCGCCCCACGACCACCCGGCCGCACCGCACCAGCACGCCGGCCAGCTGCTCGATCGCCGAAGCGACGTCGGTTCCGGGACGCGGCAGGCTGTCCAGCAGCACCGCCTCGGCCTCGGCCAGCCGGCCCAGGGACGCCAGCACGTCGGCGACGCGGGTGCGGGCCAGGCCGAGGCCGAGACGTTCGGCCCGGCCGTAGGCGCGCAGCGCCGCCGGATCGTCGTCGCCGCAGCAGGCGTTGGCCAGGTTGTACCAGCATTCCGGGGTGGCCGGGCCGAGCGCCAGGGCGCGGCGCAGGGCCGCCCGGGCCGCGTCCGGCCGGCCGCGGTCGAGCAGCGCGTTGCCCAACGACATGTGCCCGGCCAGAAGGTCGCCGCGCAGGGCGACGGCGCGGCGCAAACCCGTGACGGCCTCGTCGAGGCGGCCGGCGCGGCGCAGCGCCAGGCCCAGGTCGTGGTGGATCGCCGCCTCCCCCGGGGCGATCCGGGCGGCCCTGGACAGCGCCGTGACGGCCGGGGCAACGCCGGCCTCGCCCCGTCCCAGCAGGGCGATGGCGAGGTCGTGCCACGCCGCGGCCTTGGCGGGATCGTCGGCCAGCGCCCGGCGGTGGGTGGCGGCCGCGTCCGCGGCGGGGGTCGTCATGGGCGGTCCGCGCCGACCAGCCCGGCCAGCGCCTCGGCGACCCGCGCGACCACCGGCGCCCAGTCCCCCGGCTCGGCCTGGCGGAACAGGCGCATGGTCGGGTACCAGGGCGTGTCGTCGCGGTCGCGCAGCCAGCGCCAGCAGCCATCGGCACGCGACAGCACCCAGACCGGCTTGCCCAGCGCGCCGGCCAGATGGGCCACCGAGGTGTCGACCGTGATCACCAGGTCGAGCCGCAGGATCAGGGCGGCGGTGTCGGCGAAGTCGCCGACGGCCCCCATCGGGTCGTGGATGTCCAGCCCCGCCGGCGGGTCGGCGAGCTGCGCCGCCGGCGCGCCCATCTGAAGGTTGATCAGGCGCAGACCCGCGACGCGGCCGAGCGGGGCGAGATCGGCCAGGGCCATGCTGCGCCGGCGGTCGGTCAGGTTGGCGCGCAGCAGACCGGGCCGGGGGTCGCCCGACCACACCAGCCCGACCCGCAGCCCGGCCCCCGGCAGGGGGTGGGCGAGCCAGCGGGCGATGGCATCGGCCGGCGGGAAGAGGTAGGGCATGGCGGCGGGCACGGTGTCCAGGTCGGTGCCGAACACCCGGGGCAGGCTCAGCAGGGCGCACTGGCGGTCGGGGACCGGGAACGCCTCGTTCAGGGCATGGACCGCGGCCACCCCGCGCATGCCGGCGACCAGCCGCTTCAGGGCGGGCTGCACGACCAGCACCACGCGGCCGCCGCGATCGGCCACCAGCGGCGCGTAGCGGACGAAGTGCAGGGTGTCGCCGTGCCCCTGCTCGGCGTGCAGGAGAATGGTCGCGCCGTTCAGAGGTTCACCGTGCCACGGCCGACCGTGGGCGGCCGGCTTGGGAATCTGCCCGGTCTCCCAGCGCGCCTCGTAGTGCTCCCATCCCTCCTTCAGGCGGCCCGCCTTCAGCAGGACCAGCGACAGGTTGAAACGGGCGTCCGCATGCCCCGGCTGCGCCGCCAGGGTCCGCCCCAGCATCTCCTCGGCGACGGTCAGGTCGCCGCGGTCGAGATGGACGATGCCGAGGTTGTTGAGCGCCGACACGTGGCCGGGGTTGAGGCGCAACGCCCACCGGCACAAGGCTTCGGCGCTGGCGAAGTCGGCGCCGCGGCGCGCCCCGGAGCGCGTGATGTAGCCCAGATTGGCGTAGGGATCGGGATGGTCCGGCTTCAGGGCGATGGAGCGGCGGCAGAACGCCGCCGCCGCCGGCCCGTCGTTCATCTCCCACAGCGCGCTGGCGAGGTTGTTCCAGGCGCCGGGATGGTCGGGCGCCACGCGGACCGCCCGGCGGTAGCCGGACGCCGCCGCCGGGTAGTCCTTGGTCCGCGAGGCGATGGCGCCGAGGTTGACATAGGCCTGCGCCATCGCGGGATCGAGCGCCAGGGCGGCGCGATAGGCCGGCCGTGCCCGGTCCAGCCGGCCGGCGCCGAGGCGGGCGTCGGCCACCGCCGCGAGGTCGCCGGCGCCGGCCGGCCGCAGGCGGCAGAACCGCTCCAGCAGCGACGCCGCCTCACCCCCGCCGGCGGGATGCTTGAGAAGGTTGGCCAGCCCGTCGGCGTAGCCGGGATCGAGCACCACCGCCCGCCGGTACTCGGCGCGGGCCTCGTCCCGCCGCCCCAGCGCCCGCAGCGCCTCGCCCAGGCTGTTGCGGTAGATCGCCTGCGCGGCCGCGTGCGCCGTCGCCCGGCGCAGCCAGCGCAGGGCGACGGTCGCCGCGCCGGCCTGCAGCGCCACCAGGCCGTGGAGGTGGAGCACGTCGGCATGGCCCGGCTCCAGCGCCAGCAGGCGGCGGTACAGGGCGTCGACCGACGGGTCGCCGGCGCGGTGGCGGACGACCGCCGTGGCGAGCAGCGCCGCGGTGTCGACGCCGGAGGTGGCGGTGGTGGCGGTGGCGGCGGGACCGGCGGCGGGGCGGCGTGCCGTGTCGATCATGGCGTGTCCTCGTTTTGCATCGCCGCTCCGGCCGACGGCATGACCGCCCACCCTAGGCGCCGCCGCGGTCGCGGCAAGACCCCCGGTGGCCGCATCCGGAGCGCCAGCGGCCGGTTCACGGCCGTGCCCCGGCACCGGCACCGGCACCGGCACCGGCGAGGGCGGCGAGGGCGCCGCGCACCCGGCCCACCACCGCCGTCCAGTCGCCGGGGCGGTCCTGGCGGAACAGGCGCATGGTCGGGTACCACGGGGTGCACACCCCGTGCTCCAGCCAGCGCCAGTCCGGTGCGAAGGGCAACACCGTCCACACCCGGCGGGCCAGGGCCCCGGCGAGGTGGGCCGGGGCGGTGCAGGAGCTGATCACCAGGTCCAGGTTCTCCATGATCGCCGCGGTGTCGGCGAAGTCGCCGATCTCCGCCCCCAGATCGACGAAGCCGGGCGGCAGCGCCGCGGCCGTCGCCAGGTCCCGCCGCCCCGCGCCCTTCTGCAGGCCGAACACGGTCACCCCCGGCACCTCGAGCAGCGGCCGGAACGCGGCGAGGCCGGGTGAGCGCAGGTGGTCCGCCTTGAACTCCGGGTTGCCGGCCCACACCAGCCCGACCCGCAGGCCGCCCGGCCCAGCCGCCCGGGCCACCTCCATCCGCCGGGCCCAGGCGGCGGCCAGGGCCGGCTCGGTCCGCAGGTACGGCACGGCGGCGGGGATGGTGTAGAGGGTGGAGCCCAGCCGGTGGGGCAGGCTGGCCAGCGCCACGTGGGCGTCGTGGGGCGGCGGGGTGGCGAAGCGCGCGACCACGCCGTCGATCCCCGGCATGGCGGACAGCAGGCGGACGAGCTGGGTGTTGCACTCCACCACCACCCGCGCGCCGCGCTCGCGCAGCAGGGCGGCGTAGCGGACGAACATCAGGGTGTCGCCCACCCCTTGCTCGTCGTGGACCAGCAGGGTGCGCCCGCGCGGCTCGCCGCCGTCCCAGTCCGGTGTCGCGAAGCGGCGCCGGGGCGACGGAAAATCGGCCATCCGGGTGCGCCACTCGTACGCGGCGAAGCCCTCCTCCAGGTGGCCCTGGAGCAGCAGCCCGTGGCCCAGCGCCGCGTGGGCCTCCGCCAGGGCGGGATCGAGGCGGATGGCGGTGCGCGCGCCGGCCACCGAGGCCGCCACCCGCATCTCGTCGCGGGCCACCAGGGCGAGGTTGAGGTGGGTCCCCGCCGCGTCCGGCTGGAGGGCGATCGACTGGCGGAAGCACGCCGCCGCCGGGCCGTAGCGGCCGAGGTCCTGGAGGACGATGCCCAGGTTGTTGAGCACCCCGGCGTCGTCGGGGGCGAAGCCGAGCGCGCTGCGATGGGCGGCCATCGCCTCCTCGAGCCGGCCGAGCCGGCGCAGCGCCACCCCGAGATTGGTGTAGGCGCCCACGGACACCGGCGCCCGGCCGAGCAGCACCAGCGACGCCTCCACCGCCTCCTCCGCCCGCCCGGCGAGGATCAGGGCGCGCGCCAGCTGGAGACGCTGCTCGGTCAGCTGCGGCCGCAACACCAGCAACCGGCGCAACGCGTCGGCCGCATCGCCGCGCCGGCCGAGGTCGTCCAGCGCGTTGGCCAGGTTGTTCAGGGCGTCGGCGTAGGCCGGGTCCAACGCCAGCGCCCGCCGGCAGCTGGCCACCGCATCGCCCGGCCGGCGCAGGCGCCGCAGGGCGCCGGCGCGGTTGGAGGCGTAGACGGGGTTGCCGGGGTCGAGGCGGAGCGCCTGTGCGATCCGGGCGTCGGCCGCCGCCGCGTCTCCGGCCTGCAGGGCGAGCACCCCCAGCAGGTGGTGGGCGTCGGCGTGGTCGGCCCGCCCGGCCAGCACCTGGTGGTAGGCGGCCGCGGCCTCGGCGGCGCGTCCGGCGCCGTGGTGGGCGAGGCCGGCGGCCAGCAGCGCCGCCGTGTCGGGCCGGCCGGTCACGCCAGCACCGGGGCCGACCAGGGGTCGTACGGCGTCAGGCATTGGCCGGCACGGTCCGGCCGCATGACGATCCGGGCGGAGCGGTTGAGCATCGTCGCGACGAACGAGAAGCTGCTGTTGGACACGGCGACGAGATCGGCCTGGCACAACGCGTGGAAGTCGGCGAAGAACTCCGCCCCCGCCAGCGGCGGGGCGAGGTCGTGCCCGCGCAGGGGGCGGTAGGCGGCGAAGGCCCCGAGGGTGGCCGGGTCGTCGGTGGCGACCACCAGCGCCGGCCGCTCGAGGCCCGGCCACACCGCCTCCAGCCACCGCAGGTACCAGGATTCCGGTGCCGTCCAGAACCGGCCCCAGCCGAAGTCGCCGCGGCGGATGTGCAGCGCCACCACCGTGCTCCCGGCGGCGCGCAGCCGTCCGGCGATGCTCTCGGCGTGGGGGCGAAGATGGCGGCCCGGCGCGAACAGGGCGCGGAACTCCTCGCGGTATGGGGCGAGGAAGCCGGTGTGGCCGCAGAAATAGGCGGTGACGTCGTGGTCGGCCGGCACCCGCACCCCGGTGCCGCGCAACGCCGCCACGACCGTCTCCTCCACCACCGCCTCGGCCAGGCGCGGCAGGGCCGGACCGGGCAGCGCGTCGTCGAGATCGTAGAGATGCCGGCCGATCCAGGGCGGAACCTCCAGGGTCAGGCCATGGCGGGCGGCGTAGAGGCGCAGCACCCCGTATTGCAGGAGCTGGTTGCCGAACCGGCCGTGACGCCCCAGGGCGCTGGACGCGAGGCGACGGCCGGGCGCGCCGCGCGGCGCCGCCTCCGGCGGCGGTCCCCAGCGGCGGGTGAGCCGGTTCACCGCCCGCCCCGTGAAGCCCTCGGCCCGGCCGGGATTGCAGACGATCGCGCGCTCCCACGAGGCCAGCGCCGGGCCGGACCGGCCGGCCGCCTCCAGCGCCGCGGCGAGCGCGGCGTGGCCGTCGCAGGCGTCGGGGGCGGTCGCCACCGAGCGGCGGGCGAGCCCCGCCGCAACGCCCGCCGCGCCACGCTCCGTCTCCGCGTCGGCCCGTTCCGCGTCGATGTCGGGGCGGGCCGGTTGCAGCCGGCCGCCGCGCACCAGGAGCGGCAGCGCCTGCTCCGGACAGCCGAGCCGGCGCGTGCTGCGGGCCAGCAGCAGCAGGGTGTCGGCGTGGTCGGGGCGCAGCGCCAGGGCCACCCGCAGCGTCGCGGCCGAGTCCCCATAGGCCTCCCGGTCGAACTGCATGGTGGCGAGGTTGAAGCGGGCGGCGGCGGCGGCGGGTGACAGGGCCGCCACCACCCGGAAGGCGCGCAGCGCCCGCGCCGTCTGGCCGGTCCGGTGCGCCGCCAGGCCCGCCTCGAACCACGCGGCGAGGTGGCCGGGGTCCAGGGCGGCGGCGCGGGCGAACAGGGCGAGCCCACGCGCCGTCTCGCCGCCGCGCACCGCGTCCTTGCCGCGCGCCAGCCAGTCGTCGGCGGCGCCGGCGGACGGCGCCGCTGCCGGTGGCCCAGGCGGTGGACCAGGCGGTGGCCCAGGAGGCGGCGCCCCGAGAAGCGGTGGCCCCGTCCAGCCGCCGGTGCCGGCCAACCGGGACCGCACGGCGTCCAGGGCGTGCAGGCGCCGCCGGATCAGGATCTCGATGGCCTGGAAGCGGGCGTCGGGGCGCGTGCGCGCGTCGTCGACCGGGCCGCCGGTCAACTCCGCGCGCTGGCGCGCCAGGGCGTTGTCCGCCCTCATGGAATAGTGGACCGTCTGCTGCGCCAGCCTGACGCCGCCGAACAGGCTGTGCAGCGCCCGGCCGTAGGCGACATCGTCCGCCACCGCCGGATGGAACGGCGCCTCCTCGGGAAAGCCGCCGGTCAGCGCGTGGCAGGCCCGGCGGACGCACAGATTGCACGGGTAGCTGGCCTCCGACGCGGCGCGCCACTCCGCCGTGACGTCGGCGTCGATGCCCTCGAAATGCATGGCCGTGCGCACGAACCCCGCGTTCGGCGTGCGGTCCAGCGCCGCCGCCGTGAGGTGCAGGTGCGGCTCGAAGAACCAGTCGTCGGCGTCGAGGAACCAGAGATAGCGCCCCAGCGCCGCGGCGGCGCCGGCGTTGCGGCAACGCCCCGCCCCCCGGTTGCGGGTGTTGGCGATCACCGCGACGCTGACGTCCGGATGCGCCCGCGCCCAGCGCAGCGCGCGGTCCACCGTGCCGTCGGACGAGGCGTCGTCGACGACGCAGACATGGACCTGCGCCGCCGGGTCGCCGGACGCGGCCCGGAGATGGCGGATGGCGGCGGCGACGCTGTCGAGCGCCCGCCCGATCGTGTCCTCCATGCGGAAGACGGGGATCACCACCGTGCCCACGACGTCGCTCTCGGCGGCGTGGCGGGCGAGCCCCTGCAACGCCACCCCCAGGCCATTGTCGCCGCCGCCCGCCGCGGCGTGCCAGCGCCGCGCCTCGTCGTCGCGTCCCTGGATCAGGCGGATGGTGCCCAGGGTGCGCGCGAACGCGCCGGCCGGGGTCACCACCGCGGCGAGCGGGTCCAGCACCGCCGCCGCCGCGTCGGCGCCGGCCGCCTCGAGGCGTTCGGCCGCGCGGTTGCGCGCCGCGGCCACCGCCGCGTCGACCTGCCGCGCCACCGCCGCGGCGTCGCCGTGCACCCGGCCGGCGCGGGTGAAGAGGCGCACGGCGCGCGGCCAGTCGGCGGCCTCATGGGCCGCGATCCCCAGCCGCTGAAGCGCCAGAGGGTCGGCCGGATCGGCCGCCAGCGCGTGTTCTTGCGACACCGGAACGATCGTCCGGCCGGTCATGCCGACACCGCGTCGACGAAGGACCGGGCGAAGCCGCGCCAGCTCCTTTCACCGCGCACGAAGGCACGGCCGCCGTCGCCGCAGGCCCGGGCGGCGGCGCGGTCGCCATGGAGGCGGTCCAGGGCGTCGACCACCTCGTCCACGTCGGACTCCCCCCAGCCGCGCCGGCGTGCGTCGGGGTCGGCGACCGGCGTCTGGCGGCGCAGCGGCACGCAGGCGCCGTCGCGGATCAGGTCGAGATGCCCGGTGTTGGCCGCCAGGATCGTCGGGACGCCGCAGGCCATCGCCTCCATCGCGACGAGGTTGGTGGCCCCCTCGCACCGGTTGGGGAAGAGGGCGGCGTGGCAGTCCGCCAGCACCGCGGCGAGCTGGTGGCGGGGCAGGAATCCCATGTCGACGAAGCCCTGCGGCGGCACCCCGTGGGCCAGTGCCCAGTCGACGATGCGCAGCTTGCCGTTGTCGCCCACCGCGGGCGCCGCGCGCACCAGCGGCGATTCGGCAACGCCGGCGGCGGTGTGCGGCCAGTGGTTGTGCCACGCCGTGACCAGCAGGGCGTCGGGATGGCGGTCGTGGAACCGGCGGAAGGCGGCCAGCACGATGTCCTGCCCCTTGCGGAACTCGAGCTTGCCGCCGGAGAACACGACGAAGCGGTCGCCGAAGCGCCGGGCCGGCGGCACCGGCGCCAGCTCGTCGGGGTCGACGCCCTGGAAGGCGCAGGCGACGTTGGTGATCCCCTGCTCCGCCAGCAGCGCCCGGTTGTAGCCGGAATGGACCACCAGGAGATCGTAGCGCCGCGCCCGCGCCAGGACGTCCGCGTCGAAGCGGGTGTCCTCGAAGGCGATGACGCCGACCTCGCGGTCACCGCGGAAGCGGGCCGACGTCGCTCCGGGAACGAACCCGTTGCCGAGCGCGTGCAGCACGGTGCAGCCCCGCAGATGAACCGCCTGACCGGCGCGCGCGGCGAGAGCGGCGACGTCGCGGTGGCCGTCCACCAGGCCGTGCAGCAGCGATCGCACCGCCGGCGGCAGGGTCTCCAGCAGGGGCTGCTCGAGGAGGAGCGGTGGCCGCCCTTCCTCAACCAGAAGGCGGGCCGTGTGCATGCCGACCAGGCCCCAGCCATGAATTGCCGAGATCTGCCAAGTCAACGCCAACGTCTGTTTCACGCACCGCCCTTCCGACACGCCCCGATCGCCGATCCGTTCCCGCCGGTTGCGGCGGATGATAGGGTGAGGGACCGGACAATCCCGCATGGACTGCGGACCGTCATTTAGCGCCGGACCCGCATGACCTTCAAGATCGCGTTCATCGACCCGGCCCCCATCGACTACACCCCGAACACGCCCCGCCACCGGCCGCTGGGCGGCTCGCAGTCGGCGCTGTGCTATCTGGCCGAGGAGCTGGCCGCCGCGGGGCTGTCGGTCACGCTGGTGAACGGCACCGGCGCGCCCGCCCTGGTCCGCGGCGTGCGGTGCCGCCCCGCCGCGGCGGTGCCGGTGGAGGACCTGCGCGGCGCCGACGCCGTCGTCGTGCTCAACGGCTGCGACGCGCGGCTGGCGACCCGGCTGCGCGACGCCCTGCGCGACGGGCAGCGCCTGATCCTGTGGACCCAGCACGCCGCCGACGAGCCGGCGGTGAAAGCGCTGGAGGACCCGGCGGTGCGCGCGTGCTGGGACGGCATCGCCTTCGTCAGCGACTGGCAGCGCGACGCCTATCTCGCCGCCTTCGCCCTCGACCCCGCCCGCTGCCGGGTGCTGCGCAACGCCGCCGCCCCGGCCTTCGCCGGTCTGTTTCCGGAGGGCACCGACATCGCCGCGGCGAAGGCCTGGCCGCCGGTGCTGGCCTACACCAGCGCACCGTTCCGCGGCCTCGACGTGCTTCTGGACAGCGTGCCGCTGATCCGCGCCGGGGCGCCCGCGGTCCGCGTCCGCGTGTATTCCGGCCTGGACGGCTACGGCGTCCCGCGCGAGCGCGACCCCTACGCCGATCTGTACCGGCGCTGCCGCGCCACCGAGGGGGTGGAGTTGGTGGGGCCGCTGGGGCAGGAGGCGCTGGCCGCCGCCCTGCGCGAGGCGAGCGTGCTGGCCTACCCCAACCGCTTCCCCGAGACCTCCTGCATCGCCGTCATGGAGGCGCTGGCCGCCGGATGCCTGGTCGTGTCGAGCCGGCTCGGCGCCCTGCCGGAGACCGCCGCGGGCCTGGCCCGGCTGATCGACGTGCCCGCCGACCCGGCGGAGCACGCCCGGCGCTTCGCCGACGCGGTCGGGGCGGAGCTGGGGGCGTTGCGGTCGGACCCGCGGGGCACCGACGCCCGCCTGCGCGCCCAGGTGGACGCCGCCCAGGCGCGCCCGGGTTGGGCGGCGCTGGCGGCGGAGTGGCGGTCGTGGCTGCAGGGCATGGGGCGGGCGCCCGCGGACCCTGCGGCGGGCGACATCGCCGCCAGCATCGCCGCCAGCATCGCCGAGGCGTTGCGCCAGCTGATGGCCGCGCTGGGCGCCCAT
The DNA here is from genome assembly GCF_059703765.1 of Azospirillum sp. NS33. Taxonomy (NCBI): domain Bacteria; kingdom Pseudomonadati; phylum Pseudomonadota; class Alphaproteobacteria; order Rhodospirillales; family Azospirillaceae; genus Azospirillum; species Azospirillum sp. NS33. The sequence continues at coordinate 4,307 of NZ_BAAKJB010000063.1, read as the reverse complement.
CTGAACGCGGGCGCCCGGGCGGGAGCGGCGCGGACCGCCGACCCGGCTTGGCAGGCCGAGGCGCGGGCGATGATCGCCGTGGTGGACGGCATGCTCGGCCTCACCCACACCGACGAGGAGACGCGCACCGGCGTCTGGGCGGCGCTGCGCGGCTACGACGCCTGGCTCGCCTACACCGCGGCCGGTCTGGAGCCCGTCCCGGCGGCGGTGCCCGCCGTGGCGCGGCGCCGCCGCGTCTACGACTGCTTTCCCTTCTGCAACGAGTTGGACCTGCTCGACGTCCGCCTGGACGAGCTGGCGCCGGTGGTGGACCGCTTCGTGCTGGTGGAGGCCACCTTCACCCACGCCGGCACGCCCAAGCCGTTGCACTTCGCCGAGAACCGGGCGCGCTTCGCCGCCCACGCGGACCGGATCATCCATGTCGTGGTCGAGGATGATCCCGGCGGGTTCGCCTGGCGGCGCGAGGCGCACCAGCGCGACGCGATCCTGCGCGGCCTCACCGGCTGTGCCCCGGACGACCTGATCCTGGTGTCCGACGCCGACGAGATCGTGCGCGCCGAGACGGTCACGCGGCTGACCCGGGAACCCGGCGACGCCCTGGGCCTGTCCGCCCCCCGGCTCGACCAGTTCCTGTATTTCCTCGACCGCCGGGCGCCGGAGCCGTGGCTGGGCGCCGCCGCCGCGCCCTGGGCGCTGATCCGGCGCATCGGCGCCAACCGCGCCCGCTACCTGGCCAAGCAGGGGATCGGCCGCGCGGTGGCGGACGCCGGCTGGCATTTCACCTGGATGGGCGGCGTCGCCCGCTTCCGGGAGAAGATGGCGGCCTACGCCCACCGCGAGATGATCGCGGCCTTCGACCGCGACGCCGAGGCCAACCAGCACCGGCTGGAGCGCTTCTACGCCACCGGCACCCTGGAGGCGGGGGGCGTGCCGGGGGTGTGGACCGGGTTGGTCCCCTGTCCCGTCGGCGCGGGCCACCCGGCACGGGTGCGCGACAGGATCGATCGTTTCCGCGCGCTCGGGTGGCTCGCCCCGCCGCCGGTTGCCGACGCCGCCGCCTTGCTGGACGCCGCACGGGCGCACCAGGAGGCCGGCCGCGCCGAGCGCGCGGTGGCGGCCGGGCGCGCCGCCACCGCGCTGGACCCGGCGTCGATCGAGGCGTGGCACGCGCTGGCCGAGCTGGCGCTGGACCGCCCGGCCCTGGCCCAGGCGCTGGCGCCGCTCGGCCGCTGCGCCACGCTGGACGCCGAGGGCACCCATCATCTCTTCAAGCTGGCCCACGCGCTGCTCGTGCTGCGCCGCTTCGCCGAGGCGGAGGCGGCGCTGCGCGCCCTGATCCGCCGCGACCCCGGCGAGCATCGGTCCCACGCCAACCTGGCCGTCGCCCTGAAGAACCTGGACCGCCCGGAGGCGGCGGTCCTCGCCGGCCGCCGCGCCCTGGCGCTGGCGCCGGAGGAGCCGGGGATTCTCAGCAACATCGGGCTGGCGCTGTGCCAACGTCCCGGGCGGGAGGCCGAGGCCGTGCGGGTGCTGCGGCGTGCCGTGGCGGTGGCGCCGGACTTCGTCGACGCCCGACTCAACCTCGCCCTGGCGCAGCGGACCCGCCAGCGTTTCGAGGAGGCCGAGGAGCAGTGCCGCCATATCCTGGAGCGCGTGCCCGACCACGCCGAGGCGCACATGATGCAGGCGTCCTGCCTGCTGCTGCGCGGCGACCTCGCGGCGGGGTTTGCGGAGTACGAATGGCGCACCCGGCTGAGCGGCGCGCCGGTGGCGCCCCGGGGTCTGGACTCGCCGGCGTGGGACGGCGGCGACCCGGCCGGGCGCACCATCCTGGTCCACGACGAGCAGGGGTTGGGCGACGCCATCCAGTTCGTCCGCTACGCGCCGCTCCTGCGGCGCCGCGGCGCACGGGTGGTCGTCCACTGCGCGGACGCGCTGGTGCGTCTGTTCGCCACCCTGCCCGGCGTCGACGGCGTGGTGGGGCGCGCCGCCGCGCCGCCGCCCCACGACCTGCACACCGCCCTGCTCGGCCTGCCGCACCGTCTCGGCACCACCGCGGCGACGGTGCCCGCCGCCATCCCCTATCTGGCCGCGGAGCCGGCGCTGCTGGCGCGCTGGCGCGACCGTCTGGGACCGCCGCCGCCGGGCACCCGGCTGCGGGTCGGGCTGGTGTGGGCCGGCAACCCCGAGTTTCGCGACGACGCCCGGCGTTCCCCCGGGCTGGAGGCGCTGTTGCCCCTGCTGGAGGTGGAGGGGGTGGCGCCGGTGCTCCTTCAGACCGGCGCCGGGCGCCGCGACCTGGAGCGCTTGCGGGCACCGCTGCCGGCGGCCGTCCGCGACGTGGGCGCGGCGCTCGACGACCTCGCCGACACCGCCGCGGTGATGGAGGGGCTGGACCTGGTGATCAGCTCCTGCAGCGCGCCCGCCCATCTGGCCGGCGCGCTGGGCCGCCCGGTCTGGACGATCCTGCCCTCCGCCTGCGACTGGCGCTGGATGGCCGCGGGCAACGGCACCCCCTGGTACCCCACCATGCGCCTGTTCCGTCAGCCGCGCCCCGGCGATTGGGGCACGGTGGTCGCAACCGTGCGGGCGGCGCTGGAGGCGGAGGTGGGCGCGCGGTGACGCTGCCATGGTGGTGTGGCCCCTGCGACCACGGGTCCTGCAGGGCACATCATCTGCCTTAATGGGTCGTGGAGGCATCCGATGGCGCGGAACGTCCTGCTCAGTGGCGACGAGGCGGACGCACTGCGCACGCTGGGCCAGAGGGTGCGTCTGGCGCGGCTGCGCCGGAACCTGACGATGGACGTGGGCGCGCAGCGGGCGGGAACGACCCCGGACGTCGGTCGACGCGCTGGAAACCGGCCGGGACACGGTCGGCTTGGCGCGTCTCGTCCGCGTCATGACGATCCTCGGCTACCCGGAGCGCATCCCCCAAAGCCTGCTCAACACGCATCATGGCGTGTGGCGTCTCCAAGGGGATTTGCCGGGCAGACCAATTTTCCTTACTTCTCAGCACGTTACCGAGGAGGTCGGTGAGGTTTGGACCCCCGAGCTGTACCCCCGGATCGGGACCCCTGGCGAGCCCATACAGACCGGTACGGATATGTGTCGTGACGCCATATGTGGCTTGACACCATAATCGAGGCCCGCTACAGTGTGCGTCGTGTCGAAAGCCATACCCCTCCGCAACGTCAAGTTCGTGCTGCCGGACGGAGCCATTATCCAGGTCCGGGTGTGGCTGTTGCCGGAAGGGTTCTCGGTCCCGCCGTGCCTGCACCGGTACAAGTACAGCGTCTTCTATGGCCGGGACGGGGAGCGGGTGGTCGGGTACGACAACGAACGGGGTAAGGGCGATCACCGGCACCTCAACGGGGTCGAAACCCCCTACGATTTCACGACCATCGACCGTCTGTTTGAGGATTTCACCTGCGACGTGGAAACCATCCGGGGAGAACCGCTGTGACCGACCTCAAAATCACCGTTGGAAAGACGTGGCGGGAGCTTTCGGGGGAAATCCTTGATGCCATCCATGGGGCCGAACGGGGTGAGGCCGTCACGGCCGAAGCCTCGGTCAACTTCGCCGATTGGGACACCCTGACCCGGACCCTGACGGCCAAGCGGCTGGAACTCCTCCGTCACCTGCACCGCCATCCCGCGGCCAGCATCAACGCCCTGGCCAAGGCATTGGGTCGGGACTACCGCAACGTCCACGCCGATGTCGCGGGTTTGGTCTCGGCCGGCCTGATCGAACGGGATGGAGCCGGCGGGCTGCGGGCCGAATACGACTCAATCCAGACCCGGATTGCCCTGTAGGCCCAACCCGTATGTGCGGGTGGTGATCCAAGCCAGCGTGGCCGCCGGACCCGACTGGATTCCTGAAGCTGCAATGTTGCGGACTTCAACGCTCTGACGGGAGGAGATCGAGCGGCATCGTTTGATGGCTCCAGAATACACGGCCGCGTCTGTGCCAGATCTCTTTGTCATTCTCAACTGACACGGACGTGACCCCTGTTGCTCTACAGAGCGGATCTGTCAGCTTTATGCTGTAATCTATCAAGCAAGCAAGATCCTTCCGGAAAAATTTACGCCCGATTGTCACCTTGCCAGGTAGACTATGGGCGAACTGCCTATTCCGAACATCACGAATAGCAGCAATCAATCCGGACTTCCCGTGCTCTGTGCCCCGCCCTGTTCTTAGAGACCGTTTGAAAACGGTTGGCCTTGGCGTTGTGTTATGATTCAAGCTTCGTATGTGGACGGATGCGACGCGCGGCCGGATGGCCAAGATCGAGAAGAAGACGAAGCGG
>NZ_BAAKJB010000062.1:0-19050 GCF_059703765.1 Azospirillum sp. NS33 | reverse complement strand
CGGTGGCCCGGCGGCGGCGCCCCCGTCCGCCGCGCCCCCGTCCGCCGCGCCGGCCGAGCGGTCCGGCGCGGTCCGCCTCAACCTCGGGTGCGGCGACAAGCTGCTGCCGGGCTACGTCAACGTCGACATCGCCCCGAGCCGGGCCGGGGTGCGGCCCGACGTGCTGTGCGACCTCCACCAGCTCACCGGCTTTGCCGACGCCAGCGTCGACGAGGTGCTGGCGGTGCACGTCATCGAGCATTTCTGGCGCTGGGAGGTCGAGGACGTGCTGCGCGAGTGGGTGCGCGTGCTGAAGCCCGGCGGCCGCATGGTGCTGGAATGCCCGAACCTGCGCACGGCGTGCGAGCTCTTCCTCCAGGACCCCGTGGCCATGGGCCAGGCCGACGGGCGGGGCCAGCGCACCATGTGGGTGTTCTACGGCGACCCCAAATGGCGCGACCCCCTGATGGTGCACCGCTGGGGCTACACGCCGGAAACCCTGGCCCAGGTCATGGCCGCCGCCGGCCTCGCCGATCTGCGCCGCGAGCCGGCCCAGTTCAAGCTGCGCGAGCCCCGCGACATGCGCGTCGTCGGCCGCAAGCCCGGCTGATCGCGGGGCGGGGCGGGGCGGGGCGCGCCCTCGCCGGCACCCGGCATGGAATGGACACGGAGCGCCGCACGCACAGGGAGCGCCACACGCAAAGGCCCCGGACCGTGCGCCGGTCCGGGGCCTTCGAAACTGGTGCCGCAGGAGGGATTCGAACTCTCGACCTACTGATTACGAATCAGTTGCTCTACCCCTGAGCTACTGCGGCGTCGGGCGCGGACCATAGCGACGATGCGGCAGCGATGCAAGCGCCATGTGCGCGGCGCGCGACCGCCGGCCGGGTCGCCGACAGCCCCCCACGAATATGGGTATTCCCGCTCGTTAAGAGTTCGTTTAATTTCTTGCACGGATGATTGACGATGCGGCGTGTTGCGGTGCCGCCGAACGACGGATGGGGGGGCGGGATGGGGCGAAAGCGGCGCGTCGCTGGGCTGGCGCTCGGCGTTCTCCTGGGGGTGGCCGGCGTGGCGCAGGCCGATCCCGGGGTGCACGCCGACCGCATCGTCTTCGGCCAGTCGGCCGCCCTGGAGGGGCCGGCGGCGGCGCTGGGGCGGAGCATGCGGGCCGGCATCCTGGCGGCCTTCGCCGAGGCCAACGCCGACGGCGGGGTGCACGGGCGCCGCCTGGAGCTGACCAGCCGCGACGACGGCTACGAGCCGGCCCGGGCGGCGGAGGAGACCCGCCGCCTGATCAACGAGGACGGGGTGTTCGCGCTGGTGGGTGCGGTCGGCGACGCCGCCGCCGGCGCGGCGCTGCCCCTGGCCGAGGCGGCCGGGGTGCCCTTCGTCGGACCGCTCGGCGGCGCGGCCGCCCTGCGCAACCCGATGCGCCACATCGCCGTCACGCTGCGGCCGTCCCTGCACCAGGAGACCGCGGCCCTGGTGGCGCACCTGACCGGGGAGCTGGGCGCCGGTCGCGTCGCCATCCTCTACCAGGACGACGCCTTCGGGCGCGCCGGGCTGGCCGGGGTGGAGGCGGCGATGGAGGCGCGCGGCCTGCCGCTGGTCGCCCGCGGCGCCTTCGCCCGCAACACCACGGCGGTGAACGCGGCGCTGCTGGCGGTCCGCAAGGCGAAGGCCGATGCGGTGGTGATGATCGGCGCGTACGAGCCCTGCGCCGCCTTCGTCGCGCTGGCCCGGCGCCTCGACCCCGTGCCGGCGTTCGCGGCGGTGTCCGCGGCGGGTCCGGCCGGCCTCGCCGCCGCCCTCGGGCCGGCCGCGGCGGGCGTGACCGTCAGCCGCGTGGTGCCGCCGCCGGGGCCCGCCGCACCGCGGCTGGTCGGCGCCCACCGCGCCGCGATGGCGGCGCTGCCGGATGAGGCGCCCGTCGACGCGGTGTCCCTGGAAGGCTACGCGGTCGGCCGGATGGTGGTGCAGGCCCTGGCGCGGCTGCCGGGGGAACCGACGCGGGAGGCCCTGCTGACGGCCCTGGTCGGCCTCACCGATCTCGGCGGCGCGGCCCTGCGGTTCGGCCCCGGCGACACCCAGGGATGGGACGACGTCTTCGTCTCGGTCCTGGGCGCGGACGGCGCCGCCGAACCGGCGGACGCCCCGGCCGGCCCCAAGGGTTGAGCCGCTCAACGACAACAGGGCCGGGAACAATCGGCCCCACTCCGGAGGAAACGGTCATGGCGGGTATCCGGTCGGGAACGGCGGGGGCCGGGGGCCTCAGCATCGGCATCAAGTTGCTGGCGGCGTTCGGGGTCAGCGCGGCGCTCACCGTGGCGGCGGCGTTCGTCGCCAACGGCTCCTACGTGCAGATCGACGCCAGCGTCGCGGCGATCACCGAGCGGGGGGCGCGTGCGCTGGCCCTGTCGCGGCAGCTGGAGATCGGCGCGGTGCGCCTGGGCGAACTGGCCCCGGCCCTGCGCACGGCGGAGACCAGCCTGGACCGCGAGGCCCTGAAGGCCCGCATCGAGGAGCAGTCGCAGACCGTCGCCATGGCGCTGGCCGGCCTGCGCGAGCTGGGCATGCCGGCGGTCGATGACGCCGCCCAGGCGGTCGAGGGCATGCGCGTCGCCCTGGCCGGGCTCGCCACCACGGTGACCGATCTGGCCAGCACCCGAGCCGACCGCGCGCGCCTGCTGGAGCTGTCCAAGGCCCACCACGCCGACGTCCTGCGGCGGTCCGCCGCGGTGGTCGAGGAGGCCGCGGCGTCCATGCACGACGGCGCCGCGACCGCCCTGCAGAACAACGACGAGGCGATCCGCACCCTGATCGACGTGCAGGTCGGCGCGGTCCAGGCCTCGCTCACCCTGTCCGCCGATGCCAACCTCGCGGTCGCGCTGCTGCTGGAGGCCGCCACGGTGCCCGACCCGGCCGCGCTGGCCCCGCTGCGCGAACGGTTCGAGGCGACCGCCCGCTGGCTGCGCCTGGGGGTGGGCGACCTGCCCTCCGGCCAGCCGGCGCAGGACGCCACGCTGATCGTGGACCTTCTGCTGGGCTACGGCGCCGGGCGCGACGACCTGTTCGCCCTGCGCGCCGAGGAGCTGGCCGGAGGCGTGCGCTCGCCCGGGCAGAGCGAGGCGCTGCGCGACCGCCGCACCGGCATCGTCAAGGACATGATCGCGGTGCGCGACGACCTGCTCACCGTGCTGTCGACGCTGGCCGACGAGTCCGCCTTCAACCTGATGATGGGCAGTGGCGACACCATCACCCGCACCGGCGAGCAGGTCGCCAGCCTCTTCAGCAACGAGGTGGAGGCGCTGCGCGCGGCGCTGGAGCTGCGCGGCGAGGCCAACCTCATGGCCGGGCTGATCGCCACGGCCGCCAACGAGTCCGCCGCCTACGAGCTGTCGCAGCAGCGGGCCTCCTTCACGTCCGCGGTCGAGGCGATGACCGCCGCCGGCGTCCGCAACACCGGCTCGGCCGCCGCCGCCGATCTGCGCACCGCGGCCGCCCGGCTCGCCGGCATCGGCCAGGGCGACGACGGGCTGTTCGCCCGGCGCGGCGCGGAGCTGGGCCACATCGCGGCCGCCCAGGGGCTCGACGAGACCATCCGCGCCGGCACGCTGGTGCTGTCGGAGCACGTGGCCGCCATCGCCGCCGCCGCCGAGGCCGCCATGGAGCAGGCCTCGCACCAGGCGCGCGCGGCCACCGCCCTGGCCCGCACCGTGATGATCGTCCTCGGGGTGGCGGGCATCGCGGCGGTGCTTCTGGTGGGCTGGTTCATCGTGCGCAACGGCATCGTGCTGCGCCTGGGCCGGCTGACCGACGCCATGGCCCGGATCAGCGAGGGCGATCTGGCGGCGCCGGTGCCGTCCGGCGGACGCGACGAGATCGCCCGCATGGCCTTGTCCCTGGCCGTCTTCCGCGACAACGCCCGGGCCCTGGAGGAGGAGCGCCGGCGCACCGAGGAGGAGCGCGAACGGGCCGCCCGCGACCGGCGCCGGGCGATGCTGGAGATGGCCGACGGCTTCGAGGAGACCGTGCGCAGCCTGCTGGAGCGGGTGTCCCACGCCGCGGGCGAGATGCAGGACGTCGCCGCGCGCATGACCCGCACGGCGGAGCAGACCTCGGGCGAGGCGGCGACCGCCGCCGCCACGTCGGAGCAGGCGGCGGGCAGCGTCGAGGCGGTGGCGGCGGCCACCGAGGAGCTGTCGGCCTCGATCCACGAGATCGGCAGCCAGGTGCAGGCCTCCAGCCGCATCGCCCGGCAGGCGGCCGACGAGGCCGAGCGAACGGACCACACGGTGGAGGGGCTGGCGACCGCCGCCGGCCGCATCGGCGACGTGGTGGACCTGATCTCCGACATCGCCAGCCAGACCAACCTGCTGGCGCTGAACGCCACGATCGAGGCGGCGCGCGCCGGGGAGGCCGGCAAGGGCTTCGCGGTGGTCGCCCAGGAGGTCAAGAGCCTGGCCAACCAGACCGCCAGGGCGACCGAGGAGATCAGCCAGCAGATCGCCGGGATGCAGGCGGTCACCCAGGATTCGGTGACCGCCATCCGGGCCATCGCCGGCACCATCCGCTCGATCAACGAGATCGCCACCACCATCGCCGCCGCGGTCGAGCAGCAGAGCGCCGCCACCCGCGAGATCGCCCGCAACGTGAGCGAGGCGGCCGACGGCACGCGGCACGTCCGCACCAGCATCGACACCGTGGCCCGCGCCGCCGCCGACGCCGGCCACTCGGCGCGCAGCGTGCTCGACGCCTCCGCCACGGTGGCCGACCAGGTGAAGGCCCTGGACGGCCAGGTCGACCGCTTCGTCAAGGAGATGCGGACCGGCTGACGCCGGCCGGCGGCCGCCCTCCGGCCGCGGCTCAGGCGCGGAAGGCGAGGCGCAGCGCGCCCCAGTGACGGCCATTGACGGTCACCGGCGCGTCGACCTCCTTCAGGCGGACGACCCGGCCGCCGCCCATGTCGCGGCGATAGGCCTGCAGGAGGAACGGCCGGGTGTTGCGGGCGGCGGCCAGCCCGGCCCGGTCGGCGAAGACGCGGCGGTTCCGGCAGTTCGCGGCGTTCCACGCGGCGTCGCCGGGCTTCTGGGGCTGCGCGTACTTGGCGTTGTGGGTCGGCAGGTAGCCGATCGCGTTGACGGTGGCGCAGAACTCGATCCGGGCGTCGAGCCCCAGCAGCGGCTCCTGGATCGCCGGCAGCAGCCGGTCGGTCACGGCGGTGAAGGGGGCGAGGTATTGCTCCGGGTCGCTGCCGGCGACCGGCGTCAGCGCCGTCGAGAACAGGTCCTCCTCGGCGATCTCCCGCCGGGCGAGGCTCTGCGACAGGGCCTCCGACACCTTGGCGGCCGCCGCCTGGGCGGCGTCGATGAAGCGCGAGTCGGCCGCGATCATGGCCTGATAGTACCGCTCGAGCTTGACCATCTGCGCCGCCCCCGCGTCGCCCAGCGCGACGTGGAGGCCGAGGTCGCTGGTGCCGGCGACCAAGCCGGGCAGCGTGCCCACCTCGGGGAGGGTCAGCTCGATGCGGTCGCCCTCGCGCAGGCTCGGCAGCCCGGTGGAGTCGATCAGGAACCCTTCCAGCGAGAGGTCCAGAAGGGTCGTCCGGGTCGAACGGCCGGCGGCCGAGAGGCCGACCGGGACGTCGCAGGGGATGCGGTCGGTCACCCGGCGGTCGCCCGCCACCGACTGGCGCAGCGCGACGATCAGGCGCCGCTTCAGGTCCGACACCACCCGCTGGGTCTCGGCGACGCGGGTGCTCACGTCCTCGGCGACGGCGGTGATGGCGGTGGACTGGTCGCGGATGCGCATGACGCTGCCCGACACCTGGGTGGCGCCCTCGGCGGAGTCGGCGGCGCTGCGGCCGATCTCGGCGTTGGCTGCGGTCTGCTGCTCGACCGCGGCGGCGGTGGCCGCGGCGGCCTCGTCGATCTCCTCGATGACGCCGATCACCGTGCGGATGGACGACACGCTGGTGGCCACGGTGGTCCGCAGTCCGGCGATCTGGGCGGCGATCTCCTCGGTCGCCTTGGCCGTCTGTCCGGCCAGGTTCTTGACCTCGGTGGCGACCACGGCGAAGCCCTTGCCGGCCTCGCCGGCGCGCGCCGCCTCGATGGTGGCGTTCAGCGCCAGCAGGTTGGTCTGGCCGGCGATGGAGGCGATCAGGGTGGCCACGTGGCTGATGTCGGCGGTCGCCGTCTCCATGCGCTCGATGGCGACCGCGGCGTCGCGGGCGCCGGACACGGCGCGCCGGGCGACCGTGCTGGACCGGGCGGCCTGACGGGCGATCTCGCCCCCGGCGGCGCTCAGCTCCTCGGTCGCGGCGGCCACGCTGGCGGCGTTCGAGCTGGCCTGCTCGGCCGAGGAGGAGACCACCAGCGTGCTGTCACGAACCACCGTCAGCGAGTCCATGAGGTGGGTGATGCCGGCGCCCACGCGCTGGCTGGACCGATCGACGTCGATCCAGGTCAGGTCGAGGTCGTCCTCCACCGCCCGGCAGGTGTCGAGCAGGGCTTTGCGCATCTCCTCCTTCTTGCGCGCCTCGGTCTCGCGCGTCTCCAGGATGTTGTAGGCCAGGCGCGCGCGCAGGGCGCGGAGCTGGGCGTAGGTGCGGCGGAACTCGGCGGTGGCCGGGACCTCGATGCTCCGGCTGAAGGCGCTGCGCGCGACGGAGTCGAAATGCACCTCCAGCCGGCTCAGCGGACGCCGCACCGAGCGGATCAGGACCACGGCGAAGGCGATGGTGATGGCGACGCTGACGGCGATCAGCACCACCGTCCCCCAGGCCAGGACCACGAAATGCGCTTCGGCGTTCTCGGCGACCGTTTCGGAGGTGGTGAGCTGGTGGTCCACCAGGGCGCTGATGCGGTCGGTCAGCGGGTCGATGGTCTGGTAGAGCCGGTCGCGCACCAGGGCGTCGAGGCCGGCGGAGTCGCGGGCGGCGAACAGCGCCGCGAGGTCGCCGACGAGGGTGTCGGCCGGCGCCTTCAGGCGCGTGACCTCGGCCACCAGGGCGGCCTCCGCGCCGACAAAGGAGCCGGCGGCGAAGCGGGTCCACTGGGCGGTGATGGCGCGGTTGGCGTTCTCCACCGCGGCGGTTCCGTCCGCCCAGTCGAAATTGCCGTTGCGCACCTTGTGCGAGGCGTCGACGACGAAGACGGCGTAGGCGTCGGAGATGATCTTCAGGTCGCGCAGCGGCGCCACCCGCTCGTCCTTGACCTGGCGCAGGCTGGCGGCGGTGTCCTTCATGCCCTGGAGGTCCACGGCGCCGACCAGGATCATCATGGCGATGACGGCGGCGAACGCCAGAACCAGGCGTCCCGAGACGCTGCGCGCGAGGGTGGCCAGGCGGTTGCCAAGGCCGGTGCGCACGACCGCACCGTCGCGCAGCGACAGTCCCGCCGCGCCGTCGCGCAGCGCGGCGTAGGCGCGCTCCGCGTCCGCGATCTCGGCGCGGGAGGGCTTGGTGCGGATGGAGATGAAGCCGGCAACGGCGCCGCCCTCCTCGACCGGGGTGACGTTGGCGCGCACCCAGTAGTGGTCGCCGTTCTTGCACCGGTTCTTGACCAGACCCTCCCACGGGCGGCCGTCCTTGACGGTCTCCCACAGGTCGGCGAAGGCCGCCTTCGGCATGTCGGGATGGCGCACGATGTTGTGCGGCGACCCGAGCAGCTCCTCTTCGGTGAACCCGCTGATGGCCACGAAGGCCGCGTTGGCGAAGACGATCCGCCCGTCGGCGTCGGTCCGCGACACCAGCAGCGAATCCTCCGCCAGCTCGACTTCCCGTCGGGTGATCGGGCCGTTGTCCCGCATCGTCCGTTTCTTCCTTCCCAGAGGATGAACGCCAGGGCGCGGACATCCGGCGGAGCCCCCGCCGGCGGGCGTGGCGCGCCGGCACACTGAAGCAGAATCGCCGCCGGGGGCGTATTCGTATCTCTGCGTAGGTAGGACTACCTACTCCGGCCCGGGCGTGGCGGTGCCGGCCACCAGGGCCAGCAGCGTGCCGGGGGCGAGGGGCTTCTCCAGCGCCCGCGTCGCGCCGGCGGCCATTGCCTCGGCGGCCAGGGCGGCCGTCAGGCGGGCCGACACCAGGACGGCGGGGGGCAGGGGAGCGCCGCCGCCGGCGAGGCGGTGCAGCAGGTCCATGCCGGTCATGCCGTCGAGATGCTGGTCGACGAGCAGGAAGGTGCAGGCGCCGCTGCCGCCATCGGCGGCAAGGAACGCTTCGGCCGAGGCGTAGGCGCGTGTCCGGTATCCGTTGGAGGCGAGGAGAAGCTGCAGGGACTCGCGCAACCCATCGTCGTCCTCGACGATCACCACCGTCATCGCGCGCTCCGTGATCAGCCGCGGCCTCCGACAGCCGCGGACCCGTCCGGCATCCCGTGCCGCGGACACCCTAGGCGGACACCTTAGAATGCCGCGCCGCCCCGTTCATTGCGTAGACATACCTAACGGCGGGACCCCGTCACGCCGGCCGCCAGCGCCATCCGCACCAGATTGGGCAGGCCGGTGACCCGGAGCTTGTCGCCGATCCGCACGCGGTGGGCATCGACGGTGCGGGGACTGATGCCGAGCTGGAAGGCGATGACCTTGGTGGGATGCCCGGCCACCACCCCGTCGAGCACCTGGCGCTCGCGCTCGGTCAGGCTGGCCAGGCGCTCCCGGAACCCGGCCAGCTCCGGGTCCTCCGGCGGCGCCGTCGCGCGGGCGAGGGCGGCGTCCACGGCGGCGCAGAGGGTGTCGAGGTCGAACGGCTTCTCGATGAAGTCCACCGCGCCCGCCTTCATCGCCCGCACCGCGGTGGGCACGTCGGCCCGTCCCGTCATCACCACCACCGGGATGGTCAGGCCGCGCGCCCCGAGAAGGCGCTGGACGGCGTGCCCGTCGAGGCCGGGCATCGCGACGTCGACCAGGGCGCACCCTGCCGGAGCGCCCTCCAGGGCCGCGACGAAGCTCCGGCCGTCGGCGTGGGCGAGCACATGGTAGCCGCTGGTTTCCAGCATCAGCGCCAGCGACTCGCGGAATGGTGCGTCGTCGTCGACCACGTGGACCGGCCCGCGGCCGGCCGGGCGGGGCGCGGGGAGGCGTTCAGCCATGAGCGGCACCCATGGCGAGAGGCACCCTCAGGCGGAACACCGCGCCACCCTCCGCCGGCGCCTCGGCCCACAGCCGCCCGCCATGGGCCTCGACGATCGACCGGGATGTGGAGAGGCCGAGGCCGGTGCCGTCCGGCTTGGTGGTGGTGAAGGCGGTGAACAGGCGCGGCAGGAGGTCGGCGGCGATGCCGGGGCCGGTGTCGGCCACGGCGATCTCCGCCATGCCGGCCTCCGGCACGGCCGTCGCCACGATGCGGATCTCCTTGCGCGCCGCGCCGGCCATGGCCTCCGCGGCGTTGCGGACCAGGTTCACGATCACCTGCTGGAACGGCACCCGGTCGACGAGAACGGTCTGCGCCTCCTCGGCCAGGGCGTAGGCGACGGTGACACCGTCGCCGCGATCGCCCAGCAAGGCCAGCGACGCGGCGTCGCTCAGCAGGGCCGGCAAGGATTCGGGGCGCGGCTCGAGGGCGCGGTCGGCGGCGAAGGACCGCACCTTGCGCACGGTGTCCGTGGCGCGGGTCACCTCGCCGTGAACCCGCGCCAGGACCTCGGCGAGCGGCCCCGCGCCGGCCATGGCGCGCGCGACCTCCAGGAAGTTGGCGGCGGCGCCCAGCGGCTGGTTGACCTCGTGGGCGATGGTCGAGGCGACCTCGCCGATCAGGCTGAGGCGCGACGCGTGCAGCATCTCGGCCCGCGCCCGCCGTTGCGCCGCGTCGGCCAGGCGCCGCTCGGTGACGTCGCGGACGACGCCGACCACCCGGTCGCTGACTCCGCCGAGCGCCGGCACCGGGAAGGTTCGCCAGCAGGCGTGCAGCCAGCGGGTCTCGCCATCAGGGCGGAGGATGCGGTGCTCCAGGTCGACCGTCGCCGTGTTGCCGGGAGTCAGGAGGTCGGCGATGGCCGCGGCGACGCGCGGCCGGTCGTCGCCATGGACCAGGGCGAGCCACCGCTGGAGCGTCACCGGCTCGTCCGGCGCGAGGCCGACGATGTGGCGCAGCTCGGCCGACCAGAGGTGGCGGTCTTCCGCCGCCCGCCACTCGAAGGTCCCGAAGCCGGCCACCTGGGCGCCGAGGCGCAGACGCTCCTCGCTGTCACGCAGCGCCTGGTCGGCGCGGCGCCGCTCGTGGACGTCGGTGCAGATGCCGAGCCACCGCAGGATGCGCCCGTCGGCGTCGCGCTGCGGCACGCCGCGGACGAGGAACCACCGCCACGCGCCGTCGTGGCGCCGGAAGCGGTACTCGATCTCGTAGTCCGTGCCGGAGCGGACCGCTTGGGCCCACGCGGCGGCGGTGCGCACCCGGTCGTCGGGGTGCAGCACCGACAGCCAGCCGGCACCCATCATGTCGGCGGTGGAGCGGCCGGTGAACCGCCCGAACTGCGGGTTGAGATAGGTGGTGTGGCCGCTCGGGTCGGTGATGAACAGGATGGCCGGCATGGCCTCGGCCAACGCCCGGAAACGCTCCTCGCTGTCCGCCGTGGCGCGCGTCTGGGCGTCGAGATCGGCGGCCAGCGCGTCGAGGGAGGCGGCGAGGCGGCGGACCTCCGCCACCCCCCCGCCGACCGCCCCCCCGCCGACCGCCCCTCCACCGGCTCGCCGGCCCTCGCGCAGGCGGTCGGCGGCGAGGGTGAGGGCGCCCAGCGGCCGTGCGATCCGATCCGCGGCGATCCAGCCGAGGCCGCTGACAGCGGCCGCCAGCAGGGCGGCCGACAGCACCATGGTGCGCCACGGCGCCCCGGCCTCCGCCTCGGCCCCGACCAGCGCGCCGCCGATCAGGGCGGCGCCGAACGCCAGCGCCGCCACGGTCGTGGTCACGGTCGTCCTCAGGCTCGGTGCGCGCATCGTCGTCCGGGGGGTGGAAGGGGCGGGGCAGTGTTCGCTCTGACCGGCCGATATTCAACCACGGATGCGGGGCGCGCGCCGTTTGTTCAGATGTGTCGCGACGACCCGGCGACGCCGCGTGTCCGCACCGCGCACGCCGCAATTCCATTGCCGGTCATCCGTCCTGAACGTGACCGCCCGCCCTGCGCCATCCGGGCCATCCGGGCCATCCGCGCGAGGCCGCCGGCCAGCGAGGCCGCAGCCCGCGCCAGGAGCCGGCCGAGTCCGGCGTTGCGGTGGGCGCGCGCCGCGCGCTCCAGGTCGGGGCTCGCCAGGGGAAGCAGCCGCACCGTGTCCATCGTCGTCCCTCCATTGCTCGACAGGACGACGTTAATTTATGCCGCGCCTTCCGATAAGCATCGTTATGATCCGTACATCTGTGACCGTTTGGATCAGATGAGGGGGCGATGGACCGGGCCGACACGATGGCGGTGTTCGTGCGCGTGGTGGACGACGGCGACTTCTCCGCCGCGGCCCGGCGCCTCGGGTTGACGCCCTCCGCCGTGAGCAAGATCGTGGCGCGGCTGGAGGACCGGCTGGGCGTGCGCCTGCTGCAGCGCTCGACGCGCCGCCTCGGCCTCACCGAGGAGGGGCGGACCTATGCGGAGCGGGCGCGGCGTATCCTCGCCGACCTCGACGACGCCGACCGGGCGGTGCAGCCCTCGGCGCAGCCGCGCGGGCGGCTGCGGGTGCACCTGCCCCTGGCCTTCGGCCACCGCGTGGTGGTGCCGTTGATCCCCGGCTTCGTGGCCCGTCATCCCGAGGTCGAGTTGGAGCTGACCTTCTCCGACGCCGTCGCCGACCTGCTGGAGGAAGGGGCGGACGTCGCGATCCGGGTGGCGGATCTCGGCGACAGCCGGCTGGTGGCGCGCCGCCTCGCGACCAACCGGAGGATCGTGTGCGCGGCGCCGTCCTACCTCGCGCGGAACGGCGTGCCGCAGACGCCGGCCGACCTGCCCGACCACTGCTGCCTCAGCCTGGCGCCGCAGAACGGGATCAACGCCTGGGAGTTCGACGGTCCGCGTGGCCGCTACACCGTCCGCGTGCGCGGCGCGGTCGAAGCGAACACCACCGAGGCGCTGCACCGCTTCGCGCTGGCGGGCATGGGCCTGGCCCGCCTCGCGGAATTCATCGTCGGGGCGGACCTGCGGGCGGGGCGGCTGGTTCCCGTCCTCACCGACCACAACCACGCCGACAGCCCGCCGATCTGCGCCGTCTATCCCCACCGCCGGCACCTTCCGGCGCGGGTCCGCGTCTTTGTCGACTACATGGCCGAGGCGTTCGCCGTGCCCTCCTGGCCCTCCGCCTCGCCCTGACCGCCCCGCCCTGACCGCCCCGCCCTGACCGCCCCGCCATGACCGCCCCACCTTGACCGCCCCACCTTGGCCGGTTGGTCCCGCCGGTGCCGGGTCACCGGCCGGCGGGGTGCCCGGCGAGGTGGGCGCCGAAGCGGTGATCGTCCTCGCGGATGTGCTCGACCAGCCAGCGGCCGACGAAATCGACGGCGTGGGCGGCCGCCCATCCCTCGGGCTGGGCGTCCTGCAGGGCCACGAAGCTGTTGATCTGCTTCAGCAGCAGGGCGTGCGCCTCTTGGTGCGCCGCAGTCTCGGGATAGTGGCTCTCGTGCATCAGCCGCTCCTCCTCGTCGAAGTGGCGGCAGACGTCGGCGATCAGGGTGTCGAGCAGGCCCCGCACGGTCGCCCGGTCGTGGCCGGCCGCGGGATCGGCCAGACGTCCGAACTGGGCGACCAGGGCCACGTGGTCCCGGTCGAGCGCCTCGATCCCGGTGGCGAGATCGTCGCTCCATGCGATGGTGGTGCGTGTGGTCATGGATGGTCGCCCCCCAGCAGCCTCCAGAACGCTTACCATACTACCACGATGCGCCGGCGGGGTGGGGCACGACCGGCGGTCGGCGTCGGCGGCGTGACGAAAAATCCCCCGAACGGAAAAACCCCTCCGGAGCGGGCTCCGGAGGGGTGGGATGCGTCGGCCTTCCGTGCCGCCGTCAGTCGCGCTGGACCGTCTCGGCGTTGAGCGCCGCCTGGGCGGCGGCCAGGCGGGCGATCGGCACGCGGTAGGGCGAGCAGGACACGTAGTCCAGGCCCACCGCCTCGCAAAAGGCGATGGAGGCGGGATCGCCGCCGTGCTCGCCGCAGATGCCCATCTTCAGGCCGGGGCGGACCTTGCGGCCGCGTTCCGCGCCGATGCGCACCAGTTCGCCGACACCCTCGGCGTCGAGGGTGGCGAACGGGTCGTGCTCGAGGATGCCGGCGCGTTCGTAGTCCGGCAGGAAGCTGCCGGCGTCGTCACGGCTGATGCCGAAGGTGGTCTGCGTCAGGTCGTTGGTGCCGAAGCTGAAGAACTCCGCCGTCTCGGCGATCTCGCCGGCGCGCAGCGCCGCCCGCGGCAGCTCGATCATCGTGCCGACGTGGTAGGTGAAGTCCTGCCCGGTCGCCGCCTTGACCTGTTCGGCCGCCTTGTCGACCACCGCCTTCAGGATGTCCAGCTCCTTGCGGGTGCTGATCAGCGGGATCATGACCTCGGGGATGACGGTCTGTCCGGTCGTCTTCTCCACCTCGGCGACGGCGGTGAAGATGGCGCGCGCCTGCATCTCGTAGATCTCCGGGAAGGTGATCCCGAGGCGGCAGCCGCGGTGGCCCAGCATGGGGTTGGCCTCGTGGAGCTGGGCGGCGCGGTGGTGCACCCGCAGCGGGTCGGTGCCGGCCGCCCGGGCCACCTCCTCCATCTCCTCGTCGGTGTTGGGCAGGAACTCGTGCAGCGGCGGGTCGAGCAGGCGGATGGTGACCGGCAGGCCGGCCATGATCTCGAACAGCTCGACGAAGTCCTGCTTCTGGAAGGGCTCCAGCTTGGCCAGCGCCTTGCGGCGGCCCTCCTCGGTCTCGGCGATGATCATCTCGCGCACCGCCAGGATGCGATCGGGATCGAAGAACATGTGCTCGGTGCGCGACAGGCCGATGCCCTCGGCGCCGAACTTGCGCGCGGTGCGGGCGTCCAGCGGCGTCTCGGCGTTGGCCCGCACGCCCATCCGGCGCAGCTGGTCGGCCCAGCCCATCAGGGCGGCGAAGTCGCCCGACAGTTCGGGCTGGATGGTCGGCACCTCGCCCAGCATGACCTCGCCGGTCGAGCCGTCGATGGTGATGGTGTCGCCCTCCTTCACCGTGACGTTGCGCACCGACATGGTCTTGGTCTTGTAGTCCACCCGCAGTTCGCCGGCCCCGGCGACGCAGGCCCGGCCCATGCCGCGGGCGACCACGGCGGCGTGGCTGGTCATGCCGCCGCGGGTCGTCAGGATGCCGCGGGCGGCGTGCATGCCGTGGATGTCCTCGGGGCTCGTCTCGATGCGGCAGAGGATGACGGCGTCGCCGAGGCCGGCCTGGGCCTCGGCCTCATCGGCGGTGAACACGACCTTGCCCGACGCCGCGCCGGGCGACGCCGGCAGCCCCTTGGCGACGACCGTGCGCGCCGCCTTGGGGTCGAGGGTGGGGTGGAGGAGCTGGTCCAGCGACGCCGGATCGATCCGCTTCACCGCCTCGGCCTTGTCGATCACGCCCTCCTGGCAGAGGTCCACGGCGATCTTCAGGGCCGCCGCCGCGGTGCGCTTGCCGGTGCGGGTCTGCAGCATGTACAGGGTGCCCTGCTGCACCGTGAACTCGACGTCCTGCATGTCGCGGTAATGCGTCTCCAGCGTCTGGCGGACGCCGTCGAGCTGCCGGAACACCTCCGGCATGACCTCCTCCATGGACGGCAGGTCGGACTTGTTGGTCTCCTTGCCGGCGATGGTCAGGTGCTGCGGCGTGCGGATGCCGGCCACCACGTCCTCGCCCTGGGCGTTCACCAGGTACTCGCCGTAGAACAGGTTCTCGCCGGTCGACGGGTTGCGGGTGAAGGCGACGCCGGTGGCGCAGTCGTTCCCCATGTTGCCGAACACCATGCACTGCACGTTGACCGCGGTGCCCCAGTCGGCCGGGATGTCGTGCAGCTTGCGGTAGGTGATGGCGCGGGCGTTCATCCACGACCCGAACACCGCGCCGATGGCGCCCCACAGCTGCTCCTGGACGTCCTGCGGGAAGGGGTGCCCCAGCTCGCGCTCGACCATCGCCTTGTAGTCGGCGATGACGGCCTGCCAGTCCCCGGCCACCAGGTCGGTGTCGAGGTGCTTGTCCTTGTCGCGCTTGTGCGATTCCAGGATGTCTTCGAAGTGGTGGTGTTCGACGCCGAGCACGACGTTGCCGTACATCTGGATGAAGCGGCGGTAGCTGTCGTAGGCGAAGCGCGGGTCCCCGGAGCGCGTCACCAGGCCCTGGACCGTGGCGTCGTTGAGCCCGAGGTTCAGCACCGTGTCCATCATCCCGGGCATCGACGCCCGGGCGCCCGAGCGCACGGACACCAGGAGCGGGTTGGCCGGATCACCGAACCTGGCCTCCATCGCCGTCTCGAGGCGGGCCAGCGCCTGGTCGACCTGGGCGCGCAGGTCGTCCGGGTACTTGCGGCCGTTGGCGTAGAAGAAGGTGCACAGATCGGTGGTGATGGTGAAGCCCGGCGGCACCGGCAGGCCGAGATTGGCCATCTCCGCCAGATTGGCCCCCTTACCGCCCAGCAGATTCTTCATGTCCGCCCGGCCCTCGCTGGTGCCGGCGCCGAAGCTGTAGACCCACTTGTTGTCCCCCTGGCTCGCCATCGTCGAATTCCTTCGCTCGCTTTGGTCGTTATGGCCCCGCCGTGCGGGCGCTTCGGCCCGGAAACGGCGGGGAAAGCCAACTGTGGCCTTCCGGTTCTAGTCAATTGCCGCCGCGGAAGTCGAGGCAAACCGCTGCCCGGGCGGCGCATGGGCGCCTTGCCGCCGGCGCCTCGTCATTCCCGGCGTGGCCGGCGTCGTCAGAGCAGGGTGAGCCAGGTCGCCTCGCGCCCCTTGGCCGCATCCTGCACCCGCATGTGAACGCGCTGGCCCGGTTCGAGGTCCAGAAGGCGGCAGCGGCGCAGCACGCTCTTGTGGACGAACACGTCCTTGGCCGCGTCGTCGGCGGTGACGAAGCCGAACCCCTTGTCCGGCTTGAACCACTTCACCGTGCCCGACACCTCGCTCTCCGGCCCGTCCGGGGGGCGCGCTGCGGGGGCCGGCGCGGCGCCGCCGGCGTCGGTCACCTCGACCAGGCGCAGCACCTGCGGACCCTTGGGCCCGGGGCCGATCTCGCACAGCACCTCCGCCCCCTCGCCGAGGTCGTGCAGATCGGCGCGCAGGAGAACCGAGATGTGGAGGAAGGCGTCCGGAGCGCCGTCGACCGGCGCCACGAATCCGAAACCCTTGGCGACGTTGAACCACTTCACCAGGGCGCGAACCGCGACGCCGTCTTGCGGCGCCGTCGGCCTGTTCTGATCGACGTGAGACACGGTCCCGACCCCTGACCCAGGCACTGCGCGCGGCGTGGACTCCAGGAGGTGGCGGCGGGCGCGCCCGACGCCGCCCCGTGGGAATAGTAGGCACACCGCAAGCGGAGTCTCCAGCGTCTTTTTGTTGACGGACCAAGCGCTAACGGGGCCCGCGGCGGCATCCCGGCGCTTGCGGCGGCCGCCCGGACGGGCCATGTTCGGGAAAAACCGGGAACCGTTGGGACCGCGAACCATGGCCGAAGCCGCCGCCACCGTGCCGCCGTTCCCGTGGGAGCGGCGCTACCCCAGCGCCATCGACTGGCACGCGCCGCTGCCGCCGACGCCGCTCCACACGCTGCTGGACGACGCGGTGCGGCGATTCGCCGCGCGCCCCTTTCTGGAGTTCCTCGGCCGCCGCTGGACCTACGCCGAGGTGGGGGCCCTGGTCGACCGCGCCGCCCGCGGCTTCCAGGCGATGGGCGTGCGCAAGGGCGACCGGGTCGGCCTGTTCCTGCCCAACACGCCCTACTACGTCATCGCCTTCTATGGCGTGATCAAGGCGGGCGGCACGGTGGTGAACTTCAACCCGCTCTACGCCGAGCGCGAGCTGGTGCACCAGCTCGCCGACGCCGGGGTCGACATCATGGTCACCCTGGACCTGGCGGTGCTGCACGACAAGCTGATGCGCCTGCCCGAGCCGGCCGTGCCGAAGCGGATCGTCGTCTGCGCCATGGCCGGCATCCTGCCGTTTCCCAAGAGCTGGCTGTTCCCGCTGGTCAAGCGCAAGGAGCGGGCGCGGGTGCCGGACGACGCACGCCACGTGCCGTTCGCGCGCCTCGTCGCCGACGCGACGCCACCCGACCCCGTCGCCATCGACCCGGGCGAGGACGTGGCCGTGCTGCAGTACACCGGCGGCACCACCGGCGTGCCGAAGGGGGCGATGCTGACCCACGCCAACCTCCACGCCAACGCGGTGCAGAGCGGGATGTGGTTCAGCGAGGCCCGGCCGGGGGAGGAGCGCATGCTCGGCGTGCTGCCCTTCTTCCACGTCTTCGCCATGACCGTGATCATGAACCTGTCGATCCGCCTCGGCGCCGAGATCATCATGCTGCCCCGGTTCGAGCTGGACCAGGTGATGGAGACGATCCACAAGAAGAAGCCGACCCTGTTCCCCGCGGTGCCGACCATCTACACCGCGATCAACCACCACAAGCGGCTGAAGGACTACGACCTGTCGTCGATCCGCTTCTGCCTGTCGGGCGGGGCGCCTTTGCCGGTGGACGTGAAGCAGGCGTTCGAGCGCACCACCGGCTGCGTGCTGGTGGAGGGTTACGGTCTCACTGAAAGCGGGCCGGTCGCCTGCTGCAACCCCATGAACGCCGAGAACCGGGCCGGCTCGATCGGCCTGCCCCTGCCGGGAACCATCGTCGAGATCGTCAGCCTGGACGAGCCGCGCCGGGTGCTGCCGGCGGGCGAGCGCGGCGAGGTCTGCCTGCGCGGGCCGCAGGTGATGAAGGGGTACTGGAACAGGCCCGACGAGACGGCGTTGGTGCTGGTGGACGGCCGCCTCCACACCGGCGACGTGGGCATCCTCGACGAGGACGGCTACACGGTCATCGTCGACCGCATCAAGGACGTGATCCTGTGCAGCGGCTTCAACGTCTACCCGCGCAACGTGGAGGAGGCGATCCACCTCCACCCGGCGGTGGCGGAGTGCGTGGTCGCCGGGCTGCCCGACGACTACCGCGGCCAGACGGTCAAGGCCTACATCCGGGTTGCCGACGACCGCACGCTGACCCGGGAGGAACTGGTCGCCTTCCTCACGGACAAGCTGTCGCCCATCGAGATGCCCAAGATCGTCGAGTTCCGCGACAGCCTCCCCAAGACGATGATCGGCAAGCTGTCGCGCAAGGCGCTGCTGGAGGAGGAGGACGCGCGCCGTGGCCACGCCCCGTCCTGACGAGAGTGCCCCGGCTGACCCCGGTCCGGCCCCCGATCCGGCGGGCCGGCGTCGGCTGCGCGGCTTCCTCAACCACCTCATCGTCTATTTCGCGGTGATGGTTGTGGTGGTGCCGGCCAACGCCGTGCTCGACCCCGGCACCCCCTGGTTCCTGGTGCCGCTGGTCGGCTGGGGCGCGCCGCTGGCGCTTCACGCCGCCCACGCCATGGGCCTGTTCGGGCACCGCCGGGAAGGGTGACAGCGCGGCGGCGTTTCCGCTAGGAAGGGGAATGCCCGCCACCCCCCGCCGTGCCGCCCGCCTTGCCGCGCTGGGCGAGGACCTCACCTTCGCCGCCATCGTCCTGACGCGCCTGCCGCTGCGCCTGCGCCGGGATCCGGCCGCCGACGCGCTGGGCCGCGCCATGGGCTGGTTCCCGCTGGTGGGCGCCGGGGTGGGGGCGCTGGGCGGCGCCGTCTACGCCCTGGCGGCGGCGGCCGGCCTGACGCCGCCGCTGGCGGCGCTGTTGGCCGTGGGGGCGATGGTGTGGATGACCGGGGCGCTGCACGAGGACGGGCTGGCCGACGTCGCCGACGGCTTCGGCGGCGGCCGCGACCGCGACGCCAAGCTGGCCATCATGCGCGACAGCCGGATCGGAACCTATGGCGCGCTGGCCCTGGTGCTGGTGACGGGGCTGCGCGCCGCGGCGCTGGCCGCCCTGGCCGGGCCGGGCGCGGTGGCGGCGGCGCTGGTCGCCACCGGGGCG
>NZ_BAAKJB010000061.1:0-23005 GCF_059703765.1 Azospirillum sp. NS33 | reverse complement strand
CTTCCCCCCCCCCCCCGCGGCACCCCCGCTACCCCCCCCCTGGGGGCGAAGCGCGCCCCCCCGCGCCCCGGGGCGCGCCCCCCCCCCGCGGGGGCCCGGGGCACCGGAGGCGGGCCCCCCCCCGCCGGCTCCGCCCCCGCCGCCCCCGCCGGCGCGCACCGGGGCGGCGCGCACCGGGGCGGCGGGGCCGCTGCTGGCGCAGGCTCTGGCGGCGCACCGCGCCGGCGACCTGCCGCGGGCCGAGGGGCTGTACCGCCGCGCCCTCGACGCCGAGCCCGGCCACCCCGACGCCTTGCACCTGCTGGGCGTGCTGGCGCACCAGATCGGTGCCCACGCGGCGGCGGCGGAGCTGATCGGCCACGCCATCGCCCGGCGCGGCGGGGTGGCCGAGTACCACGGCAATTTCGGATCGGTGCTTCAGGCGCTGGGGCGGCCGGGGGAGGCCGTGCTGAGCTACGAACGCGCCGTCGAGCTGCGCCCGGCCTTCCCGGAGGCGCTGAACAACCTCGGCAGCGCCCTTCAGTCGCTGGGGCGGCGCGCGGCAGCGGAGGCGCGCTACCGTGCCGCCCTCGCCCTCGCCCCGGACTACGCGGCGGCCCGTGCCAACCTCGGCACCCTGCTGCTCGAACTGGGCCGCGCCGAGGACGCCCGTGCGGCGCTGGCGCGCGCCGTCGCCGGCGACCCCGGGGCGGCCGACGCGCGGCTCGGCCTCGCCGCCGCGCTGGCCGACCTCGGGCAGGCCGGGGCGGCGGAGGACCAGGCCCGCGCCGCCGTCGCGCTGGCCGGCCGCGACCCCGAGGCGCACGCCGCCCTGGGCCGGGCGCTCTACCTCCAGGGCCGCCTCCCGGAGGCGGCGGACAGCCTGGAGCGGGCGGCGGCGCTGGGCGGGCGGCGGGCCGCCGCCCTCGATCTGCTGGGCGCGGTGCGGCGGCGCCTTGGCGACCCCGCCGCCGCCGTGGCGTGGCACCGCCGCGCCGTGGAGGCCGAGCCGGAGCGCGCCGCCGCCCCCACCAACCTCGGCCTGGCGCTCGGCGATCTGGGCCGGCGGGCGGCGGCGGCGGCGGCGCATCGCCGCGCCCTGGCCCTCGACCCCGGGTTTCCGGAAGCCTGGAACAACCTCGGCGTCGCCCTTCAGGGGACGGCCGACGCGGCGGCGGCGGAGCACGCCCACCGCCGCGCCATCGCGGTGGCCCCGCGGAGCGCCGAGAGCTGGGGCAACCTGGGGGCGGCGGCGCTGCGGGTGCGGTCCTGGCAGCGTGCCGAGGCGGCGTGCGGCCAGGCCCTGGTCCTGCGCCCCGACCTTGCCGGGGCGCTGACCACCCGCGGCGCCGCCCGCAAGGGGCAGGGGCGGTTCGCCGCCGCCGCCACCGACCACCGGCGGGCCCTGGCCGTCGCCCCCGGCCACGCCAAGGCGTGGTCCAACCTCGGCACGGCCCTGGCCGGGCAGGCCCGCTGGCGCGAGGCCGTGGCGTGCCACCGCACCGCCCTGGCCGTCGCGCCCGACACCGCCGACGCGCTGCTCAACCTCGGCCACGCCTTGCAGGCGCAGGGACGGCCGGAGGCGGCGGTGGCACCGACCGCGCGCGCGCTGGCCCTGGTGCCGGACCAGCCGAACGCCCGGGTCAACCGCGCCTTCCAGCGACTCGCCCGTGGCGACCTCGCCGGCGGCTGGGCCGACTACGCGCACCGCTTCGCCGCCGGCGAGGCGGTGCCGCGGCGCCTGGCCATGCCGGCGTGGCAGGGGGAAGATCTTGCCGGCAAAAAAATCCTGGTGTGGGCGGAACAGGGCCTGGGCGACGAGCTGATGCACGCCACCCTGCTGCCCGAGCTCATCGCCGCCGCCGGTCACGTCGTGATGGAGGTCGACCGGCGGCTGGTCGGGCTGTTCGCCCGGGCCTTTCCCGCCGCCACCGTGCGCGCCGAGACGGCGGCCCCCGACGACGCCGACCGGCACGCGCCGATGGCCGACCTGGCACGCTGGCTGCGTCCCCGCCTGGCGGCGTTTCCGCCGGACCGGACGGGCTGGCTGCGGCCCGACCCGGCCCTGGCGGCGGCGTGGCGCGACCGCCTGGCGGCGCTGGGCCCCGGCCTGCGGGTGGGGGTGGCCTGGCGCAGCGCGCGCATCACCGCGGAGCGGGCCGGCGCCTACACGACCCTCGACGCCTGGCGGCCGCTGCTCACCCTGCCCGGGGTGCGGCCGGTGCTGCTGCAGTATGACGACTGCGCGGCCGAGGTCGCGGCGGCGGAGCGGGCGTTCGGCGTCACCATCCAGCGGTGGCCCGACCTCGACCTGCGCAACGACCTGGAGGGGGTGGTCGCGGTGATGGCCGGTCTCGATCTGGTGGTTGCCGCACCCACCGCGGTCGGGGAGCTGGCCGGCGCGGCGGGGGTGCCGGTGTGGCGGGTCGGCGTTCCCGGCGACTGGTCGGCGCTCGGCACCGGGTGCCGGCCCTGGTTCCCGTCGATGAGGCTGGCCGAGCCGCCCCGCGGGGCCGCGCTCGGCGACGCCCTGGAGAATTTGGCACGACGATTGCTTGGGCTCAGGCGGCCAGAGGGCGCGTCCGCCGGGAATTAAGGAACGGTTAAGGCGGGCCGGCGTAGGGTGGCGTGTGGCAGGAGGTGTGCGCACGCTCCGCGCGGGTCACTGGCGGGATGCGGCAGCGATCGCGGATTGGGAGAGGTGTCATGGCAGACGATGGATTGGCCGGCGTCAACTCGATGGTCACGAGTCTGACGGACTCGATCAACTCGGCGGTCAAGCGGCTTCAGGCGCAGCAGGAATCGGCGCAGCCGGACAACGTCCAGGAGTTCCGCAAGGACGTCAAGAAATCGTCCTTGAACACCCGCGGTTTCGCCACCGACGCCGGTGTCCTGGCGAAGAACATGACGCGCCTCAACGTCATCAGCAATCTGTCGGGCGGCGACCCCGCGGATTTCTACAAGTTCCGCGCCGCCAACACCGGCGAGGTCACGCTCGGCCAGATCGGCGACCCCGGTGTCAACATCCAGGTCATGAACAAGCACGGGCTCGTCCTCGCCGACAGCAGCAAGGAAGCCGGCGACAAGTACGAGAACTTCAAGAGCATGATGCAGGGTGAGTACACCCTGGAGCGGGGCGACTACACGATCCGCGTGGCCCGGGAGAAGGGCGAGGCGAAGACGGAGTCGAAGAACTACGCCCTGCAGCTGAGCATGGGGACCTACACCAAGGACTTCGACACGGTGGCCAAGCAGCCGGCCAAAGGCGACAACCCGCTGGAACTGTCGGCCGGCCAGCAGGAGATGCTGAGCGGCCTCAACGCCGCCATCGAGAACATGAAGGCGATCCCGACGGGGCAGACCGGCAGCCAGAAGCTGATGGGCACCTTCAACCTGTTCGTCTGACGCGCCACCGTCATGGGCGCCGCCATGGGCGCCGCCGCCCCGACGGCCGGCACGGTGCTGTTCCGCGCCGACGCCGGGCCGCAGCAGGGGGCCGGCCACGTCATGCGCTGCCACGCCCTGGCCGAGGCGCTGGGCGAGCGTGGCTTGGCGCTTCATCTCGCCGCGACCTCCCTTCCCGAGCCGCTGGCGGCGCGTCTGCGCACCGCCGGTGTCGCCGTGCACGCCCTGTCCGGTCCCCCGGGCACGGCGCAGGACCTCGCCGGCACGCTGGACCTGGCCGATCGGCTCGCCGCCGCCGCGGTGGTGGTCGACGGCTACGCGTTCGGCACGGCGTGGCGGGCCGGCCTCGCGGCGTCCGGGCGCTGCGTCCTCGCCTTCGACGATCTGGCCGACGGGCCGCTCCACGCCGACCTCGTGGTCAACGCCGCCCTCGACGCCGCGGCCCTTCCCTACGACCGCTGGGCGCCCGGCGCGACGCTGCTGCTGGGGCCGGCCCACGCGCCGCTGCGCCGCGAGATCCGCGACGCGGCGCGGGCCGCCGGGCCGCCGCCCGACGCCCGCGCTGCGGTCCTCGTCACCTTCGGCGGCTCCGACCCGCTGGGTCTCACCGCGCCCTGCGTCGCCGGCCTGGCCGCGGCGCTGCCCGCCGGCGTGCGCATCGACGTGGCGGTCGGCGGCGCCAACCCGCGCGCGGCGGCGCTGGACGCCCTGGCGGCGGGGCTGGGCGGCCGGGTGGCGGTGCACCACGACACCCCGGCCATGGGGCGGCTGATGGCGGCGGCCGGGCTGGCGGTGTCGGCGGCGGGCACCACCACCGCCGAACTGGCCGCGGTCGGCGTGCCGGCGGTTCTCGCGGTGGTCGCCGGCAACCAGGAGCGGGCCGCCGACGGCTCCGCCCGCGTCTCTTGGTGCGCCCTCGTCGACGGCCGGTGCGCCGGTGCGGCCGCGCGGATCGTCGCGGTGGCGGTGGCGCTGTGGGGCGACCCGGCGCGGCGCCGGGCGATGGCCGCGGCGGCGCGCGGGATCGTCGACGGCGAAGGGGCCGTGCGCATCGCCGACGCCCTGTGCCGCCGCCTCGCCGGACGGTGCACCCGCCGTCCCCCAGCACCGGCGGTGACACCGCCGTCATTCACTGGGCGGTGAAACCGCCGTCATTCACTGGGCGGTGAAACCGCCGTCGACGGGCAGGGTTGTGCCGGTGATCCAGCGCCCGCTGTCGGCCAGCAGGAAGGCGCAGGCCGCGGCGACGTCCTCGGGCGCGCCGTAGCCCAGGGGGTGGGCGGCGGCCAGGGCGGCGTTCTGGTCGGCCGGCAGCATGGCGAACTGTTGTTCCGCCCGGGCGCCCATCACCACCGCCGGGGCCACCACGTTGACGCGGATGCGGCGGTCGGCCAGCTCCAGCGCCAGGGACTGGGCGACGGACACCAGCGCCGCCTTCGACGCGGCGTAGAGCGAGCGGCCCTTCTGGCCGGCCAGCCCGGCCACCGACCCGACGAGGACGATGGCGCCGCCGCCCTCGGCATGGACCGCGCGCTGCTGGAATCCGCGCGCCAGCATCAGGGCGGCGCCGACGTTGAGGGTGAAATAGCGGTCGAACTGGGCGCGGTCGACCTGGCGCAGCACCGAATACCCCTGCACCGAGGCGGAATGGACCAGCCCGTCGAGTCGCCCGCCGTCCGCCGCCAGCCCCTTCATCCAGCCGGGGATGGCGTCGAGGTCGGTGAGGTCGAAGGGCGCCACGGTGTGGCGCGCGGGGTCGTCCAGGGCTTGGCGGGTCTCCTCCAGCGCGTCCGGCCGGCGGCCGGCCAGCACCAGCCGGGCACCCAGCCCGGCCAGGGTCACGCACAGGGCGCGGCCGATGTCGCTGTCGGCGGACGCCCCGGTCACCAGGACGCGCCGGCCGGCAAGGTCGAAGGGACCCGCCGTCACGGCGCCAGCACGGGGAAGTCGTCGGGCAGCTCGACCACCTCCGGCGCCGGGATCGGCCCGATGGACCCGACCAGGGCGCCCCACGACCAGCCCACGCCGAAGCCGGCCAGCAGCAGGCGCCGCGAGCCCGTGGCCAGGCTGTCGCCGAGGCGGTGGGCGATGGCCAGCGGGATCGAGGCGGAGCTGGTGTTGCCGAAGTCGTGCATGTCCACCACGAAGCGGTCCGCCGGGATCTTCGTCTTCTTGCGCAGGTGCTCCAGCATGAAGGCGTTGGCCTGGTGCATGACGCAGGCGTCGAGGGCGTCGACGGTGGTCCCGGCGAAGTCCAGGGCGTCGCGCACCAGGGGCGGCACCGCGCGCAGCGTGAAGGCGAACACCTCGGCGCCGTTGAGGGCGAGGCGGGAGTCGGCGAACAGGCGCTCCTCCTCCTCCGCGGTGCGGGGCACCAGGCCCGGGGTGAGCGCGTTGCGCCGCCCCCCCGCCTTGACCCAGATGTTGCGGGCACCCGATCCGTCGGTGCCCAGCACGGCGTGGAACGGCGGTGCCCCCGGTGCCACCTCCAGCGCCGCCGCACCGCCGGCGTCGCCGAACAGGGGCAGGGTGGAGCGGTCGCCCGGCACCAGGTGGCGCGAGCTGATGTCGCCGCACAGCACCAGCGCCCGCGCGCCGTCGGAGCCGCCCAGCAGCCGTCCCGCCATCCACAGCCCGTAGACGAAGCCGGAACAGCCGAGATTGACGTCGAAGCAGGCCGCCGTGGTGGGCAGGCCGAGGCGCTTCTGCATGATGCAGGCGGTGGCCGGCACGTTGTAGTCGGCGTCCTGCGAGACGAACACCAGGACGTCGACGCTCTTCGGGTCCCAGCCGAGCTGGGCGAGGAGCCCCTCGCCGGCGGCGACGCAGAGGTCGGAGGCGCAGATGTGGGGCGGCGCCACGCGGCGCTCGTAGACGCCGGTGGCGGCGAAGAGTTTTCCGGCCTCCTCGGCGGTGAAGACGCTATGGTCCTCCATGAACGAATGGCGCGGTCGCGGCACCACGGCGCGCACGCCGGCGATGCGGATGTTGTCGATGACCGCCTTCATGTCGCCTTCCCGTCCCCCAGCCGGACCGGACCGGGCCGGGGCCGGCCCGACACGCCCGTTCGCCGAACATTAACCGACCCGACGCTAGGGTCGAAACGATTAAGGAAGCGGAAAAAGGTGGACCTGCGCGATGACCCGCCCCGCCCCGCCGCGCCGGCGGCCACGCCCCGCGACACCGCCGTGACCGTTCCCGTCGCTCCGTCCGGGGCCCGGGTGCTGGTGACCGGCGCCTCGGCCGGCATCGGCCGCGCCACCGCGGTGCTGCTGGCGCGCGGCGGGGCGCGCGTCACCCTCAACGGGCGCGACCCCGGCCGGCTGGGCGAGACCCTCGCGGCCCTGGAGGGGGAGGGGCACCGCATCGCCCCCTTCGACCTGGCCGACGCCGACGCCATCCCCGCCTGGCTGAAGGACCTCGCCGCCGCCGGGCCCTTCGACGGCATGGCCCACTGCGCCGGCGTCCAGGTCGGCAAGCCGGTGCGCGCGGTCGACCGCGCCTTCTTCGACGAGACCCTGCACGCCAACCTGCTGAGCGCCCTGGCCCTGGCGCGGGGATTCCGGCAGAAGGGGTGCCACGGTCCGCGCGGCGCGCTGGTCCTGGTGGCCTCCGTCGCGGCCTTCATCGGCCAGCCCGGGAACGTGGTCTACGCCGCCAGCAAGGGCGGTCTGGTGGCGGCGGCACGCGGCTTGGCCATGGAGCTGCTGCGCGACGGCATCCGCGTCAACTGCGTCGCCCCGGCGATGGTCGAGACGGAGATGATGGAGCGCTTCCGCCGCACCACCACCGCCGAGCAGTTCGACGCCATCCGCGCCGCCCACCCCATGGGCTTCGGCCGGCCCGAGGACGTGGCCGCGGCGATCGCCTTCCTGCTGTCCGACGCCGCCCGATGGATCAACGGGGTGACGCTGCCGGTCGACGGCGGCTACCTCGCCCAGTGACCGCGACCGGATGATCCCCGACCGGATGATTGCCGACCGAGTGACCGCGCCATGCCCTTCCGATTCCGCCACCCCACCCCGGACGACGCCGCCCTGCTTCTGGCCTGGCGCACCGACCCGGCGATCACCCGCTTCATGTTCACCGACCTGGTGAATCCGGACGTCGAGCGCCAGCGCGCCTGGCTGCGCGCCATGGAGGGCCGCGACGACGTCGTCCATTTCGTCGTCGAGCACCAGGACCGGCCCGTCGGGTACCTCGCCTACACCGACA
The DNA here is from genome assembly GCF_059703765.1 of Azospirillum sp. NS33. NCBI lineage: Bacteria > Pseudomonadati > Pseudomonadota > Alphaproteobacteria > Rhodospirillales > Azospirillaceae > Azospirillum > Azospirillum sp. NS33. Next base: position 15,406 of record NZ_BAAKJB010000061.1, on the reverse strand, counting down.
TCGACCGGGTCAACCGGCGCTGCTCGTCGGGCTCCTACATCGTCGACCCCGCGGCCCGGCGCACGGTCGCCGGCTTCCTCTACAACTTCATCATGGACTACTGCTTCCACGGCCTCGGCATGAACAAGTTCGTCAACCAGTTCATGGAAGGGAACGACGCGGTGATCGCCATCCAGCGGCGCCTCAGGATCCGCGAGGTCGGCGTGCTGCGCCAGCACGTCTGGAAGCACGGGCGGTTCCACGACGTCCACGTCTTCGAGCTGCTCAAGAGCGAGTGGGACGAGCGGCGGCACCCCTTCCCGCGGACCCACACCTTGGCCGCCTTTCCCGCCGTTCCGCCCGGCGGGGGCCCTATCGCCGGGTCGCCACCGATGAATTCCGATGACATGCCTCAATGAATCGTTAACCTAGCCGTCCCATAACGCGTCGGTGCGGTTCCTGGGGAGGGGCCGCGGGGGCCAGGGGGATGCGCACGGTGATGACCCATCTACAGACCATCGCGCCGCGGGGCGGCCTGGCGCCGATGCCGCGCCGCACCGGAGGGTCGAACGGTGCGGCCTGAGGACGCCCTGCGCTCCGTTGACGTGGCGGTGCTGGCGGGGGGGCTCGGCACGCGCATCCGCGGCGTGCTCGGCGACATGCCCAAGGTGCTGGCGCCGGTGGCCGGCCGGGCCTTCCTCGCCCATCTCCTGGACTATCTCGCCCGCTACGGCGCGCAGCGTGCGGTGCTGTGCCTCGGGCATCTGGCCGACCGGGTGACCGCCTGGCTGGCCCAGGGGGATTCCCATCACGCCATCGACGTGGTCTGCCAGGTCGAGCCGCGGCCGCTGGGCACCGCCGGTGCCCTGCGCTACGTGCGCGCCGAACTGCGCACGCCCCACGTGCTGGTGGTCAACGGCGACACCTTCCTCGACGCCGACCTCCGGGCCTTCGTCGCGTCCCACCGGCTGTCCGGCGCCGAGGCGTCGGTGCTGTGCGTGGAGGTCGAGGACGCCTCCCGGTTCGGGCGGGTCGAGATCGGCGCCGACGGGCGGGTGCTGCGCTTCGCCGAGAAGGCGCCGGGCAGCGGCACCATCAACGCCGGGGTCTACCTGTTCACCGCCGGCTTCCTCGACCGCATCGCCGCGTCCGACGCGGTGTCGCTGGAGCGCGACGTGCTGGAGCGGTTGCCGCCCGGCACCCTTCACGCGGTGGTCGCCCGGGCCCGCTTCGTCGACATCGGCACGCCGGAGAGCCTGGCCGCCGCGGCCGAGCTGATCGGCGGGGAGATGCCGTAAGCGGGTTCACCGGATCGGGCCGCGCCCCGGCCGACGGCGCCCGGGGGTGGCGGGCCGGGGTGGAGACGGGGCCGGCGGACGCGCCGGTGTTGAATCCTGGGCCAAAGCCCGCTACCAGTGCGGTCTGGTGTCAGGGAGACGGGAGTCCGATGGCCGCTCCGGAGCGTCGTTTCATGCCGACCGATCCGGCGGCGCGGGCGCTGGTCGACGACCTGATGGGCCACCTGACGGCGCGCGACTTCGACGCCGACGCGATCGCCCGGTTCAGCGCCCTGTGCGAGCGGATTCGCCGCGAACTGGACCTCGACACGCGCATCGCCCTGGCCGACGGGCTGCGCCGCCGGCCGCCCATCGGCGACACCATCCGGGTCCATTCGGTGCTGTTCCAGCTCACCGGCGACCTCTACCACTACGAGCGCATCCTCCACTATCTGCTGTTCGGCATCGACGGGGTGGCGCCGGAACTGCTGCACTACACGTACTGGTGCCTGCAGCGCCAACTCTTCCTCGGCCGCGCCGCACCGGGCACCGCGGCGGCCTTCGGCGCCTGCGACCTGTTCCGGTTCTACGAGGCGATGGTGCGTGCCCTGGCGCGGCGCTGGGCGCTGGCGCCGGTGCGCCGGCCGGGGCGGCCGGGGCCGATCCGCCGGGTCGCGGTGGTCACCAACCAGTTCACCGGCGACGGCCACCAGCCGTCGCGCGACGCCTTCGACGTCGCCGCCCGCCTCCAGGACGACCACGGGCTGGAGGTGGCGGTGGTCAACGCCAACCTCATGCCGCTGCGCATCGAGAACCTGTTCATCCCGCCGATGGTGGTGGAACTGATCGAGGCCTACGAGGGGGTGCGGGAGGTCGAGATGTTCGGGCGCCGGGTGCGGATGGCGTCCTTCACCGGTCGCGCCTTCGAGCGCGCCAAGCTGGCCGCGATCCTCGACACCCTCGACCGCTACGACCCCGACGTGGTGGTGGCCTTCGGCGGGTCGAACATCGCCGCCGATCTCTGCGCCCTGGCCGGGGCGCGGCCCGTGGTCTGCCTGCCGACCACCTCGGGGCTGACCATGTCGCTGGCCGACATCCTGCTGGGCTTCGACGAGCACGACTACACCGCCGATCTGCCCGCCCTCTACCGCGGCCCCTTCGCCCGGCGGTTCCGGCCGTTCTCCTTCGGCTATTCCCTGCCGCCCACCGGCGCCGGGAGCGAAGCCGGCGGGGAGGCCGGATTCGGCGACGCGTTCGTCTGCGCCGTCGTCGGCACCCGGCTGGACGAGGAGGTCGACGCCGCCTTCATCGCCCTGCTGGAGGAGGTGCTGGACCGGGCGCCGGGCGCGGTGGTCGCCTTCGCCGGCCACGCGCGGGGACTGGCGGGCCGCCTTGCCGCCTCCCGCCACGCGGCGCGCCTGCGCTGCCTCGGTCATGTCGCCGACATCCGCGCCCTCTACCGCCGCTGCGGCGCCGTGCTCAACCCGCCCCGCCAGGGCGGCGGCGCCAGCGCCGCCTACGCGCTCGCCGAAGGGGTGCCGGTGGTGACCTTCGCCGGCGGCGACGTGGCCAGCGTCACCGGGCCGGACTCCCACGTCCCCGACCGCGCCGCCTTCGTGGCGCGGGCCGTGGCGCTGGCCGGCGATCCCGCCCTGCGGGCGCGGCAGGGCGAGCGTGGCCGGGCGCGCTTCGACGCGGTGATCGACCGCCGCCACTCCATCGCCCGTCTGCTGGGCCACGCCGAGGAGGCGCGCGCCCTGTGGTCCGCCCGGGAGGCCGGGCCATGACCGGCCGTCCCGCGGCTCCGCCCGCCGCCACCGCCGCCGCCGCGGTCGCCGCCGCCCCCCTCATGCCCTTCCTGACGGCGCGGCAGTTCGACGCCGACACCATCAACGCGTTCGCCGCCACCTGCGAGCGCCTGCGCCGTGACCTCGATCTCGAGAGCCGTGTCGCGCTCGCCGAGCACCTGCGCCAGGCGCCGCCGACCGGCGACGTGATCCGGCTCAACTCGGTGCTGTTCGCGCTGACCGGCGACCTCTACCATTACCAGCGCATCCTGCATTACCTGCTTCTCGGTGGCGACAGCGTGCCGCCGGCCTTGATGCACTACGTCTACTGGGCCATGACCCGCCAGATCTTCCTGGGACGGGCGGCGCCGGAGTCGGCCCCGACCTTTTCCGTCTGCGACCTGTTCCGGTTCTACGAGGTGCTGGTCGACACCGTGGCCGAGCGCTGGGCCATCGCGCCGGTGCGCCGTGCGCCGCGTCCCGGGCCGATGCGGCGCGCCGTGGTCGTGACCAACCAGTTCCTGGGGGACCGCCACCAGCCGTCGCGCGACGCCTTCGACTTCGCCCGCCGCCTGGGCGACGCCGGCGTCGACACCACCATCGTCAACGCCAACCTGATGCCGCTGCGGGTCGAGGGGCTGTTCATGCCGCCGTTCTGCGCCGAGGTGGAGAGCCGCTACGACGGGGCGGCGCGGGTGGAGATGTTCGGCGCGCGGGTGGCCATGGCGTCGTTCACCACCCCCGCCTTCGACGCCGCCAAGCTGCGCGCCATCGTCGGCCGCATCGACCAGCTCGACCCGGACGTCGTGATCTCCTTCGGCGGCAACAACGTCGCCGCCGACCTCATCGCCCGCGCCGACGCCCGGCCGGTGGTGTGCCTGCCCACGACGTCCGGTGTGACCACCTCCCTGGCCCACCTCGTGCTGGGCTACGACGACGGCGACCCGACCGCCGGGCTTCCCGCCCTCTACCGCGCCCCCTTCGCCGCGCGCTACCGCCCCTTCGGCTTCGGCTTCACCCTGCCGCCGACCGCGGATGCGGCGGTGGATTTCGGTTTGGGCGACGGCTTCGTGTTCGGCGTCGTCGGCACCCGCCTCGACGACGAGGCCGACGCCGCCTTCCTGGCCCTGGCGGAGGCGGTGCTCGACCGCTGCCCGGGCGCCGTCGTCGCCTTCGCCGGCGCGGCGCCGGCGCTGCCCGGCCGGCTCGCCGCCTCCCGCCACGCGGCGCGGCTGCGGCCGCTCGGCCACGTCGACGACATCCGCGCCTTCCACGCCCGGTGCGGGGCCGTGCTCAACCCGCCCCGCCAGGGCGGCGGCGGCAGCGCCGCCATCGCCATCGGCGACGGCGTGCCGGTGGTGACCCTGCCGTCCGGCGACGTCGCCTCGGTCGTCGGCCCCGCGCTGCGGGTCGCCGACCGCGGCGCCTACGTGGAGCGGGCGGTGGCCCTGTGGGCCGACGCCGACCTGCGCCGGGACCTCGGTGCGGTCGCGCGGCGCCGCTTCGCCGACACCGTCGACCGTTGCCATTCCGTGACCCGCCTGCTCGCCCTGTGCGAGGAGGCGCGCGCCCTGCTGCCCGAGCCCCGGGAGTGACGATGCCCGCCGCCTTCTCCATCGCCGGACGGCCCATCGGGCCCGGCCACCCCCCCTACGTGATCGCCGAGATGTCGGGCAACCACGGCGGCGACCGGCGCCGTGCGCTGGCCCTCGTGGAGGCGGCGCACAGGGCCGGGGCGGACGCCGTCAAGCTGCAGACCTACACCGCCGACACCATCACCCTGGACCACGACGGGCCCGGTTTCCGCCTCGAGGGCGGGCTGTGGGCCGGGCGCACGTTGCACGACCTCTACCGCGAGGCGCACACGCCCTGGGACTGGCACGCCGAGCTGTTCGCCCACGCCCGCTCCCTGGGGCTCACCATCTTCAGCTCGCCCTTCGACGAGACCGCGATCGACCTGTTGGAGGGGCTCGACGCCCCGGCCTACAAGATCGCCTCGTACGAAATCGTCGACCTGCCGTTGATCCGCCGTGCCGCCCGGTCGGGGCGGCCGCTGATCGTCTCCACCGGCCTCGCCACCCTGGGCGAGATCGCCGAGGCGGTGGAGGCCGCCGCCGGGGCGCCGCTGGCGCTCCTGCACTGCGTCAGCGGCTACCCCACGCCGCCGGAGGACTGCAACCTCGCCACCATACCCCATCTCGGCGCGGCCTTCGGGGTGCCGGCCGGCCTGTCGGACCACACCCACGGCATCGCCGTTCCGGTGGCGGCCACCGCCCTGGGTGCGGCCATCATCGAGAAGCACCTCGTGCTGTCGCGCGACGACGGTGGCGTCGACGCGGCGTTCTCCCTGGAGCCGGCGGAGTTCAAGGCGATGGTGGGGGCGGTGCGCACCGCCCACGCGGCGCTCGGGCGGGTGAGCTACGCGGTGCAGCCGAGCGAGGCCGGGGGGCGCGACTACCGGCGCTCGCTCTACGTCGCCGCCGACGTTGCGGCGGGCGAGCCGCTGAGCGCCGCCACCGTGCGCTCCATCCGTCCGGGCTTCGGGCTGGCGCCCAAGCATCTGCCGGCGGTCCTGGGCCGGCGCGCGGCGCGGCCGCTGCGCCGGGGCGAACCGCTGCGCTGGGACATGCTGGCACCGGAGGACGAGCGGTGAGCAGCGGCGCCGCGGTGCGGCGGCCGCGGGTGGTCTGCATCTCCCAGGCGCGGATGACCTCGTCGCGGCTGCCCGGCAAGGTGCTGATGACGGCGGCGGGGGCCTCGCTGCTGGCCCACCACCTCGGCCGCCTGTCGCGCTGCCGCGGCGTCGACGCGGTGGTGCTGGCGACCACCGCGAACCCCGCCGACGACCCGGTGGCGGTGGCGGCGGCGCGCCTCGGCGTGCCGGTGTTCCGGGGCGACGAGGCCGACGTGCTCGGCCGCTTTGCCGGGGCCGCGGCGGCGGCGGAGGCCGAGGTGGTCGTGCGCGTCACCGCCGACTGCCCGCTCATCGACCCGGCGCTGGTGGACCAGGCGGTGGAGCGCTTTCTCACCGCCCGCGCCGGGCCGGCGCCGGTCGACTACCTGGCCATCGACACCACCCGCTTCCCCCGCGGACTCGACGCCGAGGTCCTCACCCGCGCGGCGCTCGACACCGCGGCGCGGGAGGCCACCGGGCCGGGCGAGCGGGAGCACGTCACGCCCTTCGTCTACCACCGGCCCGAGCGGTTCCGCCTCGGCGCCCCGCTCGCCCCGGACGGCCCCGTGCCGCACCACCGCTGGTGCGTCGACGAGGCCGCGGACCTGGAGCTGGTCCGCCGGATGCTGGCGGTGCTGCTGCCCGATGCCCCCGGATTCGGCTGGCAGGATTGTTGCAAATTGTTGCAGAACCATCCGGAATGGGCTGACATCAACCGCGGCGTCGGACAGCGTCCGGTGGCCTGACGCGACACCCACCGGCCCCGACAGGAGACAGGACAATGGACGGCAAGGAGTTTCTGCTGGCGCTGGACGAGATGCTGGAGCTCGACCCCGGCACGCTGACCGGCACGGAGGACCTGGACTCCCTGGAGGACTGGGATTCCCTGGCGGTCATCAGCTTCATCGCCCTGGTGGACGAGAAGACCGGGGTGGTGGTGGAGGGCGAGAAGCTGGCCCAGGCCCGCACGGTCGGCGACCTCATGGTGCTCGCCGGCGTCCCGGTCCCGGCGTGAGCCGCCGGTTGCGGTGATCCGGCGTGGGTGAGCGGGCGTGACCGCGGCCGGCGCCGGCCGGGTGCGGCGGCAGCGCATCGCGGTCGCCGGGGGGGAGGCCGCCGTGCTCACCCTTGGCGCCGGCCGCGGCGGCACGCCGGTGCTGCTGCTGCACGGCTTCGCCGGCGACCTGCTGACCTGGCAGTTCCTGGCGCCGGCCCTGGCGGCGGCGCGGCCGGTGGTGGCGGTCGACCTGCCCGGGCATGGCCGGTCGACGCTGGAGGTTGGCGAGGGGGCGGTGGCCGCGTTCGGGCCCTGGCTGGCGCGGGTGCTCGACGCCCTCGGCCTGCCCCGCGTCCACGTGGTCGGCCATTCCATGGGAGGACTGGTGGCGGTGAACCTCGCCCGGCAGGAGCCGGAGCGGGTCGGCGCGCTGTCGCTGATCGCCTGCGCCGGGCTGGGGCCTGGGGTCGACCGTGATCTGCTGGTGCGCCTGCCGCGCCTGGCCGACATCGGCGAGGCGGCGGCGTGCGCGGCCAGGCTGTTCGCCGGGCCGTCGCCCTTGATCGCGCGCACCGCCGAGGTCCTGCTGGCCCAGGCGGCCGACCCGGCCCGGCGGGGGGCGCTGGAGCGCGTCCTCGCCGCCTCGTTTCCGCCGGGGGCCGATCCGGCGCCGGTGGACTGGCCGGCGCTGCGCGTCCCGGTGCAGATCGTCTGGGGCGACCGGGACGCGGTCATCCCGGAGCCGGCGGCCGACCGGCTGCCGGCCGGCGTCCCGGTGGTGCGGATCGGGGGCGCCGGCCACCTGCCCCACGGCGAGCGGCCGGGACCCGTCGGCGCCGCGCTGCTGGACTTCCTGGCGGCGGCGGACCGCGATGGGGAGATGCCATGGTTGCCATGACGACCGAGGGGGTGCGCATCGCCGGGGTGGTGAGCTGCGTGCCGGAGCCCCGCCTCACCACCGACGACCTCGCATCGCGGTTCGGCGCGGACGCCGCCCGGCGTCTCGCCGCGGCCACCGGCATCGAGGCCCGCCACGTCGTGCCGCCCCACCAGTGCACCTCCGACCTGGCCCTGGCCGCGGCCCGCCACCTGCTGGACCGGCTGGGCTGGGAGGCGGGTGGCGTCGAGTTGCTGATCCTGGTGTCGCAGACCCACGATCACATCCTGCCGGGCAGCGGATTCCTGCTGCACCGGGCGCTCGGCCTGCCCAAGGCGGCCGCCGTGTTCGACATGGGGCTGGGCTGCTCCGGCTACGTCTACGGGCTGTGGGTGGCGTCGGCGCTGATGAGGGCGGCCGGGGTCCGGCGGGCGCTCCTGCTGGCCGGCGACACCACGTCGCGGCTGCTGGACCCCGCCGACCGGGCGGTGGCGCCGCTGTTCGGCGACGCCGCCGCGGCGACCGCGCTGGAGGCCGACGCCGACGCGCCGGCCATGGCCTTCGCCCTCGGTTCCGACGGGGCCGGCGCACCCTATCTGATGGTGCCGGGGGGAGGGCTGCGGCGGCCCGACGAGCCGGCCCGCCTGACCATGGACGGCACCCAGGTCTTCGCCTTCACCCTGCGCGAGGTGCCGGGCAACATCCGCGCCGCGCTGGACCGGGCGGGATGGACGATGGACCAGGTGGACCGGGTGGTGATGCACCAGGCGAACGCCCAGATGATCCGCCACCTCGGCCAGAAGATCGGCGCGGCGCCGGAGCGCACCGTGCTGGCGCTGGCCGGCTTCGGCAACACCAGCTCCGCGTCCATCCCGCTGGCGCTGACCCACGCCCTGGCCGACGACCTCCGCGAACGGCCGATGCGGCTCCTGCTGTCGGGGTTCGGGGTGGGCTGGTCGTGGGGCAGCGCGGCGGTGGCGGCGGGCCCCCTGGCGGTGTGCCGGACCATCGTCCTGGGGACGGACGGCCAGCCGGCAGACCTTGCCGGTCCGCACCCGGCAGGGATTGCCGGGCCGGCAAAGGGTGCCGAGGAGGAGGCACAATCTGCCGGGCGCCCGGCAAATTCTGCCTAGCCCGTTCGAGCGGTGCCGCCGCCCGGCGGTGGCGGGGGCAGGAATTGCCCCGTTCGGGCGGCAGCTTCGGACTGGTACGCTTCTTGCCTACCTCATACGGCGGGGAATTAGTCCCCCCTCCCCGGCGCAAGGGCCGGCGCGAGGTTCGTCTCCAAAGGAGTGAGTTCCATGGCCGTTAACGACGTCACGCTCGGCTCGTCGATGCGTTCCAACCTTCTGCAGCTGCAGAACGTGAACGACAAGATTTCGCAGAAGCAGACGATCCTCTCCACCGGCAACAAGGTCAACTCGGCCCTCGACGGCCCGACCGCGTTCTTCGCCGCCAAGGGCCTGACCCAGCGTGCGGGCGACCTGTCGGCGCTGAAGGACAACATGGGCCAGGCCATCAGCACCATCAAGGCGGCCGACAAGGGCATCTCGTCCATCGACGCGTTGATCGAGCAGGCCCGCGGTCTGACCACCGCCGCCTACTCCGCGCTGGGCAACGACGCCGGCTCGGTGGCCACCCGCAAGGCGCTGGCCGAGCAGTTCAACTCGCTGAAGGGCCAGATCGACAAGCTGGCCGAGGACAGCAGCTACCAGGGCAAGAACCTGCTGGCCGGCAACGGTCTGCGCCTCGACACCACCAGCACGTCGCGCGCCGCCGTCAACACCATCGCCGGTGTCGACAACGCCCGTGTCACCAACGTCATCGCCACCGACACCTACTCGGTCCGCATCAAGGGTGACGGCTCGATCGAGGGCAAGGCCGGCGACATCAACGAGGCGGAGGCGGCGCACGGCCTGACCGGCCTGAAGCTGTCGGGCACCCAGAGCAGCTCGCTCGGCAACTTCTCCGACGTGTCGGTCGAGGTCCGCGGCGCCACTGGCCGCGAGCGCTCGTTCATCGTCGGCGACGGCACCGAGTCGCGCACCATCTCCTACTTCGACAACAGCCAGTCGATCGCCGCCACGACCAACACCACGGCGGCCTCGGCCACCGCGCAGGTCACCGCGGTCAAGATCAGCGGCACCATCGAGGAAGGCGACATCTTCTCGGTGACGGTGGAAGGCCAGACCTTCGCCTACACCGCGACCGCCGCCGACGTGGCGGTGGGCCAGACGGCCACCGCCAACGTGGCCGCCCACCTCAGCAACTCGATCTCCACCGCGCTCACCTCGGGCGGCCGGCTGTCGGGCACCAGCTTCGACCTGGCGAGCGCCTCGGCCTCCGGTGACACCCTGACCCTGACCGGTGCCACGACCCCCAACTCGGCCCGCGAGGTTACCGTCAGCGCCAAGGCCGAGAACGCCCTGACCAAGAAGATCTCCGAGAGCTTCGCGTCGGGCACGGTGGTGTCGTTCACCGTCGACCGCAAGCTGCTGGAGCAGGCGGCCAACGACGGCAACGGGATCTCGACCATCGAGAAGAGCGTCGACATCCAGATCACCGCGACCAGCCTGTCGGGCCAGCAGATCACCCGCGACGGCACGGCCGCCCGCGGCGAGGGCAAGCTGTCCAACGGCGAGAACGCCTTCGCGTTCGACACCGGCACGGTGCGCCTGAACGTCGACGAGAAGACCGTCAAGCAGGCGGCCTCGGCCAACTGCGCGGCCAACCTGACGACCATCCAGGTCACCGACGCCAACTCGTCGAACGACCTGACGGTGCAGTTGAACGAGCGCAACACCAACTCGATCAACGTGCTCAGCCAGAACCTGACCACCGATGGCCAGGGCATGCGCCTCGACTACGCGCAGAACGACTGGGCGGACCGCGGCGACATCGACAAGGCGGTGGAGAGCATCGACTACGCGAAGGACCACCTGCGGTCGTCCTCGCAGACGCTGTCCACGAACCTGAACATCGTCACGACCCGCGAGAACTTCACCAAGGAGTTCAGCGACGTGCTGGTGGAAGGCGCCAACAAGCTGACCCTGGCCGACCAGAACGAGGAAGGCGCCAAGTTGCTGGCCCTGCAGACGCAGCAGCAGCTCGGCTCCATCGCCCTCTCCCTGGCCAACCAGTCGCAGCAGTCGATCCTGCGGCTGTTCTAAGCCGGCGTCTTCGGGTAGGATCGCCCCGGACGGGCGGCGGCACCAGCCGCCGCCCGTTCTTTTTTTGGCGGCACCGCCGCCGCGGCACGCACCGGGTAGTGATTCATGCCTCTCAAGTTCGTTCTGCGCCCCAACGAGAAGGTCATCATCAATGGCGCCGTCATCGGTGCCGGGGATCGTCCAGGCTCATTCTTCCTCTACAACACGGCCAACTTTCTGCGTGGGCGTGAGGTGCTGAAGGAAGAGCAGATCGACTGCATCGAAAAGAAGCTCTATTTCGTCATTCAGCTGGTCTACATCTTCCCCGAGGACGCGGCGCTGAACCTCACGCGCTTCAACGGCATCCTCGAGGAGACGCGCGCCGCCCGACCCGACAGCGCCCGCGACCTCGACGAGATCGCGCAGCTCGTGGAGGCGCGCAACTATTACCGCGCGCTCAAGATCTGCCGGAAGCTGTTCAAGGGGGCCGGCCGTGCCGAGGCGGCGCTCGGCGACGACGAGGCGGCCGGCACCGACGGCGCGGCCGACCATCCGGCCGATCACGCGGCCGACCCGACCCCGTGACCCCACCGCCGGCCGCGCTGGACCAGGTGCTGGCCGATGCCGTCGCCCGACACCGGGAGGGGCGGCTCGACGACGCGGCCGCGCTGTACCGGCACGTGCTGCGGGAGGATCCCGCGAATCCCGACGCCCTTCATCTCGCCGGCGTCCTGGCCCACCAGATGGGCCGGGCGGATCGCGCCGGCGCCCTGATCGCCGGCGCGGTGGCCGCCCTGCCGGATTTCGCCGAAGCCCACCGCAGCCTGGCCCGGCTGGCTTTCGCGCGCGGCGCCGTGGTGGCCGCCGCCGCGGGGTTTCACCGCGTCGGCCGGCTCCGGCCCGAGGATGCGGACGCCGCCCACGACGAGGGTGTTGCCCTGGAGGCGGCGGGACGCCACCGCGAGGCGGCCCGCGCCTACGCCGCCGCCGTGGCGCGCCGCCCGGAGCACAGCGAGGCGCGCTTCCGCCTGGCGACCCTCTACGCCGATGCCGGCCAGCCCGAGCTGGCGGTGCCGCACCTCGGCGAGGTGGTGGTGCGCGTGCCGCGCCATGCCGCGGCGTGGCGCACCCTGGCGCTGTGCCTCTCGGCCCTCGGCCACGGCGACGCCGAGCTGGCGCTGCGCCGCGCCCTGGCCGACGCGCCGTCCGACGCCGACCTCAACCGCCGGCTGGGGCTGCTGCTGCTGGGGGCGGGGCGCCTGGCCGAGGCCGAGCCGCCCCTGCGCACCGCGCTGGCGGGCGCCGCCGGCGACCGGTCCGGCAGCGCCGCCGCCGTGGCCGACCTGGTGAGCCTCGGCATCTGCCTGTTCGGCCTGCGCCGTCCCGGCGCCGCCGAGGCGGCGCTGCGCCGGGCCCTCGTCCTCGACCCCGGGTGCGCCGCGGCGTGGCACAACCTTGCCGCCGGGCTGGACGATTGCGGTCGCGGCGCCGCCATGCCCTTCGACCACCGGATGGCCGGCTACCGCCGTGCCCTCGCGGTCCGGCCCGACTATGTCCGGCCGCTCGACAACCTGGCCGGCCTGCTCGCCGCCCGCAAGGACCTGGCCGCGGCCGAGGCGCTGCGCCGGCGTGCCCTGGCGGTGCAGCCGGACGGGGCCGACGCCCTGACCGGCCTCGGCGAGATCCGCCACGCGCAGGGCCGCATCGGCGACGCGGAGACCGGCCACCGGCGCGCCCTGCGCCTGATGCCCGACCATGCCCAGGCGTTGGCGAACCTGGGCCTGGTGCATCAGGTCCTGGGCCGGCCGGACGCGGCGGAGCGGGTCTACGGCGTGGCCCTGGCGCTGGCCCCGGACTACGCCGAGGCGCTCGCGAACCTGGGCGTCGTGCGCTGGACCCGGCACGGCGCCGCCGCCGCCGAAGCGGGGCTGCGCCGCGCCCTGCGGGTCGCCCCGGATCTGCCGGTCGCCCGCCACAACCTCGGCCTTCTGGCGCTCGAGGCGGGGAACCTCAAGCCCGGCTGGGACGGCTACCAATGGCGATTCCGCAGCCAGGGCTGCGTGGACCGGGCGATCGCTGCCCCCCTCTGGCGGGGCGAACGGCTGACCGGCCGCCCGCTGCTGGTGTGGCGCGAGCAGGGGATCGGCGACGAGCTGATGTTCTCGTCGTGCTACGCGTCGGCGGCGGCCGCCGCCGGGGCGCTGGTCGTCGAATGCGAGCCGCGCCTCGTCGGTCTGTTCGCCCGTGCGCTGCCCCAGGCGACGGTTCGGGCCGAGACGGTGGGGCCGGACGGGGGGGAAAGGGTCGTTCCCGTGGACGCCGCCGCCCACGCCCCGGCCGGCCGGTTGCCACTGCTTGTCCGCGGCACGCTCGCCCGCTTCCCGGGGCGGGCCGGCTGGCTGGTCGCCGAGCCGGCACGGGCGGCGGCGTGGCGCGACCGGGTGGCGGCGCTCGGCCCGGGGCTGAAGGTCGGCATCGGCTGGCGCAGCGGCCTGATGACCCGGGAGCGGGCGGGCGCCTACACCCGCCTGGACGCCTGGGGGCCGCTGTTCGCGGTGCCCGGGGTGGTGTTCGTCAACCTGCAATACGACGATTGCGCGGCCGAGATCGCCGAGGCCGAACGGCGCTTCGGGGTGCGGGTGCACGGCTGGGACGACCTCGACCTCAAGGACGATTTCGAGGCGGCCGCGGCGCTCGTCGCCGCCCTCGACCTGGTGATCTCGCCGGCCATGTCGGCGGGCGAGCTGGCGGGGGCGCTGGGCGTGCCGGTGTGGCGCTTCGGCCGCCGCGACTGGACCCAGCTCGGCACCGCGGTGCGCCCCTGGTTCCCCACCATGCGCCTGTTCCAGCCCCGCCCCGGCGAGCCCCTGGAAGCCACCCTGGCCCGCATGGCCGCGGCGCTCCGCCACCTCGTCCCGCCCCCCGCCCCCGACCCCGTCCCGGACCCCGCCGGCGCGGTCGACCCGACGGCCCTCGACCGGGCGGTGTCCCTCTACCGATCGGGTGATGCGGAGGGGGCCGAACGGGCGGTCCGCGCGCTTCTCGCCGTCGCGGCCGGCCATCCCGTGGCCCACCATCTTCTGGGCGTGCTGCTCAAGCGGCGGGGTGACCACGCCGCCGCCGCCATGCATTTCGGCGCGGCCGCGGCGGCGGACCCGGGCAACGCGGCGGCCCACGCCGGCCAGGCCGGGGCGCTGCAGGCGGCGAGCCGGCCCGCGGAGGCCGAGACCGCGCTGCGCCGCGCGTCGGTGGCGCAGCCCGACGGTGCCGGCCACTGGCTGAACCGCGGCGTCGTGCTGGTGGGGCTGGAGCGGCTCCCGGAGGCGGACCGCTGCCTGCGCCGGGCGCTGCGCCTGCGCCCCGACCTCGGGCTGGCGCACACCCAGCTGGGCAATCTGGCCGAGGGGCCAGCGGCCACGGCGGCACACCGGCGGGCGGTCGCCTGCGATCCCGACCGGGTGGAGGCCTACGTCAACCTCGGGGGCGCCCTCCACACGCTGGACCGGATCGCCGCGTCCGAAGCGGTGCTGCGTCGTGCCGTGGCGCTCGACGCCGGCCGGGCGGCGGTGTGGACCAACCTCGGCAACGCGTGCGCCGCGCTCGGCCGGCCGGTGGAGGCGGAGGCGTGCCATCGCCGCGCCCTCGATCTCGACCCGGCGTCGGCCGACGCCCACGCGAATCTCGGGCACCTGCTGCACCGGGCCGGCCGGCCGGCCGAGGCCGAGGCCGCCTACCGCGCGGCGCTGGCGGCCGGACCGCGCCACGCCCAGGCCCACCACGACCTCGGCCTGCTGCTGCTGGAACAGGGGCGGCTGCGCGAGGGGTGGGCCGGGCACGACTGGCGATTCGGCACGGACCAACTCCGCCGCCACGTCCGGCGCTTCGCGGCGCGGGGCTGGCGCGGCGAGAACCTCGCCACCGCGCGCGCCCTGGTGTGGCGCGAGCAGGGGGTGGGGGACGAGTTCCTGTTCGCCTCCTGTTACCCCGACCTCGCGGGCCGGGCCCGTCATCTGGTGATCGAATGCGACTGCCGCCTGGTGACGCTGTTCGCCCGCTCCTTTCCCGGGACGACGGTGCGCCCGGCGGCCGGCGACGACCGGCGCGACACCGACGTGCACGTCCCGGCGGGAACGCTGCCCCGCTACCTGCGGCCCGCCATCGCCCGGTTCCCGGGGCGCCCGGGGTGGCTGGTCCCCGATCCGGCGCGGGTGGCGGCGTGGCGCGACCGGGTGGCGGCGCTTGGCCCGGGGCTGAAGGTCGGCATCGGCTGGCGCAGCGGCCTGATGACCCGGGAGCGGGCGGGCGCCTACACCCGGCTGGACGCCTGGGGGCCGCTGTTCGCGGTGCCCGGGGCGGTGTTCGTCAACCTGCAGTACGGTGACTGCGCGGCCGAGATCGCCGAGGCCGAACGGCGCTTCGGGGTGCGGGTGCACGGCTGGGAGGACCTCGACCTCAAGGACGATTTCGAGGCCGCCGCGGCGCTCGTCGCCGCCCTCGACCTGGTGATCTCGCCGGCCATGTCGGCGGGCGAGCTGGCGGGGGCGCTGGGCGTGCCGGTGTGGCGCTTCGGCCGCCGCGACTGGACCCAGCTCGGCACCGCGGTGCGCCCCTGGTTCCCCACCATGCGCCTGTTCCAGCCCCGCCCCGGCGAGCCCCTGGAGGCCAC
>NZ_BAAKJB010000060.1:0-24091 GCF_059703765.1 Azospirillum sp. NS33 | reverse complement strand
TCCACGGTGCCGGGGAAGCGGCCGTGCACGCTGTCGTACTTCAGGAGGTGGACGTTGGTGGCGAGGTCGGCGAGGTCGTTGACCGCGACCACCTCGACGTCCGTGCGGCCGGACTCGTAGATGGCGCGCAGAACCAAGCGGCCGATGCGGCCGAACCCGTTGATGGCAACCCGAACAGCCATGACTAGTCCTCCGTCAATTCCCGGGCGCGGACCGTTTTCCGGGCCCGGTTCTCATTGCGTTCGTATCAGAGCCGCGCCTTGGCGGCCTGCACCACCGCCTCGGCGGTGATGCCGAAGTGGCGGTAGAGTTCCTGGTAGGGGCCCGATTCGCCGAACCCGGCCATGCCGACGAACCCGCCCGTGGGGCCGATCCAGCGGTCCCAGCCCTGGCGGATGGCGGCCTCGACCGCCACCGTGGCACCGGACCCCAGCACCGCGGCGCGGTAGGCGTCGGACTGCCGCTCGAACAGCTCCCAGCAGGGCATCGACACCACCGCGGTGCCGATCCCCTCGGTCTGCAGCGCGGCGCGCGCCTCCATGGCGATCGCCACCTCCGAGCCGGTCGCCAGCAGGGTGACGGCGCGCGCGCCCTCGGCCTCGGCCAGCACATAGGCCCCCTGGGCGCACCTGTTCTCCGCCACGTGCTCGGTGCGCAGCGTCGGCAGGTTCTGGCGGGTCAGCGCCAGCACCGACGGCGCCGTCGCGCTGTCGAGCGCCAGCTGCCAGCACTCCGCCGTCTCCACCGCGTCGGCCGGCCGGAACACGAGAAGGTTGGGGATGGCGCGCAGGGCGGCGAGATGCTCCACCGGCTGGTGGGTCGGGCCGTCCTCGCCCAGGCCGATGCTGTCGTGGGTCATCACGAAGATCGAGCGCTGCTTCATCAGCGCGGCCAGGCGGATGGCCGGCCGGCAGTAGTCGGCGAACTGCATGAACGTGCCGGCGTAGGGGATGACGCCGCGGTGCAGGGCCATGCCGTTCATCACCGTGGCCATGCCGTGCTCGCGCACGCCGTAGCGGACGTAGCGCCCGCCGTAGCTGCCGGGCTGCACGTCGGCGGTGTTCTTGACCTTGGTGTTGTTGGACGGCGTCAGGTCGGCGGAACCGCCGACCAGTTCCGGCACCGTGGCGACCAGCACCTCCAGCACGTTGCCCGAGGCGACCCGGGTCGCCCAGCTCGGCTTGTCCTGCGCGACCTTGCGCTTGAACCCGTCGATCGCCGCGGCCAGCCCGGCCGGCAGGGCGCCGGCCATGGCGGCGTCGAAGGCGGCGCCGGCGGCGCCGTCGAGGGCGCCGCGGCGGTCGGCCCAGGCGGCGTACGCGCCGGTGGCGCGGCGGCCGACGGCACGCCAGGTGTCCAGCACCTCGGCCGGGATGACGAAGGGCTCGTGCGGCCAGCCCAGGTTCGCACGGGTCGCCTTGACCTCGTCGAGGCCCAGCGGCGAGCCATGGCAGCCGTGGGTGTTCTGCTTGTTGGGCGCGCCCTTGCCGATGATGGTGCGGCAGGCGATGAAGGACGGCGTGTCGGTCTGCTGGGCGGCGGCGATGGCCCGCTCGACCGCGGCGACGTCATGGCCGTCGACCGCCTGGACGTCCCAGCCATAGGCGCGGAAGCGCGCCTGGGTGTCGTCGGTGAAGCTGAGGTCGGTCGAGCCGTCGATGGAGATGTGGTTGTCGTCCCACAGCACGACCAGCCGGCCGAGCTTGAGGTGGCCGGCCAGCGAGCACGCCTCGTGGCTGACGCCCTCCATCAGGTCGCCGTCCGAGGCGATGACGTAGGTGAAGTGGTCGACCAGGCCGCTGCCGAAGCGGGCGTTGGCGATGCGCTCGGCCAGCGCCATGCCGACGGCGGTCGAGACGCCCTGGCCGAGCGGCCCGGTGGTCATCTCGATGCCGAGCTCCGGGTCGACCTCGGGGTGGCCGGGGGTCAGGCTGCCGAGCTGGCGGAACGCCTTGAGCTGGTCGAGGGTCATGCGCGCGTAGCCCGTGAGATGGGACAGCGCGTAGAGCAGCATCGAGCCATGGCCGGCCGACAGCACGAAGCGGTCGCGGTCGGGCCAGGTCGGGTGGGTCGGGTCGAACTTCAGGAACTTGGAGAACAGCACCGTGGCGACGTCGGCCATGCCCATGGGCATGCCGGGGTGGCCGGACTTGGCGGCTTCGACGGCGTCCATGGCGAGGGCACGGATGGCGTTGGCCATGGTTTCCAGGGAAACGGCTGCGGGTGCGGTCATTGTTCGTGATTCCCGATCGGCGCGAACGTGGTGGCGATGGCGTACAGGTATCCGTGCCAGGCCACGCCGGGGCCCCGCCGGATGGCCGCACCATGCAATCCCCCGGCACTGCGGTCAACACGCGAATGGGCGGGAAATGCCATGCGCGAACGGGTGGGTACCGCCCGGTCGGACGGGCGGGTCGCGCAGCCCCGCAACTTGTGGCGCGGCCTGTTTCCGGTTGACGCGGCGTCCGGGCCAACCCAACTGTAGGGGCCCGTCCCCACGGCAACTGCGAAAGGTCTGGACCCGGCCATGGACGCCCTGAAGGACGCCCTGCTCCGTCTCGGCACGGCCGCCGAGCGGCTGGAGAACGCGGTCGAGGCGCGCGAAGGCCGCGGGGTGCGGCGGGAGGCCGAGCTGACCGAGGCCCTGCGCGCCGCGCGCGAGGACAAGGACCGGGCCCAGGCCAACGCGGAGGCGGTGTCGCGCCGCCTGGAGTCGGCGATCGGCCGGCTGGAGGCGGTGCTGGAGAGCGAGACCCCCGCATGACCCGTGTCGAGATCGAGGTGAACGGCCGCGCCTACCTGCTGGCCTGCGAGCCGGGGCAGGAGGATCGCCTGCGCGAGCTGGCGGCCTACGTCGACCGCCGCCTCAAGGAGCTGACCGGCGGCGGCCGGTCCGGCGCCGAGGCGGCGATGCTGGTGATGACCTGCCTGGTGCTGGCCGACGAGCAGCAGGATCTGCTGGCCGGGCGCGAGCCCAACCAGTCGTCGCTGCTGCGTTCGTCGGAGGAGGCGGAGCTGGTCGAGGCGGTGGATGCGGTGACCCGTCGCATCGAAGAGGTTGCCGCGCGCATCGAACGCGCCTAGATATGTCGGCGGAAGGCTCGCTGCCTGGTTCGTCAGGTCGCATTATCCCCAGGGCCGATAACCCTTGACTCCTGGGAGCTGTCCCTGCCGAGGCCGTGGTCTCGGTATTACGGCGCCCACCTGCACTGGCAGGCCGTGGAGGATAGGCAACATGACCAACGGCCGAGGCGGCACCTTCCACCTTTTTCCCCGCACGCGATGACCGACGCCCAAGACCAGAAAGACGCGGCGCGGCTGCGTGCCCGGGCGCTGCGCGACACGCTGGGCGACCCCGACACGCGCGGCCGCCTGGCGCACGCTGTGCGCGACCGCGTGGCGGCGGCGGTGGCGTTCCCGCCGGGTCCGGTGGCCGGCTACTGGCCGCTGGGCTCCGAGCTCGACGTGCGGCCGCTGCTGCTCCATCTCGTGGCGGCCGGTCACACCGCGGCGCTTCCGGTGTCGGGGCCGCGGGGCACGCCGCTGACCTTCCGCGCCTGGGGCCCGGACACGCCGCTGCGCGACGGGCGCTACGGCATCCGCGAGCCGGCCCCGTCGCAGCCGGAGGTGGTTCCCGCGGCGCTGCTGGTGCCGCTGCTGGCGTTCGACCGGGGCGGCCACCGGCTGGGCTACGGTGCCGGCTACTACGACCGCACCATCGCCGCCCTGGTGGCGGCGGGGCGCCCCGTGCTGGCCGTCGGCGTGGGATTTGCGGCGCAGGAGGTCGCGCGGGTGCCGCACGGCCCCCACGACCAACCCTTGGATTGGATCGTCACCGAGCGCGAGGCGCTGCGGATCGACGTGGAACGTGGACAGGAGACCTGAAGATGGCGGGGCAGGGGCGATGAGGCTGGTGTTTCTCGGCGACGTGGTGGGGCGCAGCGGACGCGACGCGGTGCTTGCGGCGGTGCCGCGCATCCAGGATGCGCTGGACCCCGATCTCCTGGTGGTGAACGGCGAGAACGCCGCTGGCGGATTCGGCATCACCGTGAAGATCGCCGAGGAGCTCTTCGCCGTCGGTGTCGACGTGGTCACCACCGGCAACCACGCCTGGGACCAGAAGGAGCTGGTGTCGCAGATCGACCAGCAGCCCCGCATCCTGCGCCCGCTGAACTACCCCGAGGGCACGCCGGGACGCGGCCATGTGCTGCTGCAGACCCGCGGCCGCCGCTCGGTCCTGGTGATGAACGCCATGGCCCGGCTGTTCATGGACCCGATGGACGACCCGTTCGCCGCGGTGGAGCGGGTGGTGCGCACCCACCGCATGGGACCGGGCGGGGTCGACGCCATCGTGCTCGACTTCCACGGCGAGGCCACCAGCGAGAAGATGATCATGGGCCACCACCTCGACGGCCGGGTGTCGCTGGTGGTCGGCACCCACAGCCACGTGCCCACCGCCGACCACACCATCCTGCCGGGCGGCACCGCCTACATGACCGACGCCGGCATGTGCGGCGACTACGACAGCGCCATCGGCATGAAGAAGCAGGTCGCCATGGCCAAGCTGATCCGCAAGCTGCCCACCGAGCGCCTCAGCCCGGCCGAGGGGGAGGCGACGGTGTGCGGCGTCTACGTGGAGACCGACGACCGCAGCGGGCTGGCCACCCGGGTCGAGCCGCTGCGCCTGGGCGGGCGGTTGAGCCAGCACATGCCGGAACGCCTCTGAGCGCGCTCCGGCGGGGTGGCCGCATTCTCGCCATATTGACTTTCTAAGCCGGAGGGTGTCGTGTCGCCCCGAATTGGTGCGGCGCGAGCCCATCCGGTGCCGAGGGCCGTCCGCGTCCCGCATGTCTTTCCATTTGCTTGATCGAGGCTCGTCCGACGCATGGCCGGTCATTCACAGTTCAAGAACATCATGCACCGCAAGGGCGCCCAGGACGCCAAGCGGTCGAAGATCTTCAACAAGCTGGCGCGCGAGATCACCGTCGCGGCGAAGGGCGGGCTGCCCGACCCGGCCGCCAACCCGCGCCTGCGCGCCGCCATCATCGCGGCCCGCGCCCAGAACATGCCGCGCGACCGCATCGACCGCGCCATCAAGCAGGGCACGCCGGGCGGTGGCGACGACACCAACTACGAGGAGGTGCGGTACGAGGGCTACGGCCCCGGCGGCGTTGCCCTGATCGTCGACGCCCTGACCGACAACCGCAACCGCACCGCCGCCGAGGTGCGCTCCGCCTTCACCAAGTACGGCGGGTCGCTGGGCGAGACCAACTCGGTCAGCTTCATGTTCAGCCGGGTCGGCGCGATCTACTACCCGGCCGCCACCGCCGACGCCGACGCCATGTTCGAGGCGGCGCTGGAGGCCGGCGCCGACAACGTGGAGTCCGACGCCGAGGGCCACGAGGTCACCACCACCATGGAAGGCTTCGCCGCCGTGCGCGACGCCCTCGAGGAGCGGTTCGGCCCGGCCGAGAACGCCCGCCTGACCTGGAAGCCGCTCAACACCGTGGCCCCCTCCGAGGACGCGGCCGCCAGCCTGATGAAGCTCCTGGACGTGCTGGACGACAACGACGACGTCCAGACCGTCGAGGGCAATTTCGACATCCCGGCCGATCTCCTGGAACGGCTGACCGCCTGATCCGGGGTGCCGCCGACGGGGGACGCGGCCATGCTTGAGACGCGCGCTCTGCGGCTCCTGGGGATCGATCCGGGGCTGCGGCACACCGGATGGGGCATCATCGACGTGGCCGGCAACCGGCTGAGCCACGTCGCCGACGGCGCCGTCCATTCCGACGACCGCTGTCCGCTGGCCCAGCGCCTGTGCCAGCTCCACGACGCCCTGAGCGCGGTCGTCGCGCGCTACCGCCCCGACGAGGCGGCGGTGGAGGAGACCTTCGTCAACACCAACGCCGTCTCCACCCTCAAGCTCGGCCAGGCCCGGGCGGTGGCGTTGCTGGTGCCGGCCCAGGCCGGGCTGGCGGTGGCCGAGTATTCCAACAACATGGTGAAGAAGGCGGTGGTGGGCGCCGGCCGGGCCGACAAGGCGCAGGTCCAGACGATGGTGCGCGCGCTGTTGCCGGGCTGCGCCATCGCCAGCCCCGACGCCGCCGACGCCCTGGCGGTCGCCATCTGCCACGCCCATCACCGCAACACCTGGGCGGTGTGGCGCCAAGACCCCCTCTCCCCAACGGGGAGCGGGTGGCCCGACGCGCCGGGGGAGGGGGCTGCCCATGGCGCGGCCTCCGGGAGTGGCGGGCCCTCGTCACCCGCCCCCTCTCCCGGGAGGGGAGAGGGGGCTTTGCCTCCCCTGGTCAAGGACACGGCGCAGCCGCGACCGACCGGTATCGCCAGTCAGCGTCGCCGCGGGTCCGCGGATGTCGAAAGGCACCTGTGGCAACGGCTGCGCAACGCGCAGATGGGCACCAAATTTCGCCGGCAGGAGCCGATCCTCGGCTTCATCGTCGATTTCGTGTCCCACGACCACCGCCTCATCATCGAGCTTGACGGCGGCCAGCATGCTGAACAGGTGCCCTGCGACGCGCCGCGTTCCCGCATGTTCGAGCAGGCCGGATTTCGCGTTCTGCGCTTTTGGAACACCGACGTGAACGACAATCTCGATGGCGTGCTGGACACGATCAAGGCGCACCTCGATGGCACGCGCGTGCTGCGGCGGCAGCCCGCCGGTCAAGGAGAGCCCCGATGATCGCCAAGCTCACCGGCGTGGTCGACGCCGCCGCCGCCGACAGCGTCGTGCTCGACGTGAACGGGGTCGGATACCTGCTGACCTGCTCCGGACGCACCCTGTCGCGCCTGGTGCGCGGCGAGCGGGCGGTGCTGGTGGTCGAAACCTTCATCCGCGACGACCGCATCGTCCTCTATGGCTTCGCCGGGGCGGCGGAGCGGGACTGGTTCCGGCTCCTCACGACCATCCAGGGCGTGGGGTCGCGCTCCGCCCTGTCGATCCTGTCGGTGCTCGACGCCGATCAGCTCTCCCACGCCATCGCCGCCCAGGACAAGACCGCGCTCAGCCGCGCCGACGGAGTCGGCCCGAAGCTGGCCGCCCGCATCTGCAACGAGCTGAAGGACAAGGTCGGCACGCTGGCCGCAGGGGCGCCGGCCACGGCGCCGGCCAAGGGCGACGCCGCCCCGGCCGAGGGGGTGGGGGCGGTGGGCGACGCCCTGTCGGCGCTGGTCAACCTCGGCTACGGGCGCTCGGAGGCCTACGCCGCGGTGGTCGCGGCGAGCCGGACCGCCGGTGAGGGCGCCGCCGTCGGCGACCTCATCCGCCTCGCGCTGAAGGACCTGGGACAGTGAGCGGGGCGGGGGACGACCGGCTGGTGCAGCCCGCCACCGCATCGGGGGACGCGCCGGACTCCTCGATCCGGCCCCTGACCCTGGCGGAGTTCATCGGCCAGCGCCACGCCCGGGAGAACCTGTCGATCTTCATCCAGGCCGCCCGGGGCCGGGGCGAGGCGCTGGACCACGTCCTGCTGTTCGGCCCGCCGGGCCTCGGCAAGACGACCCTGGCGCAGATCGTGGCCCGCGAGCTGGGGGTCGGCTTCCGCGCCACCTCGGGCCCGATGATCTCCCGGGCCGGCGACCTCGCCGCCCTGCTGACCAACCTGCAACCCCACGACGTTCTGTTCATCGACGAGATCCACCGTCTGAACCCGGCGGTGGAGGAGGTGCTCTACCCGGCGATGGAGGATTTCCAGCTCGACCTCATCATCGGCGAGGGTCCGTCGGCGCGCTCCATCCGCATCGATCTGCCGCCCTTCACCCTGGTCGGCGCCACCACCCGCTCCGGCCTCATCACCCGGCCCCTGCGCGAGCGCTTCGGCATCCCCGTGCGCCTCCAGTTCTACGAGCCGGACGAGCTGGAGCTGATCGTGCGCCGTGCCGCCGGGGTGTTCGGCATGGCCATCACGCCCGAAGGCGCGCGGGAGATCGCCAACCGTTCGCGCGGCACGCCGCGCGTGGCGGGGCGGCTGCTGCGCCGGGTGCGCGACTTCGCGGCGGTCGCCGGGGTGGAGCGGGTCGACGCCCGCAACGCCGACGCCGCCCTGACCCGGCTGGAGGTCGACCCCCTGGGCCTCGACGGCATGGACCGCCGCTACCTCGGCGTGATCGCCCAGAACTACGCCGGTGGCCCGGTGGGGGTGGAGACCCTGGGCGCGGCGCTGGGCGAGCAGCGCGACGTGCTGGAGGAGGTGGTGGAACCGTACCTGATCCAGCAGGGGTTCCTGCAGCGCACGCCGCGCGGCCGCATGCTGACCGACCAGGGGTTCCGCTACCTCGGCCTCACGCCGCCGGCGGCGCCGACCCGCCAGTTCGACCTGCTCGACCGCCTGGGCGGCGCCGGTTCCGGGGATGCCGCCGCGGGGGCCGGCGATGCGGAGGACGACGATGCCTGAGCTGTCCGGACGGTTCGACGGGACGGGCGCCCATCTCTACCCGCTGCGGGTGTTCTACGAGGACACCGACGCCGGCGGCATCGTCTACCACGCCAACTACCTGCGCTTCTTCGAGCGCGGGCGCAGCGCCATGCTGACGCTGATCGGCCTGCGCCACACCGCGCTGCTGGACCGCGCCGGTGTGGCTTTTGCGGTACGCCGGGCCAAGATCGAATTCGACGCGCCCGCCCGCCTCGAGGACACGCTTGAAGTGGAAACCCGGATCACCGATATCCGCGGCGCCTCCTTCGCAGTTGCGCAAGCCATCCGCCGCGACGGGCGACTCCTCGCCCGGGCGGATCTGACGATCGCGATGATCGACCGCGCCGGCCGGGCGGCACGCCTGCCGCCCGAGGTGCGCGAGGCCCTTGCCACCCTTCACCAACGCCGGACACGAGACTGACAGCGATGGAGCACGCGATGAATGCCGCCGCCGCGGTGGCCCCGATCCACGAGATCACCATCTGGGGCCTGTTCATGCAGGCCGACCTGATCGTCAAGGCGGTGATGGTGATCCTGCTGCTGGCCTCGGTCTGGAGCTGGGCGATCGTCATCGAAAAGGTGATGCGCATCCGCCGCCTCAACGCCCAGGCCGATGCCTTCGAGGACAGCTTCTGGTCGGGCGGCTCGCTCGACCAGCTCTACGACCGCATCGGCCAGCGCCCGGAGGACCCGATGGCGGCCACCTTCGCGGCGGGCATGCGCGAGTGGCGCCACGCCGCCGACCGCGGCTTCGGCAGCGCCATGAAGGCGTCGCTGCAGCAGCGGGTGGAGCGGGTGATGTCGGTCACCATCGGCCGCGAGATGGCCCGCGCCGAGCGCTACATGACCTTCCTCGCCTCGGTCGGTTCGGTGGCGCCCTTCGTCGGTCTGTTCGGCACGGTGTGGGGCATCATGAACTCCTTCACCTCCATCGCCGCCTCCAACAACACCAGCCTCGCCGTGGTCGCGCCGGGCATCGCCGAGGCGCTGTTCGCCACCGCGATGGGGCTGCTGGCCGCCATCCCCGCGGTGGTCGCCTACAACAAGTTCACCACCGACCTGGCCCGCTACGCCGACCGGCTGGAGGCCTTCTCCGGGGAGTTCTCGTCGATCCTGTCGCGCTACCTCGAGGAACGGGGGGCCGCCTGAGATGGCCGCACAGCTCGCAGGGCGGGGCGGCCACGGCCGCGGCCGGCGGCGCGCCTACCGCGCCATGTCCGACATCAACATGACGCCGTTCATCGACGTCATGCTGGTGCTGCTGATCGTCTTCATGGTGGCGGCCCCGTTGCTGACGGTTGGCGTGCCGGTGGATCTGCCCAAGACCAACGCGGCGCCCCTGGAAACCCAGAAGGACCCGCTGTTTGTCACCGTGCAGCGCGACGGGACGCTCTATGTCCAGGAGCAGCAGGTGGAGATGGCCGCGATGGTGCCGCTCCTGGTGGCCATCACCGGCTCGAACCCGGAGGCGCGCATCCTCGTGCGCGGCGACGGCGCGATCGCCTACGGCCGGATGCTGGAGGTCATGGGGACCATGAGCGCGGCGGGTTTCAAGAAGGTCGGGCTGGTCGCCGAGTTGCCCAACGCTGTCGCCGGGCCGCTGGCGCCGGCGGTCGTGCCGGCGCCGGCGGCGGCGCCGGCCAACCCGGTGCGGTGAGGCGACGGACACGCCCATGCGCCAACACCTGATCGCCTCGGGGGTGCTGCACGTGGCGCTGGTCGCGCTGTTCGTGCTCGGCATGCCGCCCAGCGATCGCACCCTCGAGATCCCGGCGTCGATCCCCATCGAGATCGTCGACCTCGGCGAGATCACCCGCGCCGCGCGGGTCGACAAGGGCGAGCCGCGCCCGCAGCCCCCCAGGCCGGTCGTCCCGGACAGCAAGCCGGCCCCGCCACCGCCCGACCCGGCGGCCGAGGCCGCCGCCCCGCCGCCGCCGCCCAAGGCCCCGGAGCCGCCGAAGCTGGCCGAGCTGCCGCCGCCGCCGCGCACCCCCGAACCGCCGGTGCGCGCGGCCGAGGAGCCGCCGCCGCCGCCGCCGCCGCCCGCCCCGGATCCCGAGCCGTCGCCGGTGCCGACCCCGAAGCCCGAGCCGAAGAAGCCGGACCCGCCGAAGCCGGAGCCCAAGACCCCCGAGCCGACCAAGCCGGAGCCGAAGAAGCCGGACCCGCCGAAACCCGAGCCCAAGAAACCCGAGCCCAAGACCCCGGAGCCCAAGACCCCGGAGCCGAAGAAGCCGGACCCGCCCAAACCGGAGCCCAAGAAGCCCGAGCCCAAGAAGCCCGAGCCCAAGAAGCCGGCCGACCCGCTGGCCAGCCTGCTGGCCAGCGTCGACGACCTGAAGAAGGACCTGCCCAAGCCCAGCGCCCCATCCTCGCCACCTTCGGGGGCGACGGTGGCGAGCAAGGGCCCGGAGCAGCCGTTCCGGCCGTCCGGCCCGGCGATCGACGCCATCCGCTCGCAGGTCGGCCGGAACTGGAACTTCGATCCGGGCCGGCGCGACTCCGGCGACATGGTGGTGGAGATCCGCATCGACGTGGCCCGGGACCGCTCGGTCATCCGCGCCCAGGTGGACGAGAAGTACATGGGGCGCTACCGCACCGATCCCGCCTTCCGGGCCTCCGCCGACGCGGCGGTGCGCGCCATCATGCGCTCCAGCCCGCTCGACCTGCTGCCCGGCGAGTTCACCGCCAACACCTACGAGCAGTGGCGCACCATCGTGTTTACCTTCGACCCGAGGGACATGTTCTGACCATGATGACGACCAAGACCAGGGTTCTGCTGCGGCTGGCCGGCGTGGCCGCGGCCGTCGTTCTCGCGCTGGGCGTGGCAGCCCCGCCGGCGGCGCGCGCCGAACTGCGCATCGACATCACCAAGGGCGTGATCGAGCCTCTGCCCATCGCCGTCACCGACTTCTTCGGCACGGCCGGGCGGGAGACCCAGCTCGGCCGCGACGTCGCCGGGGTGATCGCCGCCGACCTCGAGCGCTCGGGGCTGTTCCGGCCGCTCAACCCGCAGGCGTTCCTGCAGACGCCCCAGCAGCTGCAAGGCGGCGAGCCGCGCCACGCCGACTGGCGGGCGATCGGCGCCCAGGCGCTGGTGGCCGGCAGCGTGGCGACCAGCGCCGACGGCCGCATGCAGGTGGATTTCCGCCTGTGGGACGTGGCCGCCGGCCAATACATGTCGGGCCTGTCCTACACCGCGACGCCGGACAGCTGGCGGCGCATCGCCCACATCATCGCCGATGCCATCTACAAGCGCCTCACCGGCGAGGACGGCTATTTCGACACCCGCGTCGTCTACATCGCCGAGTCGGGTCCCGCCAACGTGCGGCAGAAGCGCCTGGCCATCATGGACCAGGACAGCGAGAACCATCAGTTCCTCACCGACGGACAGAACCTGGTGCTGACGCCGCGCTTCTCGCCGACGGCCCAGGAAATCACGTACATGTCGTATTTCAACAAGCGACCGCGCGTGTACCTGTTCAACATCGACACCGGCAAGCAGGAGGTGCTGGGCGACTTCCCCGGCATGACCTTCGCGCCGCGTTTCTCGCCCGACGGCAACCGCGTCATCATGAGCATGGCGCAGAACGGCAACACCGACATCTACGCGCTGGATCTGCGCACCCGGCGCCAGGCCCAGCTGACCGACAGCCCGGGCATCGACACCGGCCCCAGCTACTCGCCGGACGGCACCCGCATCGTCTTCGAGTCGGACCGCGGCGGCAGCCAGCAGCTCTACACCATGAACGCCGACGGGTCCGGGGTGAAGCGGCTGTCGTTCGGCGAGGGCCGGTACGGAACGCCGGTCTGGTCGCCGCGCGGCGATCTCATCGCCTTCACCCGCCAGCGCGGCGGCAGCTTCGCGGTCGGGGTCATCCGGCCCGACGGCACCGGCGAACGCATCCTGACCGAGGCCTTCCACGTGGAAGGGCCGACCTGGGCGCCCAACGGCCGCGTGCTGATGTACTTCAAGGAGACGCCGTCGGGCGATGGGCGCGGCCGTGTCGCCAAGCTTTATTCCATCGATGTCACAGGCATTAATGAACGACGGGTATCGACGCCGATCGATGCTTCGGATCCCGCGTGGTCGCCCTTGATTCCCTAATTGAGTAGCACTATTTTGCGCGCCGCGTGACGTTGCGGTTACGAACCCGTTAGACAACACCGCGCCGTCGGGGCCTGACGGAACGGTGCCGGAAAGTAAGCAACTCATGCGAACGTTGAACCGCGGAACATTCATGTTTCGCAGTAAGGGGTCAAAGACATGCGTATGAAGTATCTGAGTCTTCTCGCCGCCGTCCTCCTGGTCGCCGCGTGCGAGACGGCTCCCCAGGACAGCGGCGCCGCCACCGGCACCGGCGGCGCCCAGACCAGCCAGGTGCGCCCGGGCTCGCAGGAGGACCTGGTCGTCAACGTCGGCGACCGCGTCTTCTTCGGCTTCGACCGCTACGACCTGTCGCCGGAGGCGCGCGCCACCCTCGACCGCCAGACCCAGTGGCTGAACACCTATCCCAGCGTCACGGTGACGATCGAGGGCCACGCCGACGAGCGCGGCACCCGCGAGTACAACCTGGCGCTGGGCGAGCGTCGCGCCAACTCGGTGAAGAACTACATGGTGGCCAAGGGCATCGCCCCGGTCCGCGTCAAGACGATCTCCTACGGCAAGGAGCGTCCCGCGGTGCTCGGCTCCGGCGAAGCCGCCTGGGCGCAGAACCGCCGCGGCGTGACCGTCGTCGACTGACGACGGACGCGGTCCGCACGGATCGAAAAGGAACGCCGCCCCGAGGCCGTCGGGGCGGCGTTTCCTTTTGTGCCGGCGGATCGTCCGCGGCCGGGGGCGTCTGCATATTTGTTGGGCGCAAATTGTAGGCAACCTGCCAAGAAATCAGGCGATATCGCAAGTATTGCCGCGGCCTCTTCAGCCTTTGCCTTTTGCGCTTGCATCGCCAATACAGTCGCCCTATCGTGTTGTTCAAGGGAGGGCCGAATCCAGGCATGGACTTGGTGTTCGAGCCCCTGAAAGGCCGCAACGGCGCGGCCCATCCCTTGGCTGCCTCTTCGGCATGCAGCAATGGCGCTGCGTCTCCACCCCCGCTGTCCTTCGTCGCGAAGGGCCGGGCCATGGAGCGTGGCTGTCCGCTTGCCCACGCTTCCACCACACGACCCGACGCGTCCGGCCCGCCGGCGGCGTCCAGACGTTGGAGTGAAGCACTGCGATGCCGTATGCGACCCTCGATCCTGTGCAAAGCGTCGTGAATCCGGGTGAACCGGATCATGGAACGGCCACCACGGTCCGCGCGCCGCTCCGCTTGAGCCGTGCGCCGCCCGCCCGCGGGCACCTTCCTTCCTTCCGACCTGCAACCGTCGGGCTTTGCTGAGCCCGCACCGTCGACTGCGAAAGGTATGCCCATGTCCTACGTCGCCCCCCAGGAATTCGCCACGAAGATGATCGACGCCGGCGAATCCAAGGTCTTCATGTCCACCAAGGATACGGTGATCCGCGCCTACATGGCCGGCGCCATTCTCGCCCTGGCCGCGGCCTTCGCCATCACGGTCGCCGTGCAGACCGGAGAGTTCCTGATCGGTGCGCTGCTCTTCCCGGTCGGATTCTGCATGATCTATCTGTTGGGTTTCGATCTGCTGACCGGCGTCTTCACGCTGTGTCCGCTGGCGCTGCTCGACCGCCGCCCTGGCGTCACGATGGGCGGCATCCTGCGGAACTGGGGCCTGGTGTTCATCGGCAACTTCGCCGGGGCGATGACCGTGGCGGTGTTCATGGCGATCATCTTCACCTTCGGCTTCTCCGAGGCGCCGAACGCGATCGGCCAGAAGATCGGCAGCATCGGCGAGAGCCGCACGGTCGGCTACGCCGCCCACGGTGCCGCCGGCATGCTGACCCTGTTCGTCCGCGCCGTCATGTGCAACTGGATGGTCTCCACCGGCGTGGTCGCGGCGATGATGTCGACCTCCGTCTCGGGCAAGGTCATCGCCATGTGGATGCCCATCCTGGTCTTCTTCTACATGGGGTTCGAGCATTCCATCGTTAACATGTTCCTGTTCCCCTCGGGCATCATGCTCGGTGGCGCGTTCACCTGGGGCGACTATTTCCTGTGGAACGAGATCCCGACGGTGCTCGGCAACCTGGTCGGCGGCCTGACCTTCGTCGGCGCGATGATCTACGCCACCCACTACAAGACCTCGCCCAAGCGCAACGCCGGCTACGAGCCGGCCCCCTACTCCGCCCCGGCGGAGTGAGCCGCACGAGGCGCCGCGCTTTCCCCGCCTCCGGGTGGGGAAGCGCGGCGCCGCCGTCCCGCACCGGAGGACCGATGGTGACCGCCCCCGTCCAAGAGCGGCTGCGCGTCGCCGTCGGCCAGTGCTCGTCCGCCGGCCGGAAGCCGGCCAACCAGGATTTCCACGGCGCGCTGGTTCCCGAAGGCCGGACCCTGGCGACCCAGGGCGTGGCGCTGGCGGTGGCCGACGGCATCTCGTCGAGCGCCGTCAGCCACATCGCCGCGGAGACCGCGGTCAAGAGCTTCCTCACCGATTACTACTGCACCGCCGAGTCCTGGTCGGCCAAGACCGCCGGGCGGCGGGTCATCACCGCGGCAAATTCCTGGCTGCACGCCCAGAACCGCCGTGGCAACCTGTGCGACGACCGCGACCGCGGCCATGTCTGCACCTTCACCGGGATGGTGGTGAAGGGGCGCCGGGTCCATCTCTTCCATGTCGGCGACAGCCGCGCCTATCGGGTGTCGGGCGGCAGCGCCGAGCAGCTGACCACCGACCACCGGGTGGTCCTGTCGGCGACGGAAAGCCATCTCGGCCGGGCCATGGGGCTCGCCGCGACGGTCGAGATCGATTACCACGTCCTGGACCTGCGGGTCGGCGACGTGTTCCTCCTGGTGACCGACGGCGTGTCCGACCATCTCCGGCCCGGCGACCTGGCGGCGCTGGCCGCCGGCCCGGGCGATCCGCAGGCGGTGGCGGAGGCGGTGGTCGCGGCGGCCCTGGCCAACGGCAGCGACGACAACCTCACCGCCCAGGTGCTGCGGGTCGACGGGCTTCCCGCGCCGGACGCCGCCGCGGTGCTCGACCGCGCCGACGCGCTGCCGCCGGCCCCGCTGCCGAGGGTCCCGTCGGCGTTCGAGGGCTATCACGTGCGCCGCCAGCTCCACGCCAGCAGCCGCAGCCACGTCTATCTCGCGACGGACACGCAAACGGGCGAGGCGGTGGCGTTGAAGGTGCCGTCCGTGGACCTGCGCGGCGATCCCTCCTACCTCCGGCGCTTCGCCATGGAGGAGTGGATCGCCCGCCGCCTGACGTCGCCCCACGTCCTGAAGGCGGCCCCGTCGCACCGCGACCGCGCCACCCTCTTCGTCGTCACGGAGTATCTGGAGGGCCGGACGTTGCGCCAGTGGATGGTGGACAACCCGCAGCCCGACCTGGAGGCCGTGCGCTCCATCGTCGAGCAGATCGCCCGTGGCCTCCGCGCGTTCCACCGCAAGGAGATGCTGCACCAGGACCTGCGGCCGGAGAACGTCATGATCGACCGGGACGGCACCGTGAAGATCATCGACTTCGGCGCCGTCCGCGTCGCCGGGGTGCTGGAGGCGGCGCCCGCGCTCGACACCGGCGACATCCTCGGCACCCACCAGTACACCGCGCCCGAGTGCTTTCTCGGGCACCGCGGGACCGACCGCTCCGACCTCTTCGCGCTCGGCGTCATCGCCTACGAGATGTTGACGGGCCGGCTCCCGTACGGCGATCGCCTGGCCCGCGCCCGGTCGGCCCGTGCCCAGGCGGCGGTGACCTACGACACGGCGGCGACCCATGCCCGGGGCATTCCCGACTGGATGGACCGGGCGCTGCGCAAGGCGGTCCACGTCGACCCCGGCCGCCGCTACGGCACGCTGTCGGAGTTCACCGCCGATCTCCGCCGGCCCGGTGCCGTGGCCCGCAGCGTGGCCTTCGTGCCCCTGGCCGAACGCGATCCCGTGCGCTTCTGGCAGGCGCTTGCGGGTGTCCTGGCGCTGCTCGTGCTGCTGCTGCTGGCGCGCCTGGCGGCGGTGCCGGCTCCCGGTCCGGGCCCCGTGCCGCCGGCGTACGAGGGGACGCCGGGAACCGGCGGGTAGGGGCGGGGGGACGGGCCAGGGCGCGGCAGCCGGACGTCGGATGCGGCGGCCGCGGCGCGGTGACCCCCCACCCGCGCCGGGAGCGGGCCGCGCCGCCGCCGGGCAGCGCCCCCGGCGGATCAAAATGGCGCTTTTCTTCCCTGCCGCAGCGCCATATTTTCGCCCCAGCGGGCCCCCAGGGTCGAGGGGCCGCACCGGTCGGCGCCGCCGGGCGGCGCGTGGGGGAATCGCACGTCATGACATCCGCATCGACATCTTCGCTCGCCGCGCTCCTGCTGGGGGGGCTGCTCGCGGCCGCGCCGGCGGCGGCGCAGGACGCCGGCCGGTTCGCCGATCGCCTCGGCCATGCCGAGGCCGGCCCCGCGGCGCCGGGAGGCCCGCTTCAGGTCGCCCAGCTTCAGGTCGCCCAGGGCGGGGCCGCGATCCCGCCGTCGCTGGCCGCCGATTTCGAGATCCGCCTGCAACGGCTCGAGCGCGCCCTGTCGGAGCTGACGGGCAAGTACGAGGAGGCCACCTACGAGATCTCCCAGCTCAAGGACCGGCTGGAGCGGATGAACGGCGACGTCGATTTCCGCCTGCAGCAGCTCGAGGGCGGGCGTGGCGGGGCATCGGCCGGGGGGGCGTCGCCCCGCGGGTCGTCCGCCGGCCCCGCCGCCTCACCCCCGCCGCCCGCCGCCCGGCCTCAGGTGGCGCAGAGCCAGTCGCTGCCGACCAACGCCGACCCGATGCGCCAGTACGAGCAGGCCTTCGCCCTCCTGCGCGACTCCGACTACGCCGGCGCCGAGGCGGCGTTCAGCCAGTTCCTCGCCAAGAACACGTCCCATCCCTACGCCGCCAACGCCCAGTACTGGCTGGGCGAGACCTATTACGTGCGCGACAAGCACGCCGAGGCGGCCGTCGCCTTCGCCGAGGCCTTCCAGAAATACCCGAAGTCCAACAAGGCGCCGGACAGCCTGCTCAAGCTCGGCATGTCGCTGGCCCGGCTCAACAAGAAGCCGGAGGCCTGCACGGCCTACGGCCAGCTCCTCGCCAAGTTTCCGGAGGCCGCGGCCAGCGTGAAGCGCCGCGCCAACCAGGAGAGCGCGAAGCTGAACTGCCCGGGCTGACGGCGGCGTGAACGCCCCGCCGCCCGAGGCCGCCGCCGGCGCGGTGTCGCCGCTGTCCGCCGCGGCCTTCGCCGAGCGCCTCGACCGCCTCGGCGGGTTCGAGCCCGGGCCCCGGGTGGCGGTGGCGGTGTCGGGCGGGGCGGACAGCGTCGCCCTGGCGATCCTGACGCGGGCCTGGGCGGCGGCGCGTGGCGGCGAGGCGCTGGCGCTGACGGTCGACCATGGGCTGCGCCCCGGCTCCGCCGGCGAGGCGGCCCGGGTCGCCGGCTGGATGGAGGCGCGCGGTCTGCGCGCGGCCGTGCTGCGCTGGGGCGGCGCGAAGCCGGCCACCGGCGTTCAGGACGCGGCGCGGCAGGCACGCCACGCCCTGCTGGCCGAGCGCTGCCGTGCCGAGGGCATCCTGCACCTCCTGTTCGCCCATCACCGCGACGACCAGGCGGAGACGGTGCTGCTGCGGCTCTCCCGGGGCAGCGGGGTCGACGGGCTCGCGGGGATGCCGGCGGTGCGGTGGGATGGCCCGGTGCGCCGCCTGCGGCCGCTGCTCGACGTTGCCCACGCGACGCTCGCGGCGACCTGCCGGGCCCATGGCCAACCCTGGATCGAGGACCCCTCCAACCGCTCCGCCGCCTATGCCCGCGGCCGCGTGCGCGCGGTGACCGGCGCCCTGGCGGCCGAGGGGTTGAGCGCGGAGCGGCTGTGCGAGACGGCGCGGCGCGCCGGCCGCGCCCGGGCGGCGCTGGAGGACGCGACGGCCCGCCTGCTGGCCACCGCCGCGTCGGTGCTGCCGGAGGGCTGGGTCCGCCTCGACCCCGCCGCCCTGGCCGCGGCGCCGGAGGAGATCGCGCTGCGCGCCCTGGCCCGCGCCCTGGGCTGCGCCGGCGGTGCCGGGCACCCGCCGCGGGGGGCTGGCGTCGAGCGTTTGCTGGCCGCCTTGACCGGCGGTCCGGCGGCGGTCCGCACCCTGGCCGGCTGTGTCGTCCTGCCGGCGCCGCGGCGCTGGGGCGCCGGCGTGATCATCGCCCGGGAGCCGCGGGCGGCCAGCGAGCGGCGGGTGCTGGCGCCCGGCGGGGAGGTGGTGTGGGATGGCCGCTTCCGCGTGACCCTGGCCGCCGCCGCCGCCCCGGTGACGGTGGCCCGCCTCGGGGCGGAGGGCTGGCGGCGGGGGGTGGCGGCGTGGCCGGATCTGGCGGCCGGCGGCCTGCCCGTGGCGGTGCGCGAAAGCCTGCCCGGGCTGTGGCGCGGCGGGGATCTCGCGGGGGTGCCCGGGCACGGCATCGCGGGGTGCGGAATGGACGGTGCGGCCGGGGTGTTGTTCACACCGCGGACGACCCTGGCCGGCCCGGCTTTTCCGGTTGTTAAAGGCGGCTCTGGCATTATCTAATCACGAGGGACGTGCCCGTGGATTGGGGTGGGCCTTCGGCTCCGGGGAATCCGATCGGTGCAGGGTTCGCAGAAAGGCGTGCAACGTGAACAACTTCGGCAAAAATCTCGCGCTCTGGATCATCATCGGCCTCCTCCTGGTGGCGTTGTTCAACCTGTTCCAGAGTTCCTCCACCCGCAGCCCCCAGACCACCGTGCCGTTCAGCGAGCTGCTCGCCGAGGTCGACCGTGGCCAGGTGGCGGACGTCACCATCAAGGGTGAGCAGGTCAGCGGGCACTTCACCGACGGCCGGTCCTTCAGCACCTACATCCCGCCGGACGCCAACCTGGTCGAACGGCTGACGGAGAAGAACGTGCGCATCAGCGCCGTTCCCGACGACAGCAACGTGCCGTCGCTGTTCAGCGTCCTGCTCTCCTGGTTCCCGATGCTGCTGCTGATCGGCGTGTGGATCTTCTTCATGCGCCAGATGCAGTCGGGCGGCGGCAAGGCCATGGGCTTCGGCAAGAGCCGCGCCCGGCTGCTGACCGAGAAGGTCGGCCGCGTCACCTTCGACGACGTCGCCGGCATCGACGAGGCCAAGCAGGAGCTCCAGGAGATCGTCGAGTTCCTGAAGGACCCGCAGAAGTTCCAGCGCCTCGGCGGCAAGATCCCCAAGGGCGTGCTGCTCGTCGGCCCCCCCGGCACCGGCAAGACGCTGACGGCGCGCGCCGTGGCGGGCGAGGCCAACGTGCCGTTCTTCACGATCTCCGGTTCCGACTTCGTGGAGATGTTCGTCGGCGTCGGCGCGTCGCGGGTGCGCGACATGTTCGAGCAGGGCAAGAAGAATGCGCCCTGCATCATCTTCATCGACGAGATCGACGCGGTGGGCCGTCACCGCGGCGCCGGCCTGGGCGGCGGCAACGACGAGCGCGAGCAGACCCTGAACCAGCTCCTGGTCGAG
Organism: Azospirillum sp. NS33; assembly: GCF_059703765.1. NCBI lineage: Bacteria > Pseudomonadati > Pseudomonadota > Alphaproteobacteria > Rhodospirillales > Azospirillaceae > Azospirillum > Azospirillum sp. NS33. Next base: position 4,091 of record NZ_BAAKJB010000060.1, on the reverse strand, counting down.
ATGGACGGGTTCGAGGCGAACGAGGGCGTCATCCTGATCGCCGCCACCAACCGCCCCGACGTGCTGGACCCGGCGCTGCTGCGCCCCGGCCGGTTCGACCGGCAGGTGGTGGTGCCCAACCCCGACGTGCTGGGCCGCGAGAAGATCCTCAAGGTCCACATGCGCAAGGTGCCGCTGTCGCCCGACGTCGATGCCCGGATCATCGCCCGCGGCACCCCCGGGTTCTCCGGCGCCGACCTCGCCAACCTCGTGAACGAGGCCGCGCTGCTCGCCGCGCGCATGGGCAAGCGGGTGGTCGGCATGGCGGAGTTCGAGGGCGCCAAGGACAAGGTGATGATGGGGGCGGAGCGCCGCTCCATGGTCATGACCGAGGACGAGAAGAAGCTCACCGCCTACCACGAGGCCGGCCACGCCGTCGTCGCCATCCACCAGCCCGACAGCGACCCCGTCCACAAGGCCACCATCATTCCGCGCGGCCGCGCGCTCGGCATGGTGATGCGCCTGCCCGAGGGCGACCGCATCTCGCTGAGCCAGGCGAAGCTGTACGCCGACCTGCGCGTCGCCATGGGCGGCCGCATCGCCGAGGAGCTGATCTTCGGCCGCGAACGGGTCACCACCGGCGCGTCCGGCGACATCAAGATGGCCACCGAGATGTCGCGGCGCATGGTCACCGAGTGGGGCATGAGCGACAAGCTGGGGCCGCTGCTCTACGGCGAGCCGACGCAGGAGGTCTTCCTCGGCCACTCCGTCACCCAGCACAAGAACATGTCCGACCACACCGCGCAGGTGGTGGACGAGGAGATCCGCCGGATCGTCGACGAGGCCTACACCGAGGCGCGCCGCATCCTGACGGAGAACATCGACCAGCTGCACACCCTGGCCAAGGGCCTGCTGGAGTACGAGACGCTGAGCGGCGACGACATCTCGACCCTGCTGCGGGGCGAGCCGCTGATCCGCGACGAGGATGGCGGCCGCAAGGAGACCATCCAGACGCCGAAGTCCCCGGCCGGTGGGGGGCGCCGTGCCTCGGTGCCGCCGACCACCGGCGGCAAGGAGGCCGGCGGGCTGGATCCGGAGCCCCAGGGCACCTGATCCCCGCCACCCCTTCCGACGGCCTCGCGGCCGGCGCCCCCCCGGGGGCGCCGGCCGTTTTCGTGATTCCCCCCCCGGGGGCGGCGGCCAAGGTCGGAGGATCAGTCGCGTCAGCGCCGCCGAGCGCGCCCGCCGTCGTCGCCGGCGCCACCGTCCTCGGCCGTCTGCGGCTCGGGCAGGGCGGCCAGCGTCGCCAGCGCGAGCTGTTCGTGCAGCCGGAGCACCGGCAGCATGGCCCGCGCGTACGCCGCGACGTCGGCGTCGCCGGCGCGTTCCAGGACCTGCTCGTGGTTGAGGACCGCCATCTCGTGGGCGAGCCGTTCGCGTTCCATGTAGGCGCGGTCGAAGGCGGGGCCGGACAGGGCGCGGAGGGTGTCCATCGCGTGCGCGTCCGGTCCGCTGAGCCGCCCGGGGCGTGCCAGGTCCCTGGCGGTGGCGAGGTCGGCGAGCCGGCGGCCGGCCCGGCCGTGGTCGTCGAGCATCCGCGCGGCGTAGTCCTTCACGGCCGCGCGTTCGGCCCTCTCCCGGGCCAGCGCGGCGAGGCGCGTCTCGGCCAGGGCCCCGTGCAGGGCCTCGCGCAGGAAGTCCCGCGCCGCGTCGTGCGCCGGCATGGCTTCGTCCCCGCCGCCCACGGTGGCTGCCGCCCGCCGGGGCTGCGGGGTGGGCGGCGCGCCGCCCTGCACGAACCCCGGCGTGCGGCCGGCGAGGGCGGCGGTGATCGCCCGGGCGGCGTCGCGGTGGTCGCGCAGGGTCGCCAGCGCCGCCTCGGCGTACGCCCGCACCGCGGCGCTGTGCGCTCCGGTCGCCTTGGCCTCGTACAGCTTGATCGCCGCCTCGTGGCGGTCCTCCTGGTCGCCCATGAAGCGGCGGTCGAAGGCGGCGCCGGTCAGCCCCTCCATGTCGTCGATCCGCGCCCGGGTGGCGGCGTCGATCGCGTCGGGCAGCGAGACACCGTGCTCCCGGGCCAGCGCGGTCAGCCGGTCCAGCGCCACGGCGTGGTCGGCGGCGATGGTCCGCGCGAAGCCGCGCACACGGGCGTCGCCGGTCCTCCCGGCCGCCATCGCGCCGGCGGCGATCTCGGCCATGTCGATGATGGCCGCTTCCTTCAGAAAATTGCGGTCCTGGAAGGGGAGGGCGGCGGCGGGAGCGACGAGCAGGGTGGCGGCACAGGCCAGGGCGAGAATGCGGCGCATGGGGGACTCCGTCGTGGTCCGTTGCCATGCCCGGGCGAACAGGCCGCCGATCCGCCGGTTCCCTGGGCGCCGGGGCCGGAAACGACGAAACCCGCCCCGGTCGGCCCGGGGCGGGTGCGTGGCTCAGACCGCGGCGGCGCCGGTCAGCGGGTCGGCACCGGAGGGTTCTTGGCGTAGTCGTAGAAGCCGCGACCGGCCTTGCGGCCGACCCAGCCCGCCTCGACGTACTTCACCAGGAGCGGACAGGGCCGGTACTTGGAGTCGGCCAGGCCCTCGTACAAGACCTGCATGACGGCCAGGCAGGTGTCCAGGCCGATGAAGTCGGCCAGTTCCAGCGGCCCCATCGGGTGGTTGGCGCCAAGCTTCAGCGCGGTGTCGATCGCCTCCACGCCGCCCACGCCCTCGTAGAGGGTGTACACCGCCTCATTGATCATCGGCAGCAGGATGCGGTTGACGATGAAGGCCGGGAAGTCCTCGGCGACCGCCGCGGTCTTGCCGATCTTCACGGTCAGTTCGCGCACCGCGGAGAAGGTCTCCTCGTCCGTCGCGATGCCGCGGATCAGCTCGACGAGCTGCATCAACGGCACCGGGTTCATGAAGTGCATGCCCATGAACTTCGACGGGCGGTCGGTGGAGGCCGCCAGCCGGGTGATCGAGATGGAGGAGGTGTTGGTGGCGACCAGCGCCTCCGGCTTCAGGTGAGGCACCAGCTTCTTGAAGATGTCGCGCTTCAGCGTCTCGTTCTCGGTCGCCGCCTCGACCACGAGATCGCAGTCGCCGTAGAGCGCCATGTCGGTGCCGGTCTTGATCCGGTCGAGCGCGGCGGCCTTGTCGGCCTCGCTCATCTTGCCCTTCTGGACCTGGCGGTCCATGTTCTTGGCAATGGCGGCGACCGACTTCTGGACGACGTCCTCCTTGATGTCGGTGAGGACGACGCTGTAGCCGGCCTGAGAGCAGACATGGGCGATGCCGCTGCCCATCTGGCCGGCACCGATGACGCCAATCTTGTTGATCGTGAGCATGGAGCTTCTTCCCGCGGGTCGTTGGAGTGGTGTGTGGTCGCTCGCCGCCCCTCAGCCCAGCGCGTCGGTCAGGTCAGGCACCGCCTTGAACAGGTCGGCGACGAGACCGTAGTCGGCGACCTGGAAGATGGGCGCGTCCTCGTCCTTGTTGATCGCGACGATCACCTTGCTGTCCTTCATGCCGGCGAGGTGCTGGATGGCACCGGAGATGCCGACGGCCAGGTACAGATCCGGCGCCACGATCTTGCCGGTTTGCCCGACTTGGTAGTCGTTGGGGACGAACCCGGCGTCCACCGCCGCGCGGGACGCCCCGACCGCGGCGCCGAGCCGGTCGGCCAGCGCCTCAAGCAGCTTGAAGTTGTCGCCGGACTGCATGCCGCGGCCGCCCGAGACGACGATGCGGGCCTGGGTCAGCTCCGGCCGCTCGGACTTGGTCAGCTCCTGGCCGACGAAGGTGGCGCCGCCGGCGTCGGCCGGGCCGGACACCGCCTCCACCGCCGCAGCACCGCCCTGCGCCGCCGCCGCCTCGAAGGCGGTGGCGCGCACGGTGATGACCTTCACCGGGTCGGCCGAGCGCACCGTGGCGATGGCGTTGCCGGCGTAGATCGGCCGGGTGAAGGTGTCTTCCCCGACCACCGACAGGATGTCGGAGATGGCCGCCACGTCGAGCAGCGCGGCGACGCGCGGCGCCAGGTTCTTGCCGAAGCTGGTGGCCGCCGCCAGCACGTGGCCGGCCCCGCCCCGGGCGATCTCCACCACCAGCGGCGCCAGCGCCTCGGGCAGG
>NZ_BAAKJB010000059.1:0-26193 GCF_059703765.1 Azospirillum sp. NS33 | reverse complement strand
GGTTCAATCACCGGCGCCTGCTCGAACCCATCGGCAACATTCCTCCCGCCGAGGCCGAAGCGCGCTACTATGCTCAAACCGAGGGCGTCGCCATGGCGGCGTGACTCAAGCCAAATGGCCTCCGGGAAACCCGGGGCGGTTCACACCGAGATCGTCGGCATCTTTCCCAACGAGGCGGCGATCACCCGTCTCATCGGCGCCATCCTGCTGGAGCAGAACGACGAATGGGCCGTCCAGCGCTCGCGCTACGTGACGCTGGAAACCATCGCCCCACTCGGCGATGATCCCCTCGTCAGCCTGCCCGCTGTGGCTGCCTGACCATCCCGGCCAGACGAGCCGGAGACCAGACCAGCGCCCCAACTCCTACACCACGCCCCGGGGCACGACCTTTGCTGAGCGCGCCGGCCAAAAAATCATTCTCCAAAGCCAGTTGCCCAATCTTGGCATGCAAGACCTTCAAATCGACCGGCGCCGAAGCCGCTTCTGCCGCGCTGCCGCCGAAAACGCCTGCGGCGCCTTCCAGAAGCTGCCCCTTCCAGGTCGTAATCTGGTTCGGATGAACGTCAAACTCCTTCGCCAACTCGGCCAAGGTCTTTTCACCTTTGATCGCGGCCAACGCCACCTTCGCCTTGAAGGCCGGTGTGTGGTTCCGGCGGGTCCGTTTCGTCATGTGTGCTCCTGATAGGCGGCGATTGTCGCCGCGTTCAGGCAGAAAATCCACTCAGCAGACTGTCCAGATTCCCCAGGCCGGCTCTATCCTCGACTACGACGACGCGGGCGCGCTGGTCGGGTTGGAAATCCTGGACGCGTCGACTCGGGTCGAAGACGTGTCGTCGGTCCAGTTCAAGATCGCGGTGTCGTCTTCGCCCTCGCCATGGGCGGGCACGGCGCCCGACACGCAGCCCGGCCCGCTCGCCCCGGCATCATCCGGCGCGATCAACCAGCTCGCAAGTCACTGTTATTCTTGAAGGATATGGTGCCCAGGGACGGGGGCGGACAGCCGGCGCGGGGGTTGTCGCTTCACATTTGATGATGACGACTGTGGCCCACCGGCCGCCCGCCCAAGCCCAGCCGCGAGGCGTGCCCGGTTCTGCTACGACAGGCGGCGCGGTCAGGCCGGCTGTCCGTGCCGACGGCGAGGTTCATGTGGGATCATTCCGCGCGTCGCCGCGGCCACCCTTTATTCTCCCACGTTGACGAGCGACGCCGTGGTCGGGTCGTAGGTGTACCCGGTTATGGTGCCGTTCCTGATCCGCTCCATCGCCTCGTCGATCACGAACAGGGGAACGAGAAACCATTCGCGCGGAATGACCGGCTGGCCGAAGCGGTCCTTGATCACGATGTCGAGCCGGGCGGCACCGAAGATGCGATGAATCAGGTTTTCGAGGCGGTGGCGGTTGATGTTGAACAGTTCGTAGGTGGCGACGATGTCCACCTCGGCCATCAGGAACGTCGGGTCGAGCTTCGCATTGGCCAGGCGGCGGGCGATGTCCCCTCCGGTGACCCCGATCTTGTGCAGCACCTCCCGATGGGCGGCGACGGTGGCGTGGTCCGATCGGCTGCGCAGCACATAGACGGTGCCGCTCGCCTCGTCCCCCTCTTCGTCCTGGTCGGCGAACAACGGGCCGGCAACGGGCTCGCTGATCCGTCGGCCGGCCTCGTCCTTGTAGAGAGCGCGCTGTAGGGAGCGCACAAGCAGATCGCTTTCGGTTCCATTGGAATAGATGACCCGCAGCCGCGCGTCCGTTTCACCGTTCGGTGCCTTGATGGGCTCCCCCACATCCGCCACGTAGGCGGTTTGCCCGCCCAGCACGAAGAACTGACCGGCTTTGATCTCCGCCTTGAGGAATCCGGCGTCCTTCACGAAGCGCCGGGTTTGCCGCACACCGGCGCTGAGCTCCCTCTGCACCTGCTCGAACAGCGGCTTGAACGTGACGAAGTCGGCGCATGGCTGTCGATTGGCGATGTCTTCGGCGGCACGCTTTTCCGCCACCGATCGGACATGACGAAGCTGCGTGATGTCACCGGGCGCGGCGTCGTCGACGCCGAGCTGCGCGAGAAGCGCGTCATCGTCGAGGGCGTCGGTCGCGTCGACCGGGTCCGACAGCGCCCCGCCGAGAAGCCCTTGATGATCGAAGGGTTCAATCACCCGCCGGCATTCCTCCTGGTCGCGCAGGCGGTCGAGCCGCACGGCGTAGAGCCGTTCAAAGATGTCGCGATCCTCACCGTGCTGTGGGGCGCGGCCATGCCGCTCGACGAAACGCTGGATGTCCTCGAAGCCGGCGATGATCCGCTCATCGCGGGGCGTCCGACTCGACGCCGCCTTCGTTTCGACGTCGGCGCCCAGCTCGGCGAGGAGCGCGTCGTCCTCGTCGGTGAAGTCCTTAGCCACGGGCCGCCTCCGCCTTCATGCGCTGAAGGAAGGCCACCCCCTCGGCCATGCGCTTCTCCCAGGCGTCGGGCGACGTGATCGAGGGCAGCCGGCCGCGCTCCTGCTTGAAGACCAACGCGCGCTTGGCGAGCTGGCGCGCCTCCTCCATGGTCAGGGTGATCCGCTTGGCCCCGATCACGGCGGCGACCTGCTTCAAGCTCTCCTCGCTCATGGTCTTGGCTAGGATGGCATAGGCCTCGCCGAAGGGGTTGATGCGGTCGATCAGGTCGATGTCCAACTCGCGCACGTCCGTGACGTACTTGCGCACGCCATCGACGAAGGCGGTGCCCGAGCCCGTCTCGCCGCGCTCCGCGCCACCGGCCGCGCCGCCTCCCCCCAGGGCGACCTCCTTCGCCTTCTGGGCGAGGTTCAGCGCGGCGACGGCGTGCTGACGCACCGCCTCCCGATCCTCCTCATCCAGGTCCGGGTACTTGTCCTTGATGATCTTGCCCATGCGGAGCTGGGTCAGCTCCTCCGGCACCAGTTCGGGATCGAACAGCCCGCGCTCGACCGACGGCTTGTCCTGGACGAAGGCGGCGATCACCTCGTTCAAGTCCTGCTGGCAGATGCGCTGCGCCTCGTCGCTCTTCGGCGCGACCAGGCCCTTGATCTCGATCTCGAACTGGCCGGTGTCCTCGTTGAAGCCGACGTTGGTCCGTTTCGGGTCGTAGCCGCCCTCGCCATAGTCGAAGTCCGGCGTCGGCCCGCTCTGCGGCGCCTTCGGCCGGAACGCGAAGCGGGGTGCGAGCACCTGCTCCATCAGCAGACTGGCGGCGATCGCCTTCAGCGTGTCGTTCACGGCCTCGGTGACGGCGTCCTCCGATGCGTCGGGCTCGGCGATCAGATTGGTGAAGCGGGCGCGGAGCTTGCCCGGCGCATCGCGCGTGGCGCGGCCGATGATCTGCACGATCTCGGTGAGACTCGACCGGTAGCCGACCGTCAGCGCATGCTCGCACCAGATCCAGTCGAAGCCCTCCTTCGCCATGCCCAGCGCGATGATGATGTCCACATGGTCGCGGTCGTTCTTGCGCGCCGGATCCTTCAGCGCGGCGGACACGCGGTCGCGTTTGGCGGGATCGTCGTCCACGAGGTCGGCGATGCGCAGGACGCGGCCATCGGCGGTCTTGACCTGCTGGAAGCCGGTCGCCGGGTCCGTGCCCTGCCAGTCCCCCAGTGCCTGGAGGATGTGCTCGACCTCCTTGATCTTGTCACCCATGCTTTCGCGGGAATTGACGCTCGGGATGTGGACGATGGTCTTCTCGGCGGGGTCGAGCACCTTCAGGATGTCGTCGGCGTAGGGCCCGTTGTAGAAGAAGTAACCGATGTCGAGCTGCTTGAGAAACTCGTAGCCGTTGAGCTGTTCATAGTAGGTGTAGGTGACGGTATCGAAGCGCGACTCGTCCTGCGGCGACAGGACGGCTTCGGCGTCGCCGCGGAAATAGGACCCGGTCATCGCCACGATGTGCACGCGGTCGCGGGCGATGAACGCCCCGAGATGCAGGCCCAGCTTGTTGTCGGGATTGGCGGAGACGTGATGGAACTCGTCGACCGCGATCAGCCGGTCGTCGAACGCCTCCACCCCGAACCGGTCCACCGCGAAGCGGAAGGTGGCGTGGGTGCAGACCAGCACACTGTCGTCGCTGTTCAGGAACGCTTCGACCGACGCGACCTTGCCGCCGTTGTCGGACCCCGGCGCGTTGCAGAGGTTCCATTTCGGCGCCACCGTCCAGTCGGCCCAGAAGCCGAACCGGGACAGGGGTTCGTCGTTGAAGCTGGAGCCAATGGACCGTTCCGGCACCACGATGATCGCCTGCCGAAGCCCCTGATTGTGGAGCTTGTCGAGGGCGATGAACATGAGCGCGCGGCTCTTGCCGGACGCCGGGGGCGACTTGATGAGGAGGTATTGCTCGCCCCGCTTCTCATAGGCGCGCTCCTGCATCGGCCGCATGCCCAGGGCGTTCGCCTTGGTCGAGCTGCCCGTGCGGGCGTAGGTGACGGAGACGGAGGGAACCGATGTGTTGCTGCTCGTCACGCCTGCACCTCCAGCTTATTTTTCTTCACCTTACCTTGCCCCGTCGCCATTTTCGTGTACAGCTCGAACAGTTTTTCCAGCCGCTCGGTGTCGTTGCGGAACCGACGGCCGATAAAGATGCGCTCCAGCACCTCGTCGTTGCGCTCATGCGCCTCGCGCAGGTCGGCGGGCATCTGCTCCGGATCATACAGGTCGGCAATTGTCGCCGGGAAATGCGCCTCGCGCACCAACAGGATGTCCTCGGCAGAGCGGGTCAGATCGGCTTTGTTCTTATCTGTAAGCGTCGGAACCGGAAAAGTATTCCAACCCAGGGTGTTGGAATACGAGAAATCTGACCGCATTCGGGCACATACAGTTCCAATCCAAACGCGATGCAATTTCGACGTTGCAATCGCGAGATTCCACAAAGGGGCATCGTAGAGTGCGTAGCACTTGTTCGACAGTATTACTGTATTCGGAAGCAGATCGGTCGGCAAAAATTCCCGATGCTCAGAAGTAATTGCAGGAATTGCTATTGTATGCTCGTCTGCTACGCCTTCTATTTGCATGAATCGATGAGGCGGTACTCTGGTATTTCTAGTCGTAGGTGCACTGCTATTTCTGCGCATTTCGCGCACATTTTCCACCCTTTGATGGATAAAGGGTATTTCCATTGCGCGATCTAGATCGCGCTCCTCAATCCATATGCAAAAGCGAGGCCTCCCGTTCAGAACCTCGTTTGCCCCCATAAATGGCCTAATGAATCCGCTAGAGAAGATGCCTTGCAAGGAGGGCACACGAACTTCTTCGGCAGATAAGAGAAAGTTGCCACCGTCCGTTGGCATATTTCCTCTCAGCATTTTGAATTGCGGGCCAATGGGACGCATTGATTTCGATACAATCGTCTGGGAACCAGGCGCCAGATATGGCCCTATTAAGTTGACTATTCGATACGTCTCGCCCTCGTATATTCTCTTTTCAATTTCGCCCTTCCCAACTCCGACAACCACAACGGTCACGCCGGCCTTGTTTGATGCCAAGTTCGCCCAATTAAAAGGCGTATGCGCGAATTCAATTTCCAGCTTTCGCTCGAAAACAAACGCCCAAAGAATTGGAGCTTGCTCGCCTTCACATATGGATTTTGTAGCGACGAAGCTGAATCGGGCCGCTGCAAAATTCAGGTACCGCGCAGCCTTCACGAACCATCCAGCGATATAATCGAGGCTCTTCCAAGACTTTACATCTCCGCCGCACACATATTCCAGGTCGGCTTTTTGCTCAATTGTCTGCCACGAACTTCCGCGGTACGGCGGGTTCCCGCAAATATACGTCTCTCCGCCTTCGTTCTCGAAGTCGATCTGTGCCTGAACGAGCGGTGTGTGAAACAGGTCGTCGGCGAGGTGCTTCACGCCGGTTCCCGTGGGCGGGCAGACGCTCAGCCAATCCAGCCGCAATGCGTTGCCGCAGACGATCCAGTTCTCGGCGTCGAGCGGCAGGAACTCGGCCAGCGCCAGCTTTTGCCCACGGTACAGCACGTCGCACTGGTACTCGGCGATGATGAGGGCGAGGCGCGCGATCTCCGCCGGGAAGTCCCGCAGCTCGATGCCCCGGAAATTGGTCAGCGGGATGTCGGACTTGCGGTCGGACTCGCCGCGCCGCCGGTTGATCTCCGCCTCGATGGCCCGCATCTCCTTGTACGCGATGACCAGGAAATTGCCGGAGCCGCAGGCCGGATCGAACACCCGGATGCGCGCCATGCGCTTGCGCAGATTCAGCAGCATGCGCGGGTTGTCGCCCGCCTCGTCCAGGCGGGCGCGCAGGTCGTCGAGGAACAGCGGGTTCAGCACCTTCAGGATGTTGGGAACGCTGGTGTAGTGCATGCCGAGCGCGCCGCGCTCCTCGTCCTCCGCCACCGCCTGGATCATCGAGCCGAAGATGTCCGGGTTGATCTTGCGCCAGTCCAGCCCGCCGATATGAAGGAGATAGGACCGCGCGATCCGGCTGAAACGCGGGACGTCGAGCCGCCCGGAAAACAACCCGCCATTGACATAGGGGAACACGTCGGCCCACGGGCGCAGCCCCGCCGCCGCCCGATCCGGGATGGGCGTGTTCATCGCCCGGAAGATCTCGCCGATCACAAAATCGGTGTTGGACGAGTCCCGCGCGCTCATCTGGTCCACCGTCGCCGTGAACAGGTCGGCGCTGCGGAAAATGTCGGTGTCCTCGGCGAAGAAGCAGAAGATCAGCCGGGCCATGAAGTGGTTCATGTCGGGACGGCGGTCGGCCGCCGCCCAGTCCGGGTTGTCCTTCAGCAGTTCGACATACAGCCGGTTCAGGCGACTCGTCGCGCGGATGTCGAAGGAGCTGTCGCGGATCTGCTTGACGGTGGTGATGCCGGCCAGCGGCAGGAAAAAGCCGAAATGGTTGGGGACGTCGGCATAGGCGCAGGCGACCGTCTCGCCCGACGCGACATCCTCGGCCTCGAACATGTCACCATCGGTCGCCAGGACGAACTTCGCCTTGGCCCGCGCGGTCGTCGGGCTGGCCTTCAGCGCGGCCAGCGTCTCCGTCACCTCGCCGGGTGCGGCGACGGCAATGTGGATGTTGTTAGTCTGTAGAACGCCGCCCCAGGGGCCGACGTGATCGGACTTGTTGGACTCCCCCTTGCGCAGCCGCTTGATCGTCGTTTCCTTGTTGCCGAAGGCACGGAGGAACGCGAACGGAAACTCGCCCGCGTCGAACGGCTGCTCGGCGAGCGCGGAGACGGCTTGTTCGATTTCGACCGCGTTCATGGCACCCCAAAAGCCAATGCGCCGGACGTCAGCGCGGGACCCAAGCCCAGTGAACCCGGATGCTTGATAGCACGCTCATGCCCGGGCGCCAGAGACCGTTTCACCGGCATGCTCACGCACCGGTGGACCGGTGCCACGCGTGCCACCACCACCTGATCGCGCCGCTGTCACGGTGGGGGCGATCGCCGTCGTTGTCCGATTGTTTTCCCAAGGTGGGCGACGCGTCGCAGCGGTCCGCGACGGGGAATGCCCATGGGCTGCCCGCCCCGGCCTGCACCCGAACAGCCAACGCATCGTCGTCGAACGTCACTGACACTCAAGGGAGAATGGTGCCCAGGGACGGAGTCGAACCGCCGACACGGGGATTTTCAGTCCCCTGCTCTACCAACTGAGCTACCTGGGCATCCGGACCGCCGGGCGGGGCTTGGGGGCCCCGCGGCGCGTCGAGGCCGTGCTTATAGGCAATATTCCGGGGCCTGTCCAGCCCCAATCCGCAGCGGACCACAGCCTAGTCGCGGCCGTCGTCCGCCGCCTCCGGCTCCTCCGGCGGCTCGTCCGTTTCCACCCGGTAGACCGCCCCCAGCCAGCGGCCGAGGTCGACGTCGGCGCAGCGCTTCGAGCAGAAGGGCCGGAACGCCGGCCGCGACGGACGGCGGCAGATCGGGCAGGCCGGACCGGCCCCGGTGGTGTCGCTCATGTGCCCTCTCCCTCGGTGGCGATCAGGGCGGCCAGCGCCGCGCCGCGCCGCGCCCGGGTCATCTCCACCAGGCCCAGCTTGGACATGCCGTAGACCTGGGTCTGGGCGGGGTCGTCGGCGACGGCGCCGGCCAGGGCGTTCAGCACCCGCTCGGCCTCGCCGCGGCCCCGCATGTTGACGAAATCGACGACGACGATGCCGCCGACGTTGCGCAGCCGGATCTGGCGGGCGATCTCCGCCGCCGCCTCCAGGTTCGCGTCCAGGGGGTTGCCGCGCTCGCCGGCGTTGACGTCGACCACCGTCAGCGCCTCGGTGGGCTCGATCACCAGCGAGCCGCCGGCCGACAGGGGCACCCGCGGGCCCAGCAGGGTGGCGATCTCCCCGTCGACGTCGCGCAGGTCGAACAGGCCGGGGCGGCCACCGTAGGGCACGACGCAGGGGGCGAGGTCGGGCGCCCGCTCCGCGCACCACCGGGCGACCTCGGCGGCCATCGCCGCCCCCTCGACCTCGATCCGGCCGAGCGCCGCCCCGCCATGCTCCACCAGGGCGCGGCGCGGCGCGTCGGGCCCCTCGGCCAGCCGCGCCGGGGCGGTGGCCCCGGCGGCGGCGGCGGCGATGGCGCGCCACGCCAGCGCCAGGGCGTCGGCCTCGGCCGCCAGCAGATCGGGGGCGGCGGTGGCGGCGGCGGAGCGGGCGACCCAGCCCTCCCCGACCACGATGGCCTCCAGCCGGCGCACCAGATCGCCCCGCGCGGGGCCGAGGGCGAGGCGCCGCGACACGGCGATGCCGCCGGCCAACGGCGCGTGCACCAGGAACCGCCCGGGCACCGTGATGTCCATGGTCAGGGCCGGCCCCTTGGCGCCGACGGCGTCGGCCTTCACCTGCACCAGCACCGGCTGGCCGGTGCGCAGCAGGCTCCCGATTCGCGCCCCTTTGGGCGGGCGCCGCCCCGGCTCGCCGCGTACGTCGGCGGCGCCGAGCAGGCCGGCCGGTCCGCTGCCGAGAGCGACGAAGGCGGCGTCGAGCCCGGTGGCGATGCGCTCGACCCGGCCGAGGAACACCGCGCCCAGCACCGACGGGCGGAGGGCGTTGTCGATGTGGAGGTCGGTGAGGCGGCCGCCGCTCAACACCGCGGCCCGCGTCAGCGGCCCGGCACGGTCGACCAGCAGTTCGACGCCCGGCGTCCGGCGGCTCACGGCAGACGGAAGCCGGACCCTTGCAACAGGCCGGCCACCTCGAACAGGGGCAACCCCACGACGTTGGAGTGGGAGCCGCCGATCCAGCGGACCAGGGTGGCGGCGCGGCCCTGGATGGCGTAGCCGCCGGCCTTGCCCTGCCATTCCCCCGACGCCAGGTAGGAGTCGATCTCCGACTCGGACAGCGCCTTGAAGGCGACGTCCGTGCGCACCAGGCGTTCCAGCAGCCGGCCGGGCCGGCCGTCCCGCTCCGGCACCACCAGGGCGACGCCGCCGTAGACCCGATGGCGCCGCCCGGTGAGCAGGGCCAGGCAGGCCCGCGCCTGCGGTTCGGCCTCCGCCTTGGGCAGGATGCGCCGGCCGGCGGCGACCACGGTGTCGGCCGCCAGCACCCACGCGCCGGGGTGGCGCGCCGCCACCACCCCGGCCTTGGCCGCGGCGAGGCGGGCGGCGTGGCGGGCCGGCAGTTCGCGCGGCAGCGGGGTCTCGTCGATGGCGGCAGGGTCGATGATGTCGGCAACCACGCCGATCTGGTGCAGCAGGTCGACCCGGCGCGGCGATGCCGACGCCAGGACCAGGCGGTGGGACGGTGACTCGCTCATGGTGCGACGGTGCGTGGCGATCCGCCGATCACGGGGATCGGCCGGTCACTTGAACCGGAAGGTGATCCGACCCTTGGTCAGATCGTAGGGAGTCATCTCCACGTTGACGCGATCCCCCGCGAGCACACGGATGCGGTTCTTGCGCATCTTGCCCGACGTGTGCGCCAGCACCTCGTGCTCGTTGTCGAGCTTCACGCGGAACATCGCGTTCGGCAGCAATTCGACGACGGTCCCCGAGAACTCGATCAAATCTTCCTTGGCCATATGCCCTTCGGTCCGATGTGGATTCCGGGCAATAACTGACCTTCCCGGGGCTCCGGGTCAAGTGGCTTTACGGTTTTGAGGCACATCCATGCCGTCATTGCATGGAAAAAGCCTCATCCGATGGCGCCGCCGCCACCATCGGCCGGTGTGCCGCCGCCGCCCACCATGCGGAATGAGCCCAGCGGCGACGGCTTTCCGTCGAGGACGATCCGCTGCGCCGCCTCGTTGATGGCGGCGAACATGGCGCGCTGGTCGGTGTTCATGCGGTGGGTCAGGCGCGACACCGTCTCCACCGCGGTCAGGGCACGGCCGCTGGCCCGGTCGTAGAACAGCGGCTTGTTGGCGCGCGCCGCCGCGGGAAGAAGGTCGGCGGCCGCGGCCTGGGGCGTGCGCTCCGCCGCCCGGATCAGCTTGGCCGCCCCGCCGACGCCCATGATGTAGGCGATTCGGCTCTCGGTTTCGGTCACCGGCCGCTTCAGCCGCGACTCCAGGCGCTCCCGCCCCTCCCCCAGGAAGCGGGCGGCCATCCCGGCGGACAGGTCGATGTCGTGGCGCAGGTCGAGGATCTGCCGGCGCACCTCCGCGTCCGTCACGACCGGCAGGCCGCGGCGGTTCTCGATCTGGCGGGTCAGGTCGCCCAGGCCGTAGGCCGCGCCGTGGCGCCGCATCAGGTCGAGCCAGGTGCGCTCGAGGAACTGGAACGGGCCGGCGGCGGAGCTGGTGCGGCTGCGCGCCTGCGGGTCGAAACCGCTTTCCTGGCTGGCCTGGGCCAGGATGGCGGCGTAGCTGTGGCCGGACAGGCCGGCCACCTGCTGGCTCGCCAGCGTCAGACGCGCCTCGGCGCTCTCCACGACCGGGGCGGCCGGGGCGTCGGGCTTGCGGTCGGGCAACGGCGCCGCGGCGACCTGCAGCGCCAGGTCCGGCTTGCGGCCGGGAACGGCGGCAACGGCGGCGCCGGACAGGCGCAGCGGCGGCGCCTCGGGCTTGGCCTCGGGCGGCGGCGGCGCCCCCACCGCGGCGAGCAGCGCGCCCTGCGGCTTGACGCCGGGCAGCGGCGATTCCGGCGCCGGCTTGGCCGCGGGCGGCGGCGGTGCGTCGATGGCGGCGAGCAGGGCCGCGTTGGGCTTCACCCCCGGCAGCGGCGCCCTGGGCGCGGCCTCCGCCGTCCGCACCGGCGGTTGCGGCTTGCGCCCCGGCGCCGGCGGCGCCCGGTGGTCGGCGAGCGTCGCCCGGAAGCTGGGTCCCGTCGCCGCCACCGCCGCAGCCGCGGCGGGTGGCTCGGGCTTGCGCTCGGGAAGCGGGGCGGCGGGCGGGGGAACGACCTTCATGGCACTGCCGATGTCTGTGGCGTCCGCAACGGCGCTGGGGCACCGCCGCGTCGGACCTGCGGACCAACCTTAGCACGGATGGTTAAGAAAGTCCTGAATGCCGCACCGCGGCGGCGCCATTCCCCGTCACACCCGGCCGTCCGCCGCCTCCAGCAGCGCCAGCAGGCCGGCCAGCAGATCCTCCGGGCACGGCGGGCAGCCGGGGATGCGCAGGTCCACGGGGATCACCGCCTCGACCGCCCCGACGCAGGCGTAGCTGTCCTTGAACAGCCCGCCGTCGATGGCGCAGGCGCCGCAGGCGACCACCCATTTGGGGTCGGGGGTGGCGTCCCAGGTGCGGCGCAGCGCCTCGCGCATCGAGGCGGTCACCGGCCCGGTCACCAGCAGGACGTCGGCGTGGCGCGGCGAGGCGACGAAGCGGATGCCGAAGCGCTCCAGATCGTAGACCGGGGTGTTGAGGGCGTGGATCTCCAGCTCGCAGCCGTTGCACGAGCCGGCGTCCACGGCGCGGATCGCCAGGCTGCGCCCCAGCCGCCCGCGCGCCGCGCCGTCGACCCGGCGCCCGAGGGCGTCCAGCGCGGCGGCGCCGGGGGCCGGCCCCTCCATGGTCACCGGCCCGCCCCCCAGGGCCTTGAGGATGTGCCTGAACACGCCGCCTCCCTAAAGGTCGTGGCCCGCGTAGGAGCAGTTGAAGGATTTGTTGCAGATGGGGAAGTCGGCCACGATGTTGCCTTCGATGGCGGCCTCCAGCAACGGCCACTGGAACCACGAGGGATCGCGGGGATGGCAGCGGTCCAGCCGGCCGTCGCCGTCGACCCGCACCCACACCAGCACCTCGCCGCGGAATCCCTCGACCAGCGCCATGCCCTCCCCGCCCGGCCCGGGCTCCACCGGGCGCCGGGGCAGCGGGGTGGCCCCGCGGACGTCGCGCGGCACGCCGGGCAGGCGCTTGACGATCTGCTCGACCAGGGACAGGGACTGCTCGACCTCGCGGATGCGCACCCAGACCCGGGCGTTGACGTCGCCCTCGGTCAGCACCGGCACCTCGAACTCCAGGTCGTCGTACGGAGGATAGGACGGGCTGCGCCGGGCGTCGTGGCCACGCCCCGAGGCCCGGCCGACGTGGCCGCCGGCGCCGAAGCGGGCGGCCAGCCCGCCCGTCACCACGCCGGTTCCGACCGTGCGGTCCTGCAGCGACGCCTTGCCGTCGTAGATCCGCACCAGCGGGGCGAACCGCCCGCGCAGCTCCGCCGCCAGCCCCAGCAGGCGGTGCACCCCGTCGGCTGCGATGTCCACCGCGACGCCGCCGGGAACGACGCGGTCCATCATCAGCCGGTGGCCGAAGCAGGCGTCGCTGGCCCGCAGCACCGCCTCGCGCAGTTGCCCCATCTCGGCCAGCATGAAGGCGAAGGCGGCGTCGTTGCAGATGGCGCCGATGTCGCCGAGGTGGTTGGCCAGGCGCTCCAGCTCCGCCATCAGGGCGCGCAGCCAGACCGCGCGCGGCGGCGGCTCCAGGCCCAGCGCCGCCTCCACCGCGCGGGCGTAGGCCAGGGTGTAGGCGACCGTGCTGTCGCCCGACACCCGGCCGACCAGCCGGGCCCCATCGGCCACCGGCCGGCCGCGCAGCAGCCCCTCCACGCCGCGGTGGACGTAGCCCAGCCGCTCCTCCAGCCGGACCACCGTCTCGCCATTGGCGGTGAAGCGGAAATGGCCGGGTTCGATGATCCCGGCGTGCACCGGCCCGACCGGGATCTGGTGCAGCCCCTCGCCCTCCACCGGCAGCACCGGGTAGGGGTCGGGCGCCGCGCCGGCCGGCCCGGGCACCGTGGCGAGCGGCCGCCGCACGCCCCAGGTGCCGTGGTCGAGCCAGGGGCGCGGGTCCGGGCTGCCCTCCGGCACCAGGCCGAACAGGTCGCGGGCGGCACGCTCCAGGCGGATCGCCGCCGGGCGCACCGTGCCCAGGCTGGGATAGCGGCCGTCGGGGCAATCCAGGGAGACCACCGCGACGGCGCCGGAGAGGTCCTCGCGCAGCGCCGCGTGGACCCGGGCCGGCTCCCCCCACAGCCCGACCAGGGACCAGGCGTTGCCGGCCAGCGTCTCCACCAGGGTGCGCCAGCCGCCCGGCGTGGTGGCGAAGCGCGGCCAGGGGCGGTGGCCGTCGACCGGCCGGCCGATCCGCTCCAGGGTGGGCACCAACGGGTCCTCGCCGAACTGCATGGTCCGCCCCCTCAGCCGAGCATCGTCGCGACGGTCTGGAACCACGCCACCAGCGGCCCCGGCAACCACACCCCGGCCACCAGCACCAGCGCCAGATGGGCGTAGAGCGGCACCAGGGACCCGTGCACCGGCGCCGACGGCCCGGCCGGCGCGCCGAAGCAGATCTGCTGGACCCGCAGCACCAGGGCGCCGAAGGCGACCAGCAGGCCCAGCACCAGCGGAAGCGCCAGCAGCGGCGCGCGGGCGAAGGCGGTGGTGACCAGCAGGAACTCGCTCATGAACACGCCGAACGGCGGCAGCCCGGCGATCGCCACCACCCCGGCCAGCAGGCCCCAGCCCAGCGCCGGGTGGCTGACGGTGAGGCCGCGGATGCCCTCGATGCTCTGCGTGCCCTTGGCCTGGGCGACGTGGCCGACGGCATAGAAGATAGCGGATTTGGTCAGGCTGTGCATGGCCATGTGCAGCAGCCCGGCGAAGTTGGCCAGCGGCCCGCCCAGCCCGAAGGCGAAGGTGATGACGCCCATGTGCTCGATCGAGCTGTAGGCGAAGAAGCGCTTGATGTCGCGCCGGCGGTACAGCATGAAGCCGGCCAGCAGCAGCGACGCCAGCCCCATCGCGATCATCAGCGGCCCCGGCGACAGCGCCGCCCCGTTGGCCGCCAGCAGCATCTTGAAGCGCAGCACGGCGTAGAGCGCCACGTTCAGCAGCAGCCCGGACAGCACCGCGGAGATCGGCGTCGGCCCCTCGGCGTGGGCGTCGGGCAGCCAGGCGTGCAGCGGCGCCAGCCCGACCTTGGTGCCGTAGCCGACGAGCAGGAAGACGAAGGCGAGGTTGAGGATGCCGGCGTCGATGGCGGCCATCGACCCCAGCAGCTCGGTCCAGGTCATCGCCGCCATGCCCGGCCCCATCACCGGCTGCGCCGCCAGGTACATGAGGATGGTGCCGAACAGCGCCAGCGCGATGCCGACGCCGCACAGGATGAAGTACTTCCACGCCGCCTCGATGCTGGCGGCGGTGCGGTACAGGCTCACCATCAGCACCGTCGTCAGGGTCGCCCCCTCCACCGCCACCCACATCACCCCGAGGTTGTTGGCCGAGAGCGCCAGCAGCATGGTGAACATGAACGCCTGGTACATGGCGTGGTAGAAGCGCACGTCGCGCGGCGCCAGCTTGCCCGACGCCAGCTCGTGGCCGATGTAGGTGGCCGAGAACAGGCTGGTGGTCAGGCCGACGAAGGCGGTCAGGACGATCAGGTAGAGGTTCAGCGCGTCGACCAGGAACAGCACGCCGGCCTCCGGCTCCGCCGCGAACAGGGCGAGCGCCGCCGCGAAGGTGGCCGCCGACGCCGCCACGTTGAGCCAGGCGCCCCGCCGGTAGCCGGGGACCAGGGCGAGCGCCGCGGCGGCCAGCAGCGGCAGCCCGACGACGACGGCGACGGGGCTCACCGGCGCTCCCCCCGGAAGGATTCGATCGACTGCATGTCCAGGGTGTCGAAGCGCTCGCGGATGTGGAACAGGAAGATGCCGAAGACGATGAAGGCCACCATCACCGAAAAGGCGATGGACATCTCCACCACCAGCGGCATGCCCTCGACCCCGACGGCGGCGAGGATCAGGCCATTCTCGATGGACATGAAGCCGACGACCTGGCTGACGGCGTTGCGCCGCGAGATCATCACCAGGAGGCCGAGCAGCACCACCGACAGGGACAGCGCCAGGTTCTCGCGGGTCAGCGCGGTCGCCTCCGCCGTGACCGGCAGCACCAGCAGGATCGACAGGGTCACCAGCGAGACCCCGGCCAGCATGGTCAGGCCGACCGACAGCGCCGGGTCGATGGTGCGCTGGATGTTGAGCTTGACGACGATGCGGTGCAGGGCCACCGGCATGGCCACGGCCTTCAGGGAGAGGGTCAGCAGCGCCGTGACGTAGAGGTGGGGTTCGCCGTGGGCGAAGCCCTGCCACGCCGCCGCCGCCGCCAGCGCCAGGGCCTGGGCGGTGAAGACGTGGAGCAGGGCGAACAGGCGGCGCTGGTAGAGCAGCGCGAAGCTCATCAGCAGCACGACCGTGCCCAGCAGGTGCGACGCGTCGTAGGCGAAGTCCGTCACCGCTCACACCCCGCGCGACACGTAGAGGAAGATGGCGCCGAGCAGGCTGAGCAGCAGGGCACCGCCGAGGAACTCGCCGACCCGGAACACCCGCATCTTGGCGACCGTCGTCTCGAACAGGGCGAGCAGCGCCCCGGCGACCGCCAGCTTGCCGGCGAAGGCGGCCATCCCCAGCAGCGCCCGGGCCGCCCCGTCGCCCGGGCCGGCCATGCCCCAGGGGGCGAAGATGCAGCCGATCAGCGCGGCGTAGAGCAGCAGCTTCAGCATGCCCGCCGCCTCCACCAGCGCCAGGTGCCGGCCGGAATACTCCAGCACCATCGCCTCGTGGACCATCGTGAGTTCCAGGTGGGTCGCCGGGTTGTCGATGGGGATGCGGGCGTTTTCCGCGATCGCCACCATCACCAGCGAGATGAGCGCCAGCGCCAGCGAGATGCGCAGCCCCACCGCGCCCGCCATCATGAAGGTGGCGATCTCCGCCAGCGACGTGGTGCGCACCAGGATCGACACCGAGAACACCACCATCAGCATGGCCGGCTCGGCCAGCGCCGCGATCATCATCTCCCGCGACGAGCCGATGCCGCCGAACGCGGTGCCGGTGTCCATGCCGGCCAGCGCCAGGAAGAACCGCGCCGTGCCCAGCAGCGCGATCAGGGCGATCAGGTCGGCGACCGGTGCCAGGGCCAGCGCGGTCGTGAAGGTCGGCACCAGCCCGGCGGCCAGCCACAGCGCGGTGAACATCAGGTAGGGCGTGGCGCGGAACAGCCAGGACGCGTTCTCCGCCAGCACCACGTCCTTGCGCAGCAGCCGCGCCAGGTCGCGGTAGGGCTGCAGCGGCGAGGCGCCGCGGCGCCCCAGCAGGCGCGCCTTGACCCAGCGCACGCCCCCGGTCAGCAGCGGCGCCAGGGCCAGCACCAGGACCATCTGCCCGGCCTGGAGGAGGATGGCGGCGAGCACGGTCATCGCTGCCCCACGGCGACCATCACCAGCAGCACCACCAGCGCCAGGAACATCAGCGTGAGATAGCGGCGGATGGTCAGGAACTGCAGGCGGTTGACGTGATCGGCGACGCGCGCGACCGCGCCCGCCAGCGGGGTGAACAGCCAGTCCCACGCGGGGTCCCGCAGGGTCATCGCGTACCGGGCCGGTCGCGTCTCGCCGGGTTCCGGCATGTCGACATGGTCGCGCGCCGCGAAGACGGTGGCGCCGAAGGTCCGGCGGATCGGCTGGGCGAAGCTGGACGCGGTGTACTGGGACACCGCCTGCGGGTCGGCATCGGCGAAGCCGCAGCCCCAGGGGATCGAACGGCGCACCCGCGCCGAGGCCCAGCGGTGGATCGCCGCCACCAGGAGCAGGGACAGGGCGGCGATGGTGACCAGCAGGACCAGACCATTGTAGGAGTTGCCGATGGCCGAGGTCGGGGCCAGCCAGACCCAGGGTTGCCAGACCCGGTCGTCGAACGGCCCGGCCTCGACCAGCTGGCGGATCGCCGGCTCGAACAGGCGGATCAGCGGCGTGGGCAGGACGCCGATGACCACGCACAGCACCGCCGGCACCGCCATGCCCAGCCGCATCGCCATCCCCACCTCCACCGCGGCGGCGGCGGCGGCGCTGCGCGGGCGGCCGAGGAAGGCGATGCCGTAGAGGCGCACGAAGCACGCCGCCGCCAGGGCGGTGGCCAGGGCCAGGGCGGCGCCGACCACGGCGATGCCGATCTTCAGCGCCCATTGCGGCAGCGCCGGGGCGTTGAGGATGGCCTGGAACAGCAGCCACTCCCCGACGAAGCCGTTGAGCGGCGGCAAGGCGGAGATGGCGGCGGCACCGACCAGCACCAGCACGGCGGTCGCCGGCATGCGGTGGATCAGCCCGCCCAGCCGGCCCAGGTCGCGGCTGTGGGTCGCCGCCAGCACCGCGCCGGCGCCGTAGAACAGCAGGCTCTTGAACAGGCTGTGGTTGACCACGTGCAGCAGGGCCGCCGACAGCGCCAGCGCGGCGATGACGGGCACGTGGTTGGCCTTGAACACCAGCGCCATGCCCAGCGCGATGAGGATCGCCCCGACGTTCTCCACCGTGGAGTAGGCGAGCAGCCTCTTCACGTCGTCCTGCATCAGCGCGTGCAGCACCCCCACCACCGCGGTGAGCGCGCCGAACGCCAGCAGCACGCCGCCCCACCACACCTGCGGCTCCCCGATCAGGTCGAACAGCACGCGGACGATGGCGTAGAGCGCGACCTTGGTCATCACCCCCGACATCAGGGCGGAGACATGGCTGGGCGCCGCGGGATGGGCCAGCGGCAGCCACACGTGCAGCGGCACCATGCCGGCCTTCGATCCCGCCCCGGCGAGCACCAGCAAGACGCCGGCCGTCGCGGCCCATCCCGCCGGGGCGGAGGCGCGGATGGCGGAGAAGCCGTAATCGCCGTGGGCCCCGGCCAGCAGGCCGAACGCCAGCAGCAGGCAGGCCGTGCCGAATCCGGCCATCACCAGGTAGACCTGCGCCGCCCGCGGCGTCTCCGCCTCGCGATGGGTCGACAGCACGAGAAGCCACGACGCCACCGACATGAACTCCCACGACACCAGGAAGACGAAGGCGTCGTCCGCCACCAGCACCAGGTTCATGCCGGCCAGGAACAGGGGGAACAGGGGCAGCACGGGTCCGGCACCGGGGTCGCGGTGGGCTCGCCCGTAGCCCCAGCCGAACAGGCTGGAGGTCGCCCCGGTCAGATTGACCACGAGCAGGAAAACCGCGGACAGCGCGTCGACCCGCAGATGCGCCGACAGCCAGGGCAGCCCCACTGGCAGGATCAGGGTCTCCGCGGCGCCGGCGCCGGCCAGCCGCAGCGCGGCCCATCCCGCGATCACGGCACACACCGTGCCGGTGCCGCCATAGACCAGGGCCTCCGCGTGGGAACGGGACGCCCGCGCCGTGGCCAGGCCCGCCGCGGACAGCAGCAGCAACAGAGCAATGCCCGAGACGACGAGAGCCAAGGCACGAAACCGATCAGAAGCGGAGCCCAAACAGTAGCGGGCTTTCCCCCTCCCCGCGCAAGGGAAATTCGCGCCCGGCAGCCATGCCGGGGTGGCGCCGGCGGCGAGGGTCCGACGGCGAGGGTCCGACGGCGAGGGTCCGACGGCGAGGGTCCGACGGCGGCGGGCACGCCATGGCGGCCGCACACGGAGGGGGGGGCGAGAGCACGCCCCCCCGCGGGGGTCTGCGCTGCAAACCTGGCGGTGGGAGACCGCGGCCCCCCTGGCCTATCGTGGTGCCACCCCACGCGGTCCGGTCCGCGGTCACGGACACCCCCCATGGCCCTGTCTCTCCGCCCCCTCCTGCAGGCGCTGCTTCCGGCCACCCTGCGCGCCAAGCTGCTGGTCACCTCGCTGGTCGTGGTCACCGTGCCGATCGCGGTCGGCGGCTACCTCATGGAACGGGAGGGGCGGCACGCCCTGCTGGCGGAAAAGCAGGAGAAGCTGTTCGGCCTGACCCGCCTGCTCGACGCCCAGCTCGGCGACGGCTTCGACCCGTGGCTGCCCGACGGCACCCCCGGCGGTCTCGACCGCGACGCCGCGGTGCGCCTCCTCAACGCCCGGCTCGCCGCGTTCACCGACCAGGTCGCGGCCGCCAACCCCGGGGTGGGCGTCGGATACTACAGCAAGGCCCTCGACGCGATCGTCACCTACGGGCCGAGCGCGCAGTACGGCAACACCGTGGGCACGCCGATTCCGGCCGGCCATCCCGGCTGGGAGGTTCTGCGCACCGGCGCCATGGCGGTGGAGACCGGGCCCCAGGTGCGCGGCCTCATCATGAACGCGATGTGGCCGGTCGTCCGCAACGGCACGGTGACCGGCTACATCTGGGCCAACGAACTGGCCGACACGGTGGAGCGCCAGGCCGCCGCCATGGACCGTGCGGTGATCGTCACCAGCGGCACCGGCATCGTGCTCGGGCTCCTGCTGACCCAGCTGATGTCCAACGGCCTCGCCCTCGACGTGAAGCGGGTGACCCGCGGCCTGCTGGCGATGCGCAGCGACCTCGCCCGTGCCATCGACCCGCCGGGCGGCGAGATCGGCGAGATCGCCGTCGAGGTGAACGCCATGGCACGGGCGCTGCTGGACGCCCGCACACTGACCGAGAACATCCTGGACAGCATCGCCGACGGCGTCGTGGCGGTGGACGGTGCCGGCCGCGTGACCTCCATCAACCCGACCGCCCAGGCGATCTTCGGCATCGGCGGAGCCGACGCGATCGGTCGCCCCTACCCCTCCCTGTTCGACCCGCACGTTCCCTTCACCAGCGCGCTCCTCGACACGCTGGAAAGCGGGCAGCCCCACATCGGCGTCGCCGTCCAGCTCCACGTCGCCGGCCAGGCCCTGCACCTCAGCGCCAGCAGCAGCCTGCTGCGCGACAGCCATGGCGACCGCATCGGCGCGGTGGTGGTGATCAAGGACATGACCGAGCAGGCGCGCCTCAACACCCAGATCATGCGCGCCGACCGGCTGGCCGCGCTGGGCGAGCTGATGGCCGGGGTGGCCCACGAGATCCGCAACCCGCTGACCTCGATCCGCGGCTTCATGCAGTTCCTGGAGGGCTGCGACGACCTCAAGGAGTGGCAGGGCTACGCCCCGCTGATCGTGCGCCAGGTCGACAGCCTGAACCGGATCATCACCGAGTTGCTGGAGTTCGGCCGCTCCCGTCCGCCGTCGGTGCGGCCGATCCAGCTGAACGAGCTGATCCGCGAGGTCACCCTGCTGGCCGACCGCAAGGGCGACGCCCGCATCACGCTCGATCTCGCCCCCGCGCTGCCCCTGGTCGAGGCCGACGGGGAGGCGCTGAAGCAGGCCGTCCTGAACCTGGTGATCAACGCCTTCCAGGCCATCCCCGAGGGCGGCACCGTGCGCATCGCCACCGCGGCCAGCCCCAACGCCGCCGTCGTGACGGTGGGCGACGACGGCTGCGGCATCGCCGCGGAGAACCTGGAGAAGGTCTTCGACCCCTTCTTCTCCACCAAGGCCAACGGCACCGGGCTCGGCCTGGCCATGGTGCATCGCATCGTCGATGCCCACCGTGGCACCATCGCCATCGCCAGCGCGCCGGGGGCCGGCACCACGGTCACCCTGCGCCTGCCCTTCGTCCACACGGCAACGGCCCCGTCATGACAGGCACCTCCCCCACCGCCCTGGTCGTCGACGACGACGACGCCATCCGCCAGATGCTGGCCGCCGTCCTCGGCAAGGACGGCTTCGCGGTGACCACCGCGGCCGACGGGCGGCAGGCGGTCGACGCCTTCGTCGCCGGCCGCCCCGACGTCGTCCTGATGGACGTGCGGATGCCGCACCTGGACGGGTTGCGGGCGATGGCCGAGATCCGCCGCGTCGACCGCTCCGCCGCGGTCATCCTGATGACCGCCCACGCCGAGGTCGGGACGGCGGTGCAGGCCATCAAGGACGGCGCCTTCGACTACGTCATCAAGCCGTTCGACATCGCCGAGGTGAAGCTGCTGGTTGGGCGGGTGCTGCAGATGCGCGGGCTGCGCGCCGACATCGCCGCACTGCACCGCGAGCTGTCCGCCAGCTACCGCACCGACCGCATCCTCACCAACAGCCCGCGCATGGCCGAGCTGCTGCAGACGGTCGCCAAGGTGGCGAAGAGCAACGCCACCGTCCTGGTGACCGGCGAGAGCGGGACGGGCAAGGAGCTGCTGGCGGCGGCGATCCACTTCAACAGCCCGCGCAGCGCCCGCCCGTTCGTCAAGGTGAACTGCGCCGCGGTTCCCGAGGGCCTTCTGGAAAGCGAGTTCTTCGGCCACGAGAAGGGCGCGTTCACCGGCGCGGTGGCGCGCCGCCGCGGCCGCTTCGAGCAGGCGGAGCACGGCACCCTGTTCCTGGACGAGATCGGCGACATCTCGCCGGGGCTGCAGGTGAAGCTGCTGCGGGTGCTGCAGGAGAAGGAGTTCGAGCGGGTCGGCGGCGGCGAGCCGATCCGCAGCGACGTGCGGGTGATCGTCGCCACCAACAAGAACCTGGAGGAGATGGTCCAGCGCGGGCTGTTCCGGCAGGACCTGTATTTCCGCCTGAACGTGGTGATGCTGCGCACCGTGCCGCTGCGCGAGCGGCCCGAGGACGTCCGCCTGCTGGCCAACCATTTCCTCCAGCGCTTCGCCGAGGAGAACGGCGTGGAGGTCACCGGCTTCGACGAGCAGGCGATGGCCTGCCTGGCGCGCCATGCCTGGCCCGGCAACATCCGCGAACTGGCCAACGCCGTCGAGCGGGCGGTGGTCCTCTCCACCGGCAACCTGATCCTGCCCGAGGACCTGCCCGAACAGATCGCCTGCCGGGTCGACGAGGCGGCCGAGGCCGACGACCCCGTCGATGCCGCGGCGGCCGCCACGCCGCCCGGCGGACTGCCCCTGCGGGCGATGATCGCCCGCTACGAGGCGCGGGTGATCGCCGAGACCCTGGCGCGGAACGCCGGCCACCGCATGCGCACCGCCCAGGAGCTGGGAATCAGCCGGCGCTCGCTGCTCTACAAGCTCCAGGAATACGGGATCGGCTGAGGCGCGCTGCGCAAGATCTTGCGCAGCGCGCACAATTCTGCGCACCCGCCGGCGGCCCCGCCGCGCCCGCCGCCGGTCCTTCACCCCGAAAACCCTGGGGTTTCCCGCCGTCCCGGCGCCGCCCGCCGCTGGCATGGCGATTGCGTAATGCCGGTCGACCATTCGCGGCCGGAGCGGCGCAGAGAACACAAAAGGCGCTCCTCCGGGCACGGTCCCGACACACCCATCCTCCGTCCCGTCTCCGCCGGTCGTCCGGCGGCCCGCCTTCGCGCACCCCAGGACACGGGACGGCGGCCTGCAACGTGTGCGGCATTTCCGATAGGGGGAAGCCAATGAGCAAAGTGCACCCAGTGCAAGACATCGTGGCCGACATACCCGACGGCGCGGTGCTGATGATCGGCGGATTCATGGGCGTCGGCACGCCGCCGCGCCTGATCGACGAACTGCTCCGCCAAGGCAAACGCGACCTGACGGTCATCGCCAACGACACCGCCCGGCCCAGCATCGGCATCGGCAAGCTGATCGCCGCCCGTCTGGTCCGCCGGGTCATCGCCAGCCACATCGGCACGAACCCGGAGACCCAGCGCCAGATGATCGCCGGCGAGACCGAGGTGGAGCTGGTGCCCCAGGGCACGCTGGCCGAGCGCATCCGCGCCGCCGGCTTCGGGCTGGGCGGCGTCCTCACCCCCACCGGGGTCGGCACGGTGGTGGCCGAGGGCAAGCGCACCATCGAGGTCGACGGCCGCACCTTCCTGCTGGAAACCCCGCTGAAGGCCGACTACGCGCTGGTGAACGCCAAGCGCGCGGACTACTACGGCAACCTGGAATACGCGCTGACCGCGCGGAACTTCAACCCGATCATGGCGATGGCGGCGACGGTGGTGATCGCCGAAGCCGAGGACATCGTGCCGGTGGGCGTCATCCCGCCCGATGGTGTCGTCACCCCCAACGTGGTGGTGGATTGCCTCGTCGCCAAGGAGCCGCGCCATGGATGAGAAGACCCTGATCGCCAAGCGGGTGGCGCTGGAGCTGCGCGCCGCCAAGCTGGTCAACCTCGGCATCGGCCTGCCCACCCTGGTCGCCGCCTTCCTGCCGGCGGGCGCCAGCGTGTTCTTCCAATCGGAGAACGGGATCATCGGGATGGAGCCGGTGCCCGAGCATGGCCTGGAGAACCAGGACCTGAGCGACGCCGGCGGCAGCCCGATCGGCGCCATTCCCGGAGCCGCGGCCTTCGACAGCTGCATGTCCTTCGGCCTGATCCGCGGCGGCCACCTCGACGTCACCGTCCTCGGCGGCCTCCAGGTCGACCGGGACGGCCTGCTGGCCAACTGGATGGTGCCGGGCAAGATGGTCCCCGGCATGGGCGGCGCCATGGACCTCGTGTCGGGCGCCAAGCGGGTGATCGTCGCCATGCAGCACACCGCCAAGGGCGTCTCGAAGTTCGTGCCGCGCTGCACCCTGCCTCTGACCTCGACGCGCCGCGTCGACCTGGTGGTCACCGATCTCGCGGTGATCGAGCCGGGGGACGCCGGGCTCGTGCTCAAGGAGACGGCCCCCGGTGTCACGGTCGAGCAGGTGCTGGCCGCCACCGGCTGCGAACTGATCGTGCCGGACTCCGTGTCCGTGATGCCGATCGCCGCCTGACACCCCCCTTGTCGGCGGGGCGTCGGCCGCCGCGGCCCCGCGGCCGCGGCGCCGGCCCCGCCCCTTGTCCGCGGGAGACACCGCATGACCACGATCATCGAAACCGAAGACACCGGCAGCCGCTTCAACCCCATTCCACCCTTGTCCCGCGCGCTGACCGGGCTGGTCAGCCGCTTCCTGCCCGACCCGCTGATCTTCGCGATCCTGCTCACCATCCTCGTCTTTGTGCTGGGCATCGCCCTCACCCCGACCGGGCCCATGGAAATGGTGAGGCTGTGGGGCGACGGCTTCTGGAACCTGCTCGCCTTCTCCATGCAGATGGCGCTGGTGCTCGTCACCGGCCATGCGCTGGCCAGTTCCGATCCGGTCCACAAGGCGATGGCCAGCCTGTCGTCGATCGCCAAGACGCCGGCCCAGGGCGTCATGCTCGTCGCCTTCGCCTCGGCGGTGGCCTGCATCGTCAACTGGGGCTTCGGGCTGGTGGTGGGGGCGATGTTCGCCCGGGCCGTCGCCCGCCGCGTGCCCAAGGCCGACTACCGGCTGCTGATCGCGGCCGCCTACATCGGCTTCATGACCTGGCACGGCGGCCTGTCCGGCTCGGTGCCGCTGGTGGCCGCCACCAAGGGCAACCCCATGGAGGCCTCGGTCGGCCTGATCCCCATCGCCGACACCCTGTTCACCACCTACAACATCGCCATCACCCTGGCCCTGATCGCCGTCCTGCCCTTCCTGTGCCGGATGATGCACCCCGCGCCCAAGGACGTCGTGGCCATCGACCCGGCGCTGCTGAAGCCGGAGGAGAGCACGCGGCGCACCCTCGGCCCCGACGCCACCCCGGCGGAACGGCTGGAGGAAAGCCATCTGCTGGGCCTGATCGTCGCCGGCCTGGGCATCGCCTACCTGTTCCTCTACTTCCAGAAGAACGGCTTCAACATCTCGATCAACACCGTCAACCTGATGATGGTGATCGCCGGCATCATCCTGCACCGCACGCCCATGGCCTACGCCCGCGCCATCGGCAACGCCGCCCGCGGCACCGCCGCGATCATGATCCAGTTCCCGTTCTACGCCGGCATCCAGATCATGATGGACCATTCCGGCCTGGGCGGGCTGATCACCGCCTGGTTCGTCGACATCGCCAACAAGAACACCTTCCCGGTCCTGACCTTCTTCTCGTCGGGCCTGATCAACCTGGCGGTGCCGTCGGGCGGCGGCCACTGGGTGGTGCAGGGGCCGTTCGTGATGCCGGCCGCCCAGGCGCTGGGCGTCGACGCCGGCAAGGCGGCCATGGCCATCGCCTACGGCGAGGCCTGGATGAACATGGCGCAGCCGTTCTGGGCCCTGCCGGCCCTGGCGATCGCCGGCCTGGGTGTGCGCGACATCATGGGCTACTGCGTCACCGCCCTCATCATCACCATGCCGATCTTCGTCCTCGGGCTCTATCTCTGAGCCCCCGGCGCGTGCCATTCCCCACCCTTCCCATTGCAGAACCCCTCAAGGAGGGAGTCATGTCCGACATCGTCATCGCATCGGCGGCCCGCACGCCGATCGGAGCGTTCAACGGCAGCCTGTCGGGGCTGGCGGCCCACGAACTCGGCGCCACGGTGATCCGCGCGGCGCTGGAGCGCGCCGCCACCGACGCCGCCGAGGTGAGCGAGGTGATCCTGGGCCAGGTGCTGACCGCCGGCCAGGGCCAGAACCCGGCCCGCCAGGCGGCGGTGGCCGCGGGCATCCCGGTGACCGCCACGGCCTTCGGCATCAACCAGGTCTGCGGCTCGGGCCTGCGCGCCGTGGCGCTGGGGGCCCAGGCGATCGCGGCCGGCGACGCCACGGTGATGGTGGTCGGCGGCCAGGAGAGCATGAGCCGCTCGCCCCACGCCCTGCACCTGCGCGGCGGCGTCAAGATGGGCGCCGCGGAGATGCTCGACACCATGATCACGGACGGCCTGTGGGAGGCCTTCCACGGCTACCACATGGGCGTCACCGCGGAGAACGTGGCGCGCCGGTGGGGTCTGACCCGCGACGATCAGGACGCCTTCGCCGCGGCCTCCCAGCAGAAGGCCGGGGCGGCGCAGAAGGCGGGCCGCTTCGCCGCGGAGATCGTCCCTGTCACCATCAAGGGCCGCAAGGGTGACACGGTGGTCGACACCGACGAGCATCCCAAGCCCGACACCACCGTGGAGAGCCTGGCCAGGCTGCGGCCGGCCTTCGCCAAGGACGGCACGGTGACCGCCGGCAACGCCTCCGGCCTCAACGACGGCGCCGCCGCCCTGGTGCTGATGACCGCGGCCGAGGCCGCCCGCCGCGGCGTCGCGCCGCTGGCCCGCATCGCCTCCTGGGCCACCGCCGGGGTCGAT
>NZ_BAAKJB010000058.1:0-26667 GCF_059703765.1 Azospirillum sp. NS33 | reverse complement strand
CGAACGCCGCGCCCTCGTCCTTCTGGAGGAACAGGAGGTGGCGGGAGCGCGGCGGCGCCTCGCGCTCCACCCGCACGAGCTGCCGGCGGCCGTGCGGTGGCGCGTCGCGCTGGCGCTGGCGCTGGCGGCGGCGCCGCGGGCCCTGCTGGCCGACGCGCCGGCCGCCGACCTCGACCCCACGGTGCGGGCCCGCCTGCTGCACCGTCTCGCCGCCCAGGCCCGCCGCCGCGGCATCGCCCTGCTGCTGGCCGGCCGCGCCGACGACGGGGTCGCCGCGCCGGCCGACCGCACGCTCGACCTGGAGGGCGGGCGTCTCGGCCCGCCGGCGCCCCGCCCCGCCCCCGTCCTCGACGACGTCGCGCCGCGCGGCGCCCCGGCCTTGTCGGTGCGCGACCTGCGGGTCTCGTTCACGATCGGTGGCGGCCTCGGCCGGCGGGCGCCACGGCTGACCGCGGTCGACGGGGTGAGCTTCGACGCCGCCGACGGCGACGCCGTCGCCCTGGTCGGCGAGAGCGGCAGCGGCAAGGCGGTCCTGGTGCGGGCGCTGGCCCGCCTGGTGCCGGTGGCCGGCGGGCGGGTGACCTGGTTCGGCCAGGACCTCACGGCCCCGGGGGCCGCCACCGTGCGGCTGGCCCGCCAGGTCGTGCAGCCGCTCTTCCCCGACCCCCGCGCCGCCTTGACGCCGACCGCGACCGTGGGCGGGCAGATCACCGAGGCGGTGCGGGCCCTGGTGCCGGACGCCGACCCGGTGGCGCGGCTGGACCTCGCCCTGCGCGAAACCGGGCTGCCGGCCGACGCCGCCGCGCGCTACCCCGCCGGGCTCACGCCGGGCGACGCCGCCCTGGCCGGGCTGGCCCGCGCCCTGGCACCGGGGCCGGCGTTGCTGGTGGCGGACGAGCCTCTGGCCTCCCTCGATCCGGCCGAAGGGGCGGCCCTGCTCGACCGGCTGCTGCACGCCCGGCGCGCCCACGGCCTGACCCTGGTGCTGGCCACCGCCGACGCCGGCCTCGCCTGCCGGGTCGCCCATCGCGTGCTGGTGCTGCTGCTGGGCCGGGTCGTCGAGGCGGCGGACGCCGAGACGGTGCGCACCGACGCGCGGCACCCGTACACGCGCGCCCTGCTGGCGGTCGCGACCGGCCGGCCGCCGGACCTCGCCGGCGACCCGCCCTCGCCGCTGGCGCCCCCCTCGGGATGCGCCCTGCGCCTGCGCTGTCCGCGCGCCCGCGACCATTGCGCCGCGGTGGCGCCGGAGCTGGAAACGGTGGCGCCCGGCCACCTCGTCGCCTGCCATTTCTGGGCCGAGGGCGCCGAGCCGTCGCCCCCCTGACACACAAACGCACCGGCGCGGGAAGCGGCCGGTGCGGCGTGGCGTCGACGGGATGGGGCGCGACGGCGCCCCCTTGCGCTCCGGCGGGCGGGCGCCCGCCAGGGAGCGGTTCGCGTCGGTCTTAGGCGGCTTTCTTCAGCGAGACGGCCTCGGCGAAGCCCTTCACGACCTGCTCGACGAAGGCCGGCAGGTCATCCACCGAACGCGCGGTGATCAGCGCCTCGCCGGCGGCGAGCGCATCCTCCGACACGATGGCCCCGGCGGCGGTCAGCTCCTCGGTCAGAGCCTCCGGCGCGGCCACGGTGCGGCCCTTCAGCTTGCCCGAGGCGGCCAGCAGCTGCACGCCGTCATCGATGGCGGCCACCGGCTTGCCGGCGTCCAGGAAGTGGCCGACGATGCGGCGGGTGTGCGCGTTCTGCAGAAGCTTGGCGACGCTGCGCTCGCCGCCCGGCAGCAGCAGCATGTCGTAGTCGGAGCCGAGGACGTCGCCGACCTGCTTGTCCACCGGGAAGTAGTGGCCCCAAGCCTTGCCGTGCCAGCCGTTCACCAGCCCCTGCTCGGGCGAGATGGTGCGCAACGCCGCACCGGTCTTCAGCAGGGCCCGCTGCGGTTCGGTCATCGTGGTCTCCTCGAAGCCGTTGGCGACGAGGATGGCAATGGTCTTTCCTGCGAGGGCCTGATCCATTCTTCAATGTCCTTTCGTTTGTTGATCCTGAACGACCGCCCAGGCGCAGCCAGGGGCCCGCGCCCGAAAGGCGCCCTAGACGGGCGCCGCACGGCCTTGCCGCCGGGGCCGGCCAGCGCCGCACCGGGGAACGCCTTGACATCCGGGAACGGAATTCCGGCACCGTGCCGGGAAGGGGGCGCGGTGCGGCGATGAGACCGAACGCCGGTCCTTCATCGGGTGCCGGCGTAGGAGCAGCGACGCTCCGGTCGTTTCGATTTTCGCATGGCACAGAAGTGGGCTTTCGCCGGTCGCGAGTCAATCGTTGATTCCGCGGTGCACCGGCCGGCCGGCCGGCGCGGCGGGGCTCCCGAAGTGCCGCTTATCCGCGGGTCACCGCCGGTTTGCGGCGGCGTCGGGGCCGCGAGCAACAGCCCGCAACGCCGCCATGCCGACACTGCAAAGCTGCCCCCGCGCCGCGCCGGCAGCCGGGAGCCGACTCCCGCCGGACCGCGCCTGTTCGCGCCCAAGCGCGCCCAAGCGCGCCCCATCGCAAGGTTCGGAACGACGCCGCCGGGCGGTGGGCGGTACGATGGCCGCCCCACCCACCCCCACGCCGCGGAGACCCGCCGCATGAGCACCACCCCCCAGGCCATCTCCTTTCCCGAACGGCAGCTCGACGATCACGGCTGCGCCGTCCTGCCGGGCCTGCTGGCGCCCGGGGAGTGCGCCGCGCTCGCCGGCGTCTACGCCGACGTGCCGTGCCGCAAGCAGGTCATCATGGGCCGCCACGGGTACGGCCGGGGCGAGTACAAGTACCTCGCCCATCCCCTGCCCGCGGTCGTGGTCCGCCTGCGTGAGACCCTCTACCCGCCGCTCGCCGCGGTGGCGAACCGATGGAACGCCGCGTTGGGCGACGCCGCCCGCTACCCCGACGACCACGCCGCCTACCTGGCGCGCTGCCACGCCGCTGGGCAGACCAAACCCACACCGTTGCTGCTGCGTTACGGCGAGGGCGATTACAACCGCCTGCACCAGGACCTCTACGGCGCCGAGGTGTTCCCGCTGCAGGTGGTGGTCCTGCTGTCGGACCCCGGCCGCGACTTCACAGGCGGCGAATTCGTGCTGACCGAACAGCAGGCGCGCATGCAGTCCCGCCCCGAGGTCGTGCCCCTCCGTCTCGGCGACGGCGTGGTCTTCCCGGTCCGCCAGCGCCCGGTGCCCGGGGTCCGCGGCCCCCGCCGGGCGATCCTGCGCCACGGCGTCAGCCGGGTCCGCTCCGGCCTGCGCCTGACGCTCGGCATCATCTTCCACGACGCAGCGTGACAACGGCTCGGCGCGCTCCGGCACTAGGCAAGCGGGCGCCGATCGCCTAGAAAGCGGCGATGAACACTGCACTGCGAATCGGCACGCGCGGCAGCCCCCTGGCGCTGGCGCAGGCCCACGAGACGCGCGACCGGCTGGCCGCGGCGCACCCCGAGCTCGCCGCCCCCGACGCCATCGCCATCGTCGTCATCAAGACCAGCGGCGACCGCATCCTCGACCGCACCCTGGCCGAGGCCGGCGGCAAGGGCCTGTTCACCAAGGAGATCGAAGAGGCCCTGCAGGACCGCCGGATCGACCTGGCGGTCCATTCCATGAAGGACGTGCCGACCTGGCTGCCCGACGGCCTGGAGATGGCGGCCCTGCTGCCGCGCGAGGACCCGCGCGACGCCTTCTTCTCCCGCGGCGGGCAGGGGCTCGACGACCTGCCGGCCGGCGCGGTGGTCGGCACCGCCGGGCTGCGCCGCCAGGCCCAGGTGCTGGAGCGCCGCCCCGACCTGACGGTCGTGCCGTTGCGCGGAAACGTCCAGACCCGCCTCGCCAAGCTCGACGCCGGGGAGGTCGACGCGACGTTGTTGGCGCTGGCCGGGCTGCGCCGGCTCGGCCTGACCGGGCGGATCAGCGCGGTGCTCGAACCGGAGACGATGCTGCCGGCGGTGGCCCAGGGCGCCATCGGCATCGAGATTCGAAGCGACGACGCCCGCACCCGCGGCTATGTGGACGCCCTCGCCTGCGCGGCCACCACGGTGCGGGTGACCGCCGAGCGGGCGCTTCTCGCCGCCCTGGACGGCTCGTGCCGGACACCGATCGCCGCCCTGGCCACCCTGGACGGCGACGCCCTGCATCTGCGCGCCAAGGTGCTGTCGCCCGACGGCCGGCATGTCTTCCACGCCGAGCGCCGCGGACCGGCGCCGGCGGCGGAGGCCATGGGCCGCGACGCCGGCGCCGAGATCAAGGCGCGGCTGCCGGCCGGCTTCTTCCAGGCCTGAACGGGGGGCCGCGGTGACCGCCCCTCGCCCGCTGCTCCTCATCACCCGGCCGGCCGAGGACGCCGCCCCGCTGCAGCGCCGACTGGCGGAGCTCGGCTACGACACCGCGCTCGAGCCGATGCTCGAGCTGGTGTGGCACCCCGGCCCGGCCCCGGAGCTGACCGGCGTACAGGCCCTCCTGTTCACCAGCGCCAATGGCGTCCGCGCCTTGGCACGGCGCACCCCACGGCGCGACCGGCCGGTGCTGGCGGTCGGTGACGCCACGGCGCGGGCGGCGGCCGAGGCGGGATTCCAGGATGTGGAAAGTGCGGCCGGCGACGTGTACGCCCTGGCCGAGTTGGCCGCCCGCCGGTGCCGCCCCGACGGTGGGGCGCTGCTTCATGTCGCAGGCACCGCCGTCGCCGGCGATCTCGCTGGAATGCTTGGCGCAAAAGGCTTCATCGTACACCGCGCGGCCTTGTACGAAGCCCGTCCAGCAACCACTCTGACAGTACCGACGGCCGGTCGACTGGCCGAAGGTCGGATCGAGGCAGTGCTTATTTTCTCTCCCCGTACCGCCCGGTCGTTTGTTAGCTTGCTCGACGAGGCAAGGCTTCTCGACCCCTGTCGCACGGTCGACGCGCTGTGCCTCAGTCCCGCGGTCGCCGATGCGATCCGTACGTTTCAGGGGACGGCCATCCCCTGGCGGAACGTACAGGTGGCCGAGCGACCGACGCAGGAGTCCCTCCTCGCTCTCGTGCCGGATCGCGCCGGCATCCGGGAACAGATGCGACAGAGCGCGACGACAGCGCGCGACCAAGAAGGCAGTTCATGACCCCTCGCCCAGGCTCCGATAATCCCGAACGGGAGTCGACCGGCCCGACGCCCTCGAACTCCCCGGCTTCTTCCGACGCGGGCTCCGGTGGCGCCGCCGTCGAGCGCATCGTCGAACGCTTCGGCGGCATCCGCCCGATGGCCCACAAGCTGGACACCCCGGTCACCACCGTGCAGGGCTGGAAGAAGCGGGGCGCCATTCCGCTGTCCCGCCATGCCGACCTGCGGGCCGCCGCGGTGAAGTTCGGCATTCCCCTCGACGACGCCGACCTCGAGGCCGCCACCCCGGCCGAGGACCGCTCGGCCGAGGACAAGGGTGTGGCCAGGAGCGGTGGCGAGGTTCTTGGCGCGCCCGCCGGCCCGGACGCCACCGGCCCGGACAGCGGTGGCCCGGACAGCGGTGGCCCGGCCCCGATCGACCACAGCGAGCCCGGCCGCGCGGCGGAGTCCACCGACCAGGACCCCGCTGCCGACCGACCCGCTGCCGACCGACCCGCTGCCGACGAACCCGCCGCCGACCAAACCGCTGCCCAGGAGCGCCCGTTCAACCCGCCGGTGCGGGTCATGACCGAACCGCGCCCGTCGGGCGGTGCCGGCTTCGCCACCTTCGTCGCCCTCGTGGCCCTCGCGGTCGGGGTGGCGGCGCTGACCCAGCCCTGGTGGGCCGGGCAGGTCCCGGGCTGGGGCGCCGAGCCGGCTGCGGCTCCGCAGCCCGACCCGGCCGTGCGCGCCGATCTCGGCGCGCTCGCCGGGCGCGTCGCGGCGCTGGAGGAGCGCCCGGCACCGAGCGGGGAGGCGCAGGCCACCGGGTCCGCCGCGTCGCAGGCCGACCTTGAGGCGCTGACCGACCGGCTGGCCGCGCTGGAGCAGCGGGAGGCCGCTCCGGCGCCCGCCGAGGCCGACGCCGCAGCGGCGGCGGGAGAAGAGGCGCTGCAGGATCTGACCGCCCGGGTCGCGGAGCTGGAGGCGGCCGCGGCGGAGCCCACCGACGCCGCACCGCCGCCGCCGGAGGACCCAAGGGTCGCCCCGCTGGCGCAGGAGGTGGCGAGCCTGGGCGACGCCGTGGCGACCCTGCGCGAGCGGCTGTCGCAGGCCGAGTCCGGGGGCGCGCAGGCCGAGCAGGTCCGCCAGCAGGTCACCGGCCTGAGGGAGGAGGTGGAGCGGCTATCCGGCGCGCTGCAGTCCCGCGGCGAGCGCGACAGCCGGGCCCAGGCCCTGGTGCTGGCCGCCGGCCAGCTGCGCGGCGCGCTGTCGGACAGCCGGCCCTTCACGGCGGAGCTCGCCGCGGTGCGCACCCTGGCCGACGGCGACGCCGAGGTCTCGCAGGCGCTGGACGCCATCGCCGCCCGGGCCGAGGCGGGCATCCCCACCCGCTCCCAGCTCGCCGAGCGGTTCGAGCCGGTCGGACGCACCATCGTCCGCGCCGCGCAGCGGGGCGAGGGCGGTGACTGGCTCGACCAGGTCACCGGCACCCTGTCGACCCTGGTCACCGTGCGCCGGCAGGGCGCCGGCGTGGTCGGCGACGGCGCCGCGGCGGTGGTCGCCCGGGCCGAGGCCGCGGTCAACGAGGGCAACCTCGCCACCGCCCTCGACGAGCTGGCCGGCCTGGGCGGGCCGGCGGCGGACGCCGCGGCGGAGTGGGTGTCCGGCGCGAAGGCGCGGCTCGCCGCCGACGCCGCCATGGAGACCCTGAACGGTCGTGCCCTGACGCTGCTGGGCGGCGCCACCGGCGCCGCGGGAGCCCAATGATGGCGCGCGCCCTCTGGTTCATCGTCAAGCTGGCGATCGTCGTCGCGATCGCCGTCTGGCTGGCCGAGCGGCCGGGAACGGTCGCCGTGGCCTGGCAGGGCTGGATCGTCGAAACCTCGGTGGCCATGGCGGTGCTGATCGCCGTCGTGGCGCTGGGCGCCGCGGCCGTGCTCTACCGCCTGTGGCGCGGCCTGTGGGGTGCGCCGTCCAGCGTCCGCCGGCTGCGCCGGGCCCGCCGCCGCGAACGCGGCTATCAGGCCCTGACCCGTGGGCTGGTGGCGGTCGCGGCCGGCGACGCCGCCACCGCGCAGCGGATGGCCCGGCGCGCCGACGGCCTGCTGAACGAACCGCCGCTGACCATGCTGCTGTCGGCCCAGGCGGCCCAGCTCATGGGCGAGGACCGCACCGCCACGCATCATTTCTCGGCCATGCTGGAGCGGCCGGAAACCGCCTTCCTCGGCCTGCGCGGCCTGCTCACCCAGGCGATCAAGCGGGGCGACCGGGTGGAGGCCCTGACCCTCGCCCGCCGCGCCCAGGCGCTCCAGCCCAACACCCCCTGGCTGCTGGCAACCCTGTACGACCTGGAGGCGCGCTCGGGCGAGTGGGCGGCGGCCGAGACGACCCTGCAGGGTGCGGTCCAGGCCGGCGCGGTGACCCCGGAGGACGGCCGCCACCACCGGGCCGCCCTGTTGCTGGAGCGCAGCTTCGAGGCGGAGCGGCGCGGCCGCGCCGATTCGGCCCTCCACCACGCCCAGGCGGCGCACGACCTGCTGCCCGGCTTCGTGCCGGCGGCGGCCCGGTTGTCGGCCCTGCTGGCCGAGACCGGCCGGCCGAAACCGGCGGCCAAGGTGGTGGAGCGGACCTGGCGCCTGCACCCGCACCCCGAGCTCGCCGACGTCTACCGCCAGGTGCTGGATGGCTACGATCCGCTGACCCGGGTGAAGATGTTCGAGAAGCTGCTGGCGCAGTCGCCCAACCACGTGGAGAGCCACCTTGCGGTGGCGCGTGCGGCGATGGACGCCAAGCTGTGGGGCGAGGCGCGGAATCACCTGCAGAAGGCGATGGGGCTGCAACCCTCGCGCCGCGTCCACCGCCTGCTGGCCGATCTGGAGCGCGCCGAACACGGCAAGGAGGACGCCGCACGCGCCTGGCTGGCGCAGGCCGCGTCGGCCCCGGCCGATCCGGCCTGGACCTGCCGCGCCTGCGGTGCCGTCAGCGCCGGTTGGGCCGGCCTGTGCGGCCACTGCAGCGCCTTCGACAGCCTGGACTGGAAACAGCCCTCGGTCGCCCTGCACACCGCGCCCGCCGAGGCCACGGCGGCAGCGGCTGGCCTGCCCACGGCGCAGCTGCCCGCCGCTCAACGGCCCGCCACCGGAACCGCACCGGCACAAGGGACGCCGCCACAAGGGACGCCGCCACCGGGCCCGCTGCCGGCGACGCGCGCGGCGGCGCGTTGATGGGGCGCTGACCGGGAGGCAGCCCTCCGCGCCACCGGCGCCCGCTCGGGCCCCCGCTCAGGCCCCCGTCCGCGCACGGACGGGGGCCTTTGCACGCCCAGCGGGTAAACACTCCGTCAAGCCTTGACCTCTATTCTCTGTCCGGCCGCAGGATGGCGGCGACCGCCGAGGACCGCACGATGCCCGAATCCGCAGGCCCGGAGAATCCGCCTGCGCCCGAACCGATCCACCATGCGGCCATGCTCGGTGCGCTGGCCGCGGCCGCCCCGCGCGTGGTCGGGCTGGGCGATTGGCGGGGCGGTCTCGACGAGTTGCTGTCCCGCCTCGGCCGGGCTGCGGCGGCGACGCGCGCCGGCCTGCACCAGGTCTCCGCGGCGGCCGACGGATCGCTGGCCCAGGACTGCCTGTTCGAATGGCGGGCGCCGGGGATGCCGGCGGTCGCCGACGACACCCCTCCGAGGCTGGGCGGCCCACCCCACGGCGGCATCCCGGCGGCGTGGGCCGGGGTGATGCGCAGCGGCCGCCCGCTGGCCATCGCGACGCCCGACCAGGAGCCGGGTCTGCGGGGCGCGCTGGAAGCCGCCGGCATCGGGTCCCTGCTGCTGGTGCCGGTGCTCCTCGACGCCACCTGGTGGGGCCACCTCGCCTTCGCCGATCTCGACCCCGCCCGCGCCTGGAGCGCCGAGACCACGGCCGTGCTGAGCGCCACGGCGGCCATGCTGGCCGGCGCCATCCAGCGCACGCGGCTCGACGCCGAGCTGCACCGCAGCGAAACCCGCAAGCAGTCCATCGTCGACTGCGCGTTGGACTGCATCCTCGCGGTCGACGCGGCGGGGTTGCTGGTGGAGTTCAACCCGGCGGCGGAACGCACGCTCCGCTGTTCGCGCCACGAGGCGCTCGGCCGCCGGCCGGAGGACCTCTTCGTGCCGCCGGAGTGGCGCGCCGTCCATCGCCGCGGCTTCGCCGCCTGTCTGGCCGGCAAGGGTGGCCGGCTGATCGGCCGCCGGGTCGAGGTGAACTGCCAGCGGGCCGACGGCAGCGTCTTCCCCGCCGAGCTGACGGTCACACCCACGCCGGTGGGCATGGAGCCGTTCTTCACGGCGCACCTGCGCGACATCACCGAGCGCAAGGCGGCGGAACGCGCCCTGCTGGAGGCCAAGGCCCGGGCCGAGGCGGCCGCCCAGGCCAAGAACACCTTCCTCGCCAACATGAGCCACGAGCTGCGCACGCCGCTCAACGCCATCATCGGCTTCTCCGAGATCATCCGCGACGGCGTCCTGGGGCCGCTGGGCGACGCCAAGTACGGTGAGTTCGCCGGCGACATCGCCGAGAGCGGGCGGCACCTACTGGGGATCATCAACGACGTCCTGGACGTGGCCCGGGTCGAGGCGGGCGAGCACCGCCTGTCGCGGGAGACCGTCGACGTCGGCGCGGTCGTTCGATCGTCGCTCAACATGGTCCGCGACCGCGCGGTGAAGGCCGGGGTGGCGCTGGTCGACGACACCGGCGTCCTTCCCATCGGCCTCTACGCCGACCGCGGCGCGGTGATGACGATCCTCGTCAGCCTGCTGTCGAACGCGGTCAAGTTCACGCCGCCCGGCGGCAGCGCCCGCGTCAGCGTGGCGACGGAGGAGGGCGGCCGGTTGGCGCTGATCGTGACGGACACCGGCACCGGCATTGCCGCCGACGCGCTGTCCCGGGTGTTCGAGCCGTTCCAGCAGGGCGACGCGGGCCTGTCGCGCCGCCACGAGGGCGCGGGGCTGGGCCTCACCCTGGCCCGCGCCCTCGTGGAGCGTCACGGCGGCAGCATCGACCTGGCGAGCGCGCCGGGGCGGGGCACGACGGTGACCGTGCGCTTCCCTCCGGCGTGACGGGCGACCCCGGGATCAGGCCGCCACTTCGCCGCGCGCGCCTTCCAGGTTGGCCCCGTCCAGCTTCACGCCGGTGACGATGCAGCCGGTCAGATCGGCGCGGGACAGGTCGCTGTCGCTGAGGTCGGCCCCCACCAGCGAGGCGCCGGTCAGGCGGGCGCGGACCAGCGAGGTGCGCAGGGTCCGCCCCGCCCCGGCGATCACCAGCGCCCCGAGCCGAGCCGCCCCCATCTGCGCGCCAACCAGGACGGCGCGGTCCAGCGCCGCACCGCGCAGGTCCGCCCCGCGCAGGTCGGCGCCGCGCAGGTCGGCGCTCTCGAACTGGACCGCCTGGAGCTGGGCGCCGGTCAGCACCGCGTTGCGCAGGGTCACCCCCTCGCCCTTGGCCAGCGTCAGCACGGCGCCGGTCAGGTCGACGCCTTCCAGGTCGCGCCCGGTGATGTCGAGTTGGCGGCCGACGCGGCCGCTCGAGCCCAGCCACAGCAAATGCTGGCGCAGCTCCTCCTCCAGGATGAGCGCTCCTCCGGAGGCGTCCGCCTCGGGCGAGACCGCGTCCTCCGCGACAACGTCCGGCGCCGCCGCCTGGGCCTCCGCCACGGCGTGGAAAGCCGCCTGCTGGTCGGAGCAGATGGCGGCGGTGAGGTCCATCTCGTTGAGAAACGCGCCGTCGAGATCGGCGCCACGCAGGTCCGCCGCCGACAGATCGGCGCCGCGCAGATCGGCGCCGATGAAGGTGCTGTCGCGCAGGTCGGCGCGATCGAGGCGGGTGCCGGACAGGGCGCTGTTGGTGAAGTCCACCGCACGGGCCACGCTGCCGGTCATCCGCGCGCGCGACAGGTCGGCGTTGTTCAGGCGGGCAGAGCTGAGGTCGGCGGGGCCGGGCAGGAAGCCAACCACCTTGGTTTCCGCCGTGCTCTGTTTGTTCACCTTGCTGGCGTCGCGCAGGTCCACCTCGACCATGGCCGCGCCTTCCATGTTGGCGCCGCGCACGTTGGCGCCGCGCAGGTCGGTGCGGAACATGCGGGCGTCGCGCAGGTCGGCGTTGCGCAGGTCGGCACCGAACAGGTCGGCGTGATCGAACACCGTGCCGCGCAGCGTCGCGTCCCGCAGGTTGGCGCCGGACAGGTTGGCGCCGGTCAGATTGCGCCCCGACAGGCTGAGCCCGGACAGGTCGAAGAAGGGCAGGTTGGCGCGCGCACCGCCCGGCCGCCCCTCGGTGAAGCGCGCATGGCGCTCGCACACCCGGTCGAGCTGATCCTGGGTGAGCCGGATGCGAGTCTTGAGCTTGCCATCGTAGGCCATGGGCGGTCCGTCAGGCGAAGAGTTTGTCGATATCGTCTTGGCTGTACTGCACCGTGCCGCCGGCCGGCTCCGCCGCGGGAGCCGGCGGTGGCGGCGGCGGTGGTGGTGGTGGTGGTGGCGGCGTGGCGGTCGGGGCGGCCGGTGCGGCCGGGGCCAGCGGCGGCGCGTCGTCGACCGCCGGTGCCTCGCGCTCCAGCACGTCCGGGCGCTCCGCGGCCATGTGGTCGAAGATGGAATCGATCTCGTCTTGGCTGACCCCCTGCCCCTCGAGCTGCGGCCCGTTCAGCAGATGGGCGTCCGGGCGGTCGTCGTTGAGCTTGCGGTGGGCCGCCACCTCGCCCTCGCCGAATCCCATGGCGGCGCGGTCGACGCCCCAGATCTCGATCATCGTGTTCACCCGCTGCTCGATGTAGCGCAGGGTGTTGACGACCTTCGTGGTGCGCTGTCCGGTGATGTCCTGGAACGAGCAGGCCGTCATGATGTCGATGCACAGCGTCTCGACCCCGCCGCCGACCTCGGCCCAGTCGGGATCGTCGCGGGGGATGCGCGCCGCGTAGTCGAGGATACTTTCGGTGGCGTTGAGGATGTCGCTGGTCGCCCGTTCCGTGGCGACGACGATCGCGTCCAGCTCCGCCGTGGCCGCCATGATCCGGTTGGTCCCGTTGTCGGCCGGCTTCAGGGCGGCGATGTCGGTTCGCGCCTGCTGCACGAACTCGCCGATCGCGTTCAGCTCCTGCTGGATCCGGGTGAGCGCGCCATCCCCGACCGGGGCCAGCGCCGGTGCGGCGGCCGCCATGCGCGCCGGCGCGGCACCGCCGCCGGCCACGCTCAACCGATCGACCTGCTTCTTCAGCAGGGCCGCGACCCGCTGGAACTCGTCGATCGCGGCGATCCGGGTGCGCCGGTCGCGCATGCGCAGGAAGGCCCGCCCCCGCGCCGTCTGGGACAGGGCTTCCTCGACCTGGAGGAATTCCTCCTCGCTGATCTCGAGCAACGGCGTGTCGGTCATTCGCAGAGATTCTGAAAACGTCTGTTCCGGAGCATGCCAAGCAAATCTATCCTTACCCCGGAGGGTCGTAAAGGAATCCTGCTATGCTCGCCCGTGAGAAGCGTGGGCCATCGGCGTCTCCACCCATTCCTGCACCGCATCGGGAGAGTGCTCTGCCGCCAACCACCGGGTCCGCGATCGGGCCGCGCGACACCCGCGACGACGGCCGCGACGGCGCGCCATCGCCGGTCTCCGGCCCGGCCGGCGGCTCGGGGGTGGGCCGCCTTTTGGCGCTGCTCGTGCTGGCGGCGACCGTTCCGCTCGCCCTCCTGTCCGCCGGGCTGGTCGTGCGTCAGGCGATGGACCGGACGGCGATGCTCGAACAGGCGTTGGGCGACACAGCCCAGGCGCTCGTCCTGGCGCTCGACGCCGACCTCGCCGGCATCGCCGCCACCGTGGAGGGGGCGGCGCTGGCGGGCGGCCTCGAGGGGGCCGGCGAGGGGGCCGGCGACGGGGCGGCCGATGCGATCCCCGGTGTCCCGGCGGCGCTGCTGGCGGCGCACCCGTCCTGGCTTTCGATGGTCCGCACCGACGCCTTCGGCCACGCCACGGCACGGCACGGGCGCCCGCCCGCCGACCCCGCCCCGATGGCGTCGACGGTGCGCGAGGCCATCGTCAAGAACCGGGTGGCGGTGTCCGGGCTGCTGCCCGGGCCGGCGGACGAGGAGCCCGCCGTCGCCGTGGCGGTGCCGCTGCGCCGCGACGGCGCGGTCGAGGCGGTCGTCGGCGTCACCGTGGCGGCACGGCGCTGGAGCCGCCTGCTGGACGGCCAGGCGGTGCCACGGGGGTGGACCGGCGCGGTGGTCGACCGCGACGGGACGGTGGTGGCCCGCACCCCGGACGCCGCGGACCCTGCGGAGCGGCCGGCGCCGGACTGGCATCGGCGGACCGCGGGCGACGGCGACGGCATGCTGCTGGCGGTCCGGCCCTCGGCGGTCAGCGGCTGGTCCCTTGGCTACGCCGCGCCGCAAGAGGCGGTCGACGGCCCGCGGCGGCGCGGCCTGTGGACCGTGGCGGCGGTTGCCGGCTCGGTCCTTCTGGCCACCGCGGGGCTGGCGGTCCGCATCGGGCGGCGCACCGCCGGACCGCGTCGCCCTGCGCCCGCCACCGGCGACGGCGGTGCGCCGGCGACGCCGCCGGTGGTGATCGTGCCGCGGCGTGCCGCCGTGGCGATCCAGGAGCTGATCGACGCCGCGGTGACGGCGGTGCGCGACCAGGCGGCCGCGACGGGGGTCCGGATCGCCGTCCGCCCCTGCCCCGCCGTGGTCGACAGCGATCCCACGCTGCTGGGCGGCATCCTCGCCAATCTGATCGGCGGTGCGCTGCACCGGACGGCGCCGGGACGCGTCCTGGTGGCCTGCCGCCCCCGCGGCGGGGCGCTGCGGATCGAGGTCTGGGACACCGGCGCCGGCCCCCCGCAGCGCGACCCCCGCAGCGGTGCCGGGCCGGGGCTGTCGGCGGTGGGCCGCACCGCCGCCCTGCTCGGCCACCCCGTCGCCGTGTGCGCACACACCGGGCGAGGGTCCTGCGTGTCCGTGACGGTGCCCTTCGCCGCCATCCGGCCGGTCATCGCCGCCGCGCCGCCGGCTCTGCCGGACGCGCGCCGCGTGCCGCCGCCGGCGCCGGCGCCATGACACGCCCCGCCGCGAGGGCGGCGATCCACAGGGGCGGGGCCCAGTGGAACGGCGACGCCGCGACCAGCCAAAACGCCGGGACGAACGGCGCCGTGGCGCCGGCGGCCGCCGCCCACCAATGGATGAGCGGATGGACTCCGGTCGCCGGCGTGGCGGCCGGGCCGCGGGGCGCCGCCGGGACGCTGGCGGGGGGACGGACGGAGGGGGTGACGGGGGGACGGCTCATGCCGGGACCTCGGGAAGGGCGCCGGTGCGGGACCGGCATCGTCACCACCTTGACCCAACTCCGGCTTTCCACCAAATGTCGCGCGGGACGGCGACTGCGCATCAGGGA
The DNA here is from genome assembly GCF_059703765.1 of Azospirillum sp. NS33. Classification (NCBI taxonomy): domain Bacteria; kingdom Pseudomonadati; phylum Pseudomonadota; class Alphaproteobacteria; order Rhodospirillales; family Azospirillaceae; genus Azospirillum; species Azospirillum sp. NS33. The sequence goes on along the minus strand of NZ_BAAKJB010000058.1, from coordinate 12,156 downwards.
GGAACGGCAGCCATGATGGGACGACGGCGCGCGACGATGGCGGTGTTCGCCCTGGCCGCAACCCTGGGTGCGGCGGTCCCGGCGCCGGCCGCCCTGCCGGCCGCCGTCTCCGGCGTCACCACCATCGCCCCCATGCTCGACGCGGTCACCCCGGCGGTGGTGAACATCGCCGTGCTCTCGCGCGCGCCGCAGCACGACAATCCCCTGCTGCGCGACCCCTTCTTCCGCCGCTTCTTCGACATTCCCGACCGGCCCCGCGGCCGGCCCCAGGCCAGCGCGGGCTCGGGCGTGATCGTCGACGCGGCCCGCGGGTACGTGATCACCAACCACCACGTGATCGCCAACGGCGAGGAGGTCCTCGTCACCCTGAAGGACCGGCGCCGGCTGCGCGCCCGGCTCGTCGGGTCCGACGCCGCCACCGACGTCGCCCTGCTGCAGATCCCGGCGGAGGGGTTGACCGCGCTGGCGTTCGGTGATTCCGACCAGGCCCAGGTCGGCGACTTCGTCGTCGCCATCGGCAACCCCTTCGGGCTGGGGCAGACGGTGACCTCCGGCATCGTGTCGGCGCTGGGCCGCAGCGGTCTGCGGGTGGAGGGCTACGAGGACTTCATCCAGACCGACGCCTCCATCAACCCGGGCAATTCCGGCGGCGCCCTGGTCAACTTCCGGGGCGAGCTGATCGGCATCAACACCGCCATCATCGGCCCCGCCGGCGGCAGCGTCGGCATCGGCTTCGCGGTCCCGGCGGCGATCGTGCGGGCGGTGATGGACCAGCTCGTCGACTACGGCGAGGTGCGCCGCGGCCGGCTCGGCGTCGCCATCCAGGACCTCACCCCGGATCTGGCGGAGGCGCTGAACATCACCGGCGACACCGGCGCGGTGATCGCCGAGGTGGAGCGCGGATCGGCCGCCGACCACGCCGGCCTGCGCCCCGGCGACGTGGTCGTGGCGGTGGGGGAGCGGCCGATCGCCAGCGGCACCGAGTTGCGCAACCGCATCGGCCTGCTGCGGGTGGGCACGCCGGTGCGCCTGACCTACCTGCGCGGTGGCAAGGAGCATTCCGTCACCGTGCGCTCGGCGCGCTGAGCCGATGGCGCGCCCCCCCAGCCGCCCCCCCGATCCGCCCGCCGCGGCGGTGCCGGCCAGCCCGGCGGCGCGCCAGCGCGAGGTCGCGACCATGCTCATCCGCCTCGACGAGATGCTGGCGACGTCCGGCGATCTGGCGGCCCAGGCGCGCGACCGGGTCAGCGTCGGCGGCCTCACCCGCTACCGGCGGTTCACCCGCGCGGTCCGCGACTTCTTCGCCCTGGCGTCGCTGGTCGACGAGAAGCTGGACACCCTGCCCCGCGACCTCGCCGGGCCGCTGGGGACGGCGCTCGACCGCATGCACACGCGGATGGTGGTCCTCTTCGTGGAGGAGAGCGAAGGCTTCTTCGCGACCTTCGTCCGGGTCAAGCACCTGCCCATCGGCACCCACGAGATGTGCGGCGTGGAACTGCGCGGCCTGATCGCCATCCGCGCCTTCCTCGACGACCCGCGCTATTCGGCGGAGCGCGGCCTGGCGGTGCGGGCCAAGGCGGAACGGGTGGCGGAGCTGATGCGCGCGGCGATGGCCCGGCTGCCGCCCCTGCCCGATTTCGGCGACCAGCCCAGCGTCGGCCCGCGCGGCGCGGTCAACAAGGCGATCAAACCGCCGTCCGGCGGGGGCGGGGGCGGGCGGGGCCCCCCCCCCCCCCCCCCCCCCCCCCCCCCCCCCCCCCCCCCCCCCCCCCCCCCCCCCCCCCCCCCCCGCGCCCCCCCCCCCCCCCCCCCCCCCCCCCCCCCGCCGCAACCGCCACCCCAGACGCCCGCCACCCAGGCGCCCGACACCCAGACGCCCGACACGCAGACCCCGGCGCCGCCCGAGGTGCGCCAGCTCTCGTTGGACGATTTCGACTAGCGACGGCCCGCCCTCAGGCCTCCATGTTCAGGGTCTTGATGGTCTCCACCCGGATCTCCTCGGTCAGCCGCTCCTTGTGGGCGGCGAAGGCGGCGGTGGTCTTGACCTTGTAGGAGCGCGGGTGCGGCAGCTCGATGGGGATGTCGCACTTGATGCGCCCCGGCCGGGCCGACATGACGACGACCCGGCTCGCCATGAAGATGGCCTCGTCGATGTCGTGGGTGACGAACAGCACCGTCTTGCGGTGCTGTTCCCAGATCCCCAGGAGCAGCTCCTGCATCAGCTCGCGGGTCTGGTGGTCCAACGCCCCGAACGGCTCGTCCAGCAGGAGGATCTTGGGGTCGTTGGCGAGCGCCCGGGCCAGCGCCGTGCGCTGCTGCATGCCGCCCGACAGCTGGGCCGGCGCATGGGCCTCGAACCCCTTGAGCCCGACCTGGGCGAGGTAGCGGTCGGCGATCTCCACCTGCTCGGCCCGCGGCACCCCGCGCTCGCGCAGGCCGAAGCACACGTTGTCGCGCACGCTCAGCCAGGGGAACAGGGTGTAGGACTGGAACACCATGCCGCGGTCGGGACCGGGCCGGGTCACCGGCTCGCCGTCCAGCAGCACCGTCCCGGCGGTCGGCGTCTCCAGCCCGGCGACGACCCGCAGCAGGGTGGACTTGCCGCAGCCCGACGGGCCGAGGATGGTGATGAAGTCGCCGTCGCGGACCTCCAGGTCCGTCGGCTCCAGGGCGCGGGTGGGGGCGGCGCCGCGGCGGGCCGGAAAGGTCTTCTCGACGCCGCGGATGGACAGCTTGCTCATGGGTGGCCTCAGCGCCCGCGCGCCCAGGGGAACAGGCGGGCGTTGGCGGTCTGGAACAGGAAATCGGTGATCAGGCCGATCATGCCGATGACGAAGATGCCGAAGATCATCTGCCCGGTGTCGAGGAAGCGCTGGGCCTCGATGATCATGTGGCCGATGCCGGCCGACGCGCCGACCAGTTCGGCGACGATGACGTAGGTCCAGGCCCAGCCCAGCACGAGGCGCAGCGATTCGGCGATCTGCGGCGCCGCGGCGGGCAGCAGCACCCGCAGCACCACGCCGCGGCGCGACGCGCCCAGGGTGTAGGCCGCCTCCAGCAGGTCGGCGCGCACCGAACCGACGATGACCGTGATCATGATGACGATCTGGAAGATCGAGCCGATGAAGATCACCAGGATCTTCTGCAGCTCGCCCACCCCCGACCACAGGATCAGCAGCGGGATGAAGGCCGAGGCGGGAAGGTAGCGGGCGAATGACACGAAGCCGGCGAAGAACGCCTCCACCGGCTTGAACGCCCCCATCAGGATGCCCAGCGGCACCGCCAGCAGCGCCGCCAGGAGGAATCCGGCGAACACCCGCCAGACCGTGACCAGCACGTCCTCGGCGAAGCCGTACTCGGTGAACAGGGCCCCGCCCGAGCGCAGGGTCTCGCCCGGCGAGGCCAGGAACAGCGGCTTCACGAAGCCGCCATAGGTGGCGATCCCCCAGCCCAGGAAGAACAGGGCGAAGCAGAGGATGGAGAGGACCGGGCGCAGGCCCGGCGGCACCGGCTTCAGCGGCGCGAAGAGTCCGTTCATGATCGGGGGTGTCTCGTCGGTGGGCGTGCCCCCGTCCCGGCCGTCGTGCGGTGGCCGGGACGGGGACGGGGTCACTTCACGAAGGAGCCGTTGGCCATGGTGGCGAGGTCGTCGGGCGAACGGCGGATCAGCTTGGCCTCCAGCATCACGTCGCGCACCTCGCCGAGGAAGGTCGGCATGGTGTCGGCGAAATAGGCCTGGTTCATGCCCTTGTCGTACCAGCGCACGTTCTTGGCCGAGGTGGCGAACTGCTCGGCCGACTGGTTCACGTCCTTGCCCATGGTGGCGTAGGCCTCGTCCGGATTCTCCTTGATCATCTCCAATGCCTCGAACCAGGAGGCGACGACGGCCTGGACGATCTTCGGGTTCTTCTCGACGTAGTCGGGCTGGAACGCCAGGGTGTCGATGATCACGCCCGGCGTCTGGTCGGAGGTGACCAGGACCTTGCCACCGGCCTCGCGGACGTTGGACAGGTAGGGCTCGTAGGTCACCGCCACATCGGTCTGGCCGGCGACGAAGGCGGCCGCGGAATCCTTGGGCGACAGGTTGGTCTGCTGGATGTCGTCCAGGGACATCCCGTGCTTCTTCAGCACATAGGCCAGCCAGAACTGCGGCACGCCGCCGGATTCCACGGCCACCTGCTTGCCCTTCAGCCCCTCCACCGCGTCGATGCCGGTGCGCACGGCGATGCCGTCGCCACCGTGGGAGCTGTCGAGCACCAACACCTGCTGCACCGGCACGCCGGAGGACGCGTAGACCATGTGGGTGTCCACCGTGGTGGCGATGGCATCGACCTCGCCGGCCACCATCGCCTGGTGGCGGTTGGCCACCGGCATCTTCTTGATCTCGACCATGACCCCGTTCTTCTTGAACAGGCCGGCCTCCTTGGCCAGGGTCAGCGGCGCGAAGCCGGTCCAGCCGCTCATGGCGATGGTGATCTTGGGCAGGTCCTGCGCCCCGGCGACGGCCCCGCTCAGGCCGACGATCGCCCCCACCAGCGTCCCCACAACCCAGGTCTTCGTGTTCATGGTTCCCAGTCTCCCTGTCGTCTTGCGGCATCGCCGCGGCGCGGGTGGCGCGGCGGCGGCCGGAATGTCCCATAGTGATCGCTTTTCCCGCTGCGCGGAAGGGTGCCACGGTTGCGCTGCGGCGCACAATATTCCTATAGTGCGCCGTTGGAGTCCCATATTTTGTAGGGATGCGCCATGCCAGGGAGCGGATGTTGGTGACACGGCCCCCGATGGTCCAACGCGGCGGAGCCGTACGGCCGATGAGCGACGACGACCGCCGCCGCACCCTGGCCTATTTCGAGCGTCTGGGTAAGGATCGGGTGCGGCTGTACGCCGCCGTGGACTGCGACCGCTTCCTGGGAAATTGGCAGGTCCGCGAACTGGCCGACGCCTGGCTCGCCGGCAAGGACGAGGAGGAGCGGGCCGCCGCGTCGTTCTGGCGCCGCTGGGTGCGGCGGGGCTGAGCGCACCGGCGCGGCCCGTCGCCCGTCACTCCTCCCAACGTCCCAGGGCCGCCGGTCCGGACGCCGGTTGCTCGGTCCAGTGGCGGAGGTTCAGCACCTGACCGTCGCGGCGCACCCGCGCCACGGCGGCGAGGTCGAGGTCGGCGTAGAGCCAGCCCGGGGCGTCCATTGTTCCCATCGCCACCACGCCGTCCTCGGGCATGCCGAGGTCGGGCGGGGCGTACACCGCCGCGGCCCCGGTGTTGGTGTCGATGGCCGGGCACCACGGCGCGGCCCCGACCGTCGGCGCCTGGACCACGAAGCACTGGTTTTCCAGGGCCCGCGCCGCGGCGCCGACGCGCACCCGGTGCCAGCCAGCCGGCGCATCGGTGCAGCTGGGGACCAGCAGCAGAACCGCCCCGGCCTCCGCCTGGCGCCGCGCGATGAGCGGGAACTCCGCGTCGTAGCAGACGCAGATGCCGACCCGCCCCCAGGGCGTGTCGAACACCAGCGGGCCGGCGCCGCCGACGAGGTTCCAGCGCTCACGCTCGAAGCGGGTCGGCACCAGCTTCTCCTGGGTGCCGACCCGGCCGTCCGGCGCCACCAGCCAGGCGGTGTTGCGCACCCCGCCGTCGGCACCGCGCACCGGCAGGCTGGGGGCCAGAATCCACACCCCGTGGCGCCGTGCCAGCGCCTGGAACGCCGCGCGCACCGCCGGCACCAGGGGCTGCAGTGCGGTGGTCTGGGCGGCCAGGTCGCCGTCCGCCGCCGTGGCGAGGCCGGCCGCTTCCATCGCCCCGTACTCCGGGAACACCAGCAGCCCGGCGCCGCCGGCGGCGGCCTCGGCCACCCAGCGCCCGGCCTTGGCGACGAAGGCGTCCAGGGAGGCGGGCCGCTCCACCGGCCACTGGGCGGCGGCGACGCGCAGCACCGTCATGCCAGCTCCTTGATCCAGAACCGCATGGGCTTCGCGCTCTCGGCTTCCTCGTCGAGATCGCGCCACGAGAAGGCGCAGGTCACCCCGGGCAGCGGCCGGAACCCGCGGCGCTGCCAGAACCCGTCCAGAGGGCGGTGGTCCGGCGGCCGGCGGGGGTGGTCGGCCGGCCGCTCGACGGCGCAGAACACCGCCTGCGTGAACCCGCCGAGCCGGCGGGCGTGGGCCTCGCGCTCGGCGAAGAAGCGGACGCCGACACCGCGGCCGCGATGCTCCGGCAGCAGCACCGATTCGCCGTAGTAGAACAGGCGCTCGACGTCCCAGCCCCGGGTCCGGAAGGGGACGGTGACGGTGTCCGGCTCGTGGCGCAGGGGCAGCCCGGTGGCCGCGCCGACCAGCCGCCCGTCGGCCGGGTCGACGGCGCCGACGACGACGCTGCCGGGGGCCGCCGCGTAGGTCGCCAGGTAGCGTTCCTCGTAGTCCGGCGAGCCGTCGTACAGATAGGGGAAGGCCCGGAACACGGCGATGCGCAGGCGCGCCAGGTCGGGCAGCCGGGCCGTCAGGGCGGCGCCGGTCAGCGGCTCGATCCGCAGGGTGTCGGTCATCGCGGTCCCTCCCTGAATGGCGTGCCCCTTGGTAGGCACCGCACCCACCGGCGGTCAAGGCCGGCCGCCGCAGTGGGCCGCGTTTCGCGGGCGCGGAACCGCGGCGCGGCGGCGGTGTTCACCACACATCATGCAGACACCGCTGATCATGCCGCCGTTCCGCACCGCGCCCGACGGCTCGCCCCGCCGCGTCGGGGTGGAGCTGGAGTTCGCCAATCTCGACGCCCCCGCGGCGGCGCGCCAGGTGCGCGCCCTCTATGGCGGCACCATCGTCACCGAGGATCCGCACCGCTGCCGGGTGCGCGGCACCGCGCTGGGCGACTTCACGGTCGAGCTGGACATGCGGGCGGCGCACAAGAAGCCGGGCCTGCCGGAGGCGCTGGGGGTGCCGGACACCGTCGACGCCGTGCTCGACCATCTGCGGCCGTTGTGGGGCAGCATCGGCAGCCTGGTCATGCCGTTCGAGATCACCGCCCCGCCCATCGCGATCGAGCGCCTGGGCGACCTGGACCGGCTGGTCCACGCCTTGCGCGCCGCCGGCGCCGCCGGAACCGAGGCCAGCCCCCTGTTCGCCTTCGGCCTGCATTTCAACCCCGAGATCGCCGACACCAGCGCCGACTACGTGCTCGACCACCTCAAGGCCTTCCTGCTGCTCGGGCCCTGGCTGCGCGCGGCGGTCCGGGTCGACCCGACGCGCCGGCTCACCGGGTACGTCGCCTCCTTCCCCGTGGCCTACGCCGCCAAGGTGGTCGATCCGGCCTACCGCCCGGACATGGCCGGGCTGGTGGGGGACTACCTGGACGCCAATCCGTCGCGCAACCGCGAGCTGGACCTGTTGCCCCTGTTCGCCGACCTCGCGCCGGACGTCCTGGCGGCGCGGGTCAGCGACCCCCATGTGCGGGCCCGGCCGACCTTCCACTACCGCCTTCCCAACGCCCGCATCGGCGACCCCGCGTGGTCGCTGGCGGCGGAATGGAACCGCTGGGTGACGGTGGAGGCGCTGGCCTCCGACCGGGAGCGGCTGGACGGGTTGGGCGTCGCCTTCCGCGACCGGGCCGAGCGGCGCACGCTGGCGAGCTGGGCCGGCGAGGTCGAGCGCGCGCTCGACCTCCGCCCGACGGGGTGAGCGCGCCATGACGGCGCGGCCCCTCATCGGCGTCACCGCCTCGGTGCACGGCAGCCGGATCGCCTGGTGGGCCAACCGCCTGGCGTTGTGGCGGGCCGGCGCCCGGGCGGTGCGGATCACCCCGGAGCGCCCCTTTCCCATCGACCGCCTGGACGGTCTGGTGGTGGGCGGCGGCGACGACATCGACGCCGGTCTCTACGGCGCCGGCTTCGGCGCCGGGCCGCAGGTGCGCATCGATCCGGCGCGCGACCGGCTCGAACTCGACGCCCTGGACGTCGCCGAACGGCGGCGTCTGCCGGTGCTGGGGATCTGCCGCGGCTCGCAGATGATCCACGTGCACCGCGGCGGCACGCTGCACACCGACATCCACGCCATCTACGAGGAGGCGCCGCGCATGCGCACGGTGCTGCCGCGCAAGCGCATCCGCATCGTTCCCGACAGCGGCCTCTACCGCGTGCTGGGCCTGGCCGAATGCCGGGTGAACGCGCTGCACCACCAGTCGGTGGACCGCCTGGGGGAGGGGCTGGTGGTGGTGGCCCGCGACCGCTGGTGCATCGTCCAGGCCACCGAGGCCCACGGCGCCCCGCTGCGCCTGGGGGTGCAATGGCACCCCGAATACCTGGCCCACGACGAGCGCCAGCAGAACCTGTTCCGCACCCTCGCCGCCGCCGCCGCCGGCGTGCCGGTCGACGCCCTGATGGCGGCCTGAACGGGCGCCCGGCGGCTCAGAGCCAGCCGCGGCGGCGGAAATACCACAGCGGCAGCACCGCCGACACCGCCATCAGCAGCAGCGCCATGGGATAGCCCCAGGCCCACTGCAGCTCCGGCATGAAGGCGAAGTTCATGCCGTAGGCCGAGGCGATCAGCGTCGGCGGCAGGAAGGCGACGGCGACCACCGAGAAGATCTTGATGATGGCGTTCTGCTCGATGTTGATCAGGCCCAGCGTGGCGTCGAGCAGGAAGTTGGCCTCGTGGGCCAGGAAGCCGGCGTGCTCGTTGAGCGAACGGAGGTCGCGGGCGAGGGTCTTCAGGGCCACCTTCTGGTCCTTGCCGAGCCGGCCGGCGGTGACCGACGTGAGGAAGGCCACCAGACGGTCGAGCCCGGCCAGGCTGTCGCGCACCTTGTGGGTGAGGTCGCCGGCGCGGCCGATGCCGCGCAGCACGTCCTGCAGCTCGTCGGGCTTCTTGCGCCGCCGCCCGCCGCCGGCGCCGCCGGTGGCGCCGATTCCGCCATCCAGGCTGTCGGTGAAGATGCGCGCCGACAGGGCGTCGATGCGGCCGCCGATCAGCTCGAGCACGTCGGCGACGCGGTCGATCACGGCGTCGAGGATGCCCAGCAGCGCGTCCTCGGCGCTGGCCAGCAGGTCCGGCTGGCGGGCGGTGCGGGCGGCGAAGGTGGCGACCGAGCGCGGCTCGGTGTAGCGCAGGGTGATCATGTGCCGCGGCGTCAGGACGAACGTGACCTCGCCCTGCTCGGGGTGCGGCGTGTCGGCCCGGGCGATGACGGTGGTGGTGAGGTAGACCACGCCGGCCTCGACGTAGAGCTGGGACGAGGCCTCGATCTCCCGCATCTCCTCGCGGGTCGGCAGGTCGCACTCCGCCAGCCGGCCGACATGGCCGCGCTCCGCCTCGTCGGGGCGCAGCAGATCGATCCACACGGTGCCGGCGGGCAGCGGGTCTCCCAGACCCAGGGGTTGCTCGATCACCCGCCCCGTCTCGTTGCGGGCGTGGACGGTGATCACGGGGCCGCCTCGGGCGGCAGCGGGGCGCCGGCGGCGCGGCACGCCGCGGCCAGGGTGTTCAGCATCAGGCAGGCGATGGTCATCGGCCCGACGCCGCCGGGCACCGGGGTGATGGCGCCGGCCACGGTCCGCGCCTCGTCGAAGGCGACGTCGCCGACCAGCCGGGTGCGTCCGCCCTCGCCGGCGATCCGGTTCATGCCGACGTCGATGACCACCGCGCCCGGCTTGATCCAGTCGCCGCGCACCATCTCCGGACGGCCGACGGCGGCCACCAGGATGTCGGCCTGGCGGCACTCCGCGGCGAGGTCGCGGGTCCGGGAGTGGGCCATGGTGACGGTGCAGTCCGCCTGCAGCAGCAGCTGCCCCATCGGGCGGCCGACGATGTTGGAACGGCCGACCACCAGCGCCCGCCTGCCGGCGAGGTCGCGGCCCAGGACGTCGCGGATCAGCAGCAGGCAGCCCCACGGGGTGCAGGGGATGGTGGCGCCGGGCTGGCCGGTGGCCAGGCGGCCGGCGTTGACGACGTGGAAGCCGTCGGCGTCCTTGGCCGGGGCGATCCGGCCGAGCACCGCCTGGGTGTCGATGCCCCTGGGCAGGGGAAGCTGGACCAGGATGCCGTGCACCGCCGGGTCGGCGTTGAGGCCGTCGATCAGCGTCAGCAGCGCGTCCTGGGAGGTGTCGGCCGGCAGGTGATGGTCGAAGGAGGTCATCCCCAGCTCGACCAGCGCCTTCTCCTTGGACCGGACATAGACCTGGCTGGCCGGGTCCTCGCCGACCAGCACCACGCCCAGGCCCGGGGTCACCCCATGGCTGGCCCGGAGCGCCGCGACGCCTTCGGCCACCCGGCCGCGCAGGCCGGCGGCGAAGGCCTTCCCATCGATGATCCTAGCCTCGGCCATCGCCCTCCCCTCCTTCCACCAGCGCGCCCAGCCGGCGCATCAGCGCGGCCGGATCGCCGGCCACATGCAGCATCTTGTTGCGGTCGGTGACGCCGCCGACCACCGCGATGGCCGACTTCGGCACGCCCCACGCCTTCGACAGCAGCTTGATCACCGCGGCGTTGGCCTTGCCGTCCTCGGGAACCGCGGTGACGCTGACCTTCACCGCCCACCGGCCCGGAGCGGTTTCGCCGACGCCGGCGACGGCGTTGCGCGCCGCCCTGGGGCTGACCCGCAGGGCCACCCGCACGCCGTCGGCCACGGCTTCCAGCGGGCCGCGGGCCGCGGTCACTCTACATGAGCCCGTAGTTGACGATCAGGCTCTGCAGGAACCACACGCCCAGCAGGGCGATGATGGGGGCGAGATCGATGCCGCCGAGGGTCGGCATGACACCGCGGATCGGCCCCAGCACCGGCTCCGTCACCCGGTACAGGAAATCGTTGACCATGTAGACGAATCGGTTGCGGGTGTTGATGACGTTGAACGCGACCAGCCAGCTCATCACCACGGAGATGATCAGCATCCATTTGAACAGGTCGAGCACGATGTAGATCAAACCGAAGATGGTCGCGACCAACGGCTCCATGACGGCACTGTCCCTCCGGTTTCTCGGTTGCCAGCACCCTAATCGCCGACCCGCCCCCTGACAAGCCCTGGCTCCGCGGCGCGGCGAGAGCCCCCCGCGGGGTGGCGTTCGGGGGTGCCCCGGGGGCCTGCGGCGGGCGCCAAACAAGCGCTTGACAGGGCGGAGGCGGATCACCATTATCCCGCCCACGCCGGGGACGGCGAGTGGGGCCGTAGCTCAGCTGGGAGAGCGACGCGTTCGCAATGCGTAGGTCGGGAGTTCGATCCTCCTCGGCTCCACCAATCATCCCCGGACCGTGACGCGATGCAGGAATTCGCCCGGAAGGGGCGGAATTCCCCGCGGTGTGACACCGCCCTGTCGCACGCGGCGTCAGCCGAATCGCCTTCATCCCCTTCAAAATCCGCCGTTTCAGCCTGTCCGGGGTGTCGCACATCCCTGTCGCCCAAGCGGCGTTCCACGGGGCTGTGGCTGCGGGGGGCCGTGTGGCAGTTCCGGACGCGGGTTCCGGCCGACCTCCAGGGGGTTCTGGGCCGGACCCACATCAACCGCTCCCTCAGGACCAGCCGCTACCCCGACGCCATCCGGGCGGCCCGCCGGGTGGCCTTCGAGATCGAGCAGGAATTCGATGCGGTTCGCGGGGGCACCGGAAGCGATCCGGCCCACGCCGCGTGCGACCGGGCCTGCCGACCGCCCCCCGCCCCCTCGGTGACGGCCGACGCCGTCCTGCCCGATCCCACAGGCCCGGCCATCCACATCGACCTGGACCTGCTGGCCAGCCGCATCGCCGAAAAACTCCACGCCGCCCAGACGGTCGCCGCGGAGGCCGCTGTGCCCGCTGCCGAGCCCGCCACGGCGAAGACCATCCAGCAGGTCTACGACGCCTACATGGCTGATCCCGGCGTCATCCGGTCCGGCAAGACCGTCCTGGCCTACGAGACGGTGTTCGGCCTGCTGATCGAGATCATCGGCCAGGACACACCGGTGTCCGACATCGGCCGGGAGACCTGCCGCGAAGTCATGGACACCCTCCGGTGGCTGCCGCCCAACTCGACAAAGCGGTACCCGACCCTGACCGCCCGCGAGATCGCCCAGAAGACCCGCGACGCCGGTAAAGCGTCCGGCTGAACCGCCCCGGGTTTCCCGGAGGCCCCATTTCCTGAGAAGATGGGGTCATCATGACGAAGCAGACATCACCCAAGTTCGCCCCTGAAGTCCGCGAGCGCGCGGTTCGGA
>NZ_BAAKJB010000057.1:0-30397 GCF_059703765.1 Azospirillum sp. NS33 | reverse complement strand
CCGGGCGATGGCGGCGCGGCGGCTGGCGCCAGCGGGGCTGGCGCGACCGGGGCTGGCGCCGCCGCGGCCGGCGACCCGGGGGTCGGGGTGGGCAGAACGACGCGCGGCGGCGCGCCGGCGCCGTCGGGCGGCGGCGCCAGCGGGGTCAGGCGTGGCACCACGGGGGTGGGCGGCGGCCGCGGCGTGAAGCGGTCCGTCCCGTCCTGTGCCAGCGCGGGCGGCGGGCCGGCGAGGGCCGCCGCGAGGACGAGGCCGAGCAGCAGGCCCAGCGGCAGGGTGGGGGCGGGGCGCACCATGGCCGCCATCACTCCAGGGTGACGCGCGCCACCAGCGTCGGCAGCGTCTGGCAGCGGTAGATCCCGTCGAGGGTCGTCTGCTCGGTCAGGCGCAGCGTCAGCGCGCAGCCGAAGGCGTGCACCGTCAGCTCGGTTTGGGCGAGCTGGCCGGCGGCGGCGGAGGGCAGGGTGATGCTGTAGCCCGGTGCCCCCATGGTGCCGACCACGGCGCCCGACACCGGGTTGAAGGAGTCGACCTCGATGGTCAGCGGCCCCAGGTTGCGCAGCACGGCCTCCGATTCCGGGTCCTCCCGGGTGGCGTAGAGCTGGACCGGGATGGTGCGCATGCGGGCCATCCAGTCGCGCAGGGCGAGGCCGGCCAGGACCGGGTCGTCGCTGCCCAGCGCGGTCTCCACCGCCAGCTTGCGCAGCGCCGGGTCGTTGCCGCCCAGCGCCGCCTCGTAGGCGGCGATCCGGGCCGGGCGGTCGCTGCCCAGCAGCTTGCCCCGCAGCTCGGCGATCTGCTGCTCGCGCGCCTCGACCGCCGCACGCTCCATCCCCGCCCGCTGGGCCTCCGCGGCGGCGGCGGCCGTCTGCTCGGCGATCAGCGCCTCCTCGCGCTGGCGCCGCGCCTGCTCCGCCGCGGTGCGCTGCGCCGCCTCCTCGGCGCGCCGCGCGCTCAGCGCGCGGGCCTCCTCGGTGCCGGCGAGGACGGTGCGCCCCGGCAGCTCGTCGGCCGGCCGGCCGACGCTCTCCGTCACCTCCGGGTTGTCCAGCGTGAGCGTCGGCGGGGCCCCGGCGGCGGTCCCGGTCAGCGTCTTCTCCAGCCCGGCGTCGGCGACCGGCCGGAGGTAGGTGTAGGGGCCGTCGCGCAGCTCCACCACGAAGGTCGGGCGGGTCAGGCGCAGGCGGGCGCGGAAGCGCGCGGTGGCGGGCTCGGCCGTCGGTTCCAGGTCGACGCCCTCGACGCTCCACAGGTCGGGCACGGTGCGGTCGACGGCGTGGCGGACGGCGTCGGGGGTGGGCGGCGCTGGCGCCGCTGCTGGTGCCGCTGCTGGCGCCGCCGCCGGGGCGCGGCCGCCCGCCGCCGCCGGTTTGCCGCCGGTCGCCGGCGGGGGGCCGGATTCGACAGCCCCGGCTGCGCCCGCCAGGGCCAATCCGGTCACGGCCGCCACCGCCGTTGCCCACACCGCCGGCCGCCGCATCGCCCACCTCGTCGCACGTTCCGCCAAGGGGACTTTACCCCGTCCGGGCTACTGGTAAGGCCAAGCGGGAGGGATTGGAAGGGTCATTCGTCACCCCGGCGACCCGGCGCCGGGGCGGTCGACACCGGTGCGGCGGCGATGACGCGCCTTGCGTGCATGACAGCCTTGCATATTTCGTGATGCGGTGGCACGGCGCGACCGTCGGTCGAATTGTCCATGGAAGGCACACGCCGGTTGCTTTATCCTACACACGTACGGATGCATCACCCCGACGGCGACGCGGCAACGCCGGCACGGCGGGGCGGCGTCCGGAGTGGAGAACCCGGCGAGAGGCGCAGCGCACGATGTCCGATTCTGGCGGTTGGAAAGAGCAGCCCGCCCTGATCTGCCGGAACGTGACGGTCAGCGGCCGGCGCACCAGCCTGCGCATGGAGCCGCTGCTGTGGGATTCGCTGCGGGACATCTGCGAGCGCGAGGATCTGACCCTGAACGAGCTGTGCACGCAGATCGACGCGCGGCGCGGCGAGGCGAACCTGACGGCGTCGATCCGCGTCTTCATCATCAGCTACTACCGCGCGGCGCTGACCCCGTCGCGCGGCCGCACCGGGCCCGGGCTGGAAGAGCCGCCCCAGGCCGCCCTGGACGGGCGGCCGCGGACGGCCCACACCGAGGTGTTCGACCGGGCGCTGGCCGACGCGGTGCCGCTGCCGGGCGAAGCCGGAAGGCGCGGCCGCGGCTGACGCGCGGGCCGGGCCGCGCCGGGCGCTACCAGACCAGCCGGGGAATCGCCCAGGTGGGGAGGTGGCCCGAGGCCTCGATGGCGGTCGCCAGACGCTCCGGGTCGGCCGGGCGGCCCCAGGCGGAGCCCAGCTCCTCGCAGTGGATGCCGCCGGTGACCAGGGCGGACTCGATGCCGGCGGCGTTGGCTCCGGCGATGTCGGTGCGCAGGCTGTCGCCCACCGCCAGGATGCGGCGCTTGTTGGCCACCCCCATCAAGGACAGGCAGCGGGCGTAGACCGGGGCGTGCGGCTTGCCGTGATAGAAGACGCTCCCGCCCAGCGCCTCGTAGCGGGCGGCCAGCGTGCCGGCGCAGATCACCATGCTGGTCCCGACCATGACCACCAGGTCGGGGTTGGCGCACACCATGGGCAGGCCGCGCCGGGCGCAGGCCTCGAGCGCCGGGTCGTAATCCTCCGCCGTCTCGGAGAAGTCGACGATGCCGGTGTTGATCACGAAGTCGGCCTGGTCCGGCGTGGCGGCGACGGTGTAGGCCAGCCCGTCGTAGACGTCCCTGTCGCGGCCCGGCCCGATGTGGTAGAGGCGCGGCCCCAGCGCCGCGTGCCAGCCGTCGGCCCGGTCGCGCAGGGATTCGTAGGCGGCCTCGCCGGAGGTCATGACGTGGCGGTAGCGGTGGCGGCCGATGCCCATGCCGTCCAGCTTGGCGATGACGCCGTCGATGCGCCGCGGGGCGTTGGACAGCAGGCACAGCCGCTTGCCGGCGGCGGTCAGGCGGTCCAGGCATTCGGGCACGTCGGGGTAGGGCCGTTCCCCGTCGTGGATGACCCCCCACAGGTCGAGGATCATGCCATCGTAGCGGTCGACGATGGACGAGATGCCGGCGATCTGCGGGACGAGGTGCATGGTGCGCGCCCAAGGGGTTGATGAGGCGCGCCTATAAAGCATGGATGGGGGGGCGTGGAAAGCGCGAAGGACGCGCCGGCGCCGGCCGCGCCGCGGTCAGGCCGGCTTGCGCGACAGCCGCGGCTCGCCGAACAGGAAGCCCTGGCCGAAGTCGATGCCGAGGTCCAGCAGCTCCAGGAGCTGGGCCTCCGTCTCGATCTTCTCGACGATGACGTCGATGTCGTGGGTCTTGCAGGCGCGCAGCAGGGTCTGGATGCGCTCGCGGGCGGCCGGTTCCAACAGCCGTGTGCATTCCAGCTTCAGGAACCGGAAGTTCTGGCGGGCCAGAGCGTCCGCGTCGACGGCGGCGGGATCGTGAACCTGGTCCATGGAGAAATGGAATCCCAGGCGCGCCAGCTGCGCCAGGATGGCCAGCGTCGCGCCCTCCCCGGCGCCGAGGTCGCCCTGCCCCAGCTCGAACACCAGATCGGGCACCAGCGCCTGATGCTGGCCCATGTACTGCAGGAATTGCCGCATGAACTCGCCGTCACCGAGGCTGGCGGGGGAGATGTTGGAAAAGAAGCCGATGTGGTGCTGGCGCCGTTCGGTCTCGCGGATGAGCTGGATGCAGCGCACCAGCAGCAGGTTGTCGATGGTCGCGATCAACCCCTCGCGCTCGGCGATGGGGATGTAGCGGTCCGGGCGGATCTGCCCGCCGTCGGCCGCCCGCACCCGTGAAAAGACCTCGTAGAAGCGGTGCTTGCGCTGGGGCAGGCTGACCACGGGCTGGAGGTAGACGTCGATGCGGTCGGCCTTCACGGCGTCCCGCACCGCTTCCAGCACCGCGGCGTCGTCCCGCGGCGGGTCCGCGTCGGCGTCCGGCGGGACCGGGCGGGCGGGGCGCGGCACCGGCTGGGGAAGCCGCGGGCCGGCCTGGAGCGCCGGGGCGGCGGCGGGCGCCGCGCCGCGCCGGTCGTGCAGGCGGCTGACCAGGGATTGCAGGAGCTTCACCTCCTGCATCATGGCGTCGTAGCGCACGCTCCCGCCACCCGGCCCGCCACCCGGCCCGCCGCCCGGCCCGTCCTCCAGGGCGGCGGCGAGACGGGCGATCTCCACGTGGTGGCGGGCCACCACCTCGTTCACCGTCTCCACCGTGCCGCGCAGCCGGTCGATCCGCTGCGCCAGCGCGCGCTCGCGGTCCAACCGGCTCACCACGTCGTGCACCAGGCCGCCGCCCACCACCACCAGGGCGCCAACCAGCCAGCCGACCAGGGGGTCGCTGTCCGGGCGCATGAAGGGCAGGGCCCAGGCCAGCGACGCGCCGGCGACGAGATAGGCGAGGGCGTAGACGGCGTGGGTCAGCACGGTCATGGCGGGGCGGCACCCTGGATAGTCCGTCCCCCAGGGTGGAGCGCCAGCGTTGCCGCGGGGTTAATTCCCGCCGCCCACGTCGACTCCCACGGCATCGGCCACGGACGCGAAGCCGTCGGCCTTCAGCCGGGCCGCCAGATCCCGCTTGATGGCGCCGATCAGCCCGGGGCCGCCGTAGACCAGCGCGGAGTAGAGCTGGACCAGCGCGGCACCGGCGCGGATCTTGGCGTAGGCGTCGGCCCCCGAGGCGACGCCGCCGACTCCGACCAGCGGCAGCCGGCCGCCGGTCAGCCCGTGCATCTCCGCCAGCAGGCGGGTTGAGGCGGCGAACAGCGGGCGGCCCGACAGGCCGCCGGCCTCGGCGTGGAAGCGGGCGGGGATGCCGGCCGGGCGGGCGATGGTGGTGTTGGACACCACCAGCCCGTCGATGCCCGACTCCAGGGCGACCGCCGCGATGTCCTCCTTGTCCTCCGCCGTCAGGTCCGGGGCGATCTTCAGCAGCAGCGGCGGCCGCGCCGTGGTCGGGGCCGCCGCGCGCGCCTCCAGCACCCGGTCGAGCAGGGCGCGCAGCGGCTCGCGCCCCTGCAGCGCGCGCAGCCCCGGGGTGTTGGGCGACGACACGTTGACCACGAGGTAGTCGGCCAGCGGGGCCAGCCGCCGCACGCCGATGGCGTAGTCGTCGGCCGCGTCGGCGGTGTCCTTGTTCTTGCCGAGGTTGGCGCCGACGATGCCGGGCGGGCGCCCGGCCGTGCCGCGCCAGTCCTCCAGCCGCCGGGCGAACACCTCCAGCCCCTCGTTGTTGAAGCCCATGCGGTTGATGACCGCGCCCTGCTCGGGCAGGCGGAACAGGCGGGGGCGCGGGTTGCCGGGCTGGGGGCGCGGGGTGACGCTGCCCGGCTCGACGGCCCCCAGGCCCATGCGCAGCATCGGCCCGATCACCTCGGCGTTCTTGTCGTAGCCCGCGGCGAGGCCGAGCGGGTTGGCGAACTCCAGCCCCCAGACACGGGTGCGCAGCACCGGGTCGTCGGTGTCCCGGGCAACCGGGCCGAGCCCGGCGGCCAACGACGTCACCGACAGCGTGTGGGCGAGTTCGGGGTCGAGGCGGCGCAGCAGCGGCCCCACCAGCGGATACAGGTCGATCATGGCGCCTCAGTCCAGCGGCGGAAAGACGTGGCGGCCATCGTCGTCCAGCGGCAGCGGGTCGGTCCGCAGCACCGCCGCCACCGGCAGCGCCCCGTAGAGATGGGGAAAGAGCTGGCCACCGCGCGAGGGCTCCCACTTCAGCGCCGGGCCCAGGCGGGCGGCGTCGACCGCCAGCAGCACCAGGCCGGTCTGCCCGGCGCGGTGCTTGGCGGCACTTTCGACAACCTGGGCGGCGGTGGAGAAATGGATGAAGCCGTCGGCGGCGTCCTGCGACGACCCGGCGTAGGACCCGGCGGCGGTCGCGCGCGCCCACTCCTCGTCCCGGCACATGTGATAGATGATGGAGTCGGTCATGGTGGCGCGACGGTATCCGAACCCTGGGCCGGCGGCCAGCGCGCAAAGGCCGCAGGTCGCTTGTGGTCTTTCTGTCGCGTTTTGCAATTTGCGACGGGCGTCGCGCACCGCCATGCGCATTTTGCAGAAAGCCGGTGCGAACGAATCCGTCGATTCATGGTGCGCGAATTCGCAAGCCACTGGTTTTTATATGATTCCACGATTGCATACAGCGTTATGCCGGCTGGCACCCGCCTTGCTTCCTTCCAGGGCACAGACCAGGAGGAGCAGACGATGAACGCCATGACTGCGACGATGCTCGACGATCCGCGGACCACGGCCGCCTCCCGCGACTGCGGTTTCGACCTTGCCGGCACGATGTCCGATCCCGGCCACACCCCCGTGCCGATGAAGCCCTCCGCCATGATGCTGGCCGCCGGCTCGCGCGCCGGCGGCGTGACGGTGGAGACCGCCTGGCGCATCTACCAGGCGATGGTCAACGAGGCGGCGTGACGGCGGCGGAGTCACCCGGGGCCGCGTCACCCGGGGCCGTCATCACCCGCGGCCGGCCAGCCGCCTCACCAGCGCGGTGAGCGGCCCGCCGGCGGCCGGCGTCGCGCCGGCGGCGCGCTTCTCCTCGGAGCGCTTGTACACATAGATCCCCAGCACGCTGAGGCCGACGGTCCAGATGGTGCCGAGCGATGCCATGGCCTCGATCACCGCGCCGGCCTGGGCCGGCTGGTCGACGATGGCCCAGGCCACCGCCCCCATCTGGGCGCACCAGGTCAGAGCCATGACGTAGCCGAAGGTCGGTCGCATGCGGCGGACGTAGGCGTCGTCGGAGGCGACCTCCGCGCGCAGGCTGGCGTTGACCTCGCGCAGCGCCGTCTGCGCCTCGGCGGACTCCATCTCGGCCAGACGCTCGATGTGGCGATTGGCCTCGGCCAGGGCCTCCGGCGGGATGGTGCCGCCATCGATGGCGGCGCGCACCTCCTTGAGGGCGCCGGAGGCGGCGCGGGCGGCCGGATGATCGAGGGCGCCGAGCCCGTCGGACAGCACCCGGGTGAGGAACGGCAGCCCGATCTGGGCGAGCAGGGCGGGTAGCATCCGCGTCACTCCACACTGTTGTAGAAGAGGTGGTGGCCGATCTCGGCGCACGGCGCGTGGCCGGCGGTCCACGACGGGGTGAGCCCGGCGCGGTGGTAGTGGGTCGCCCCCCCGGTGGGATCGGCGAGCAGGCCGGCCACGGCGCGGCGCGCCACGCGAAGGCAGGTGGCGAACACCGGGTCCTGCGCGCTCACGGCGAGAAGCTTGGGCCGGTTCGGGTCGCCGGCGTTCCAGCACGAGAACTGCCAGGGCTTGCGGCACGCGGCGATGACGTCGTTGCCCCACCAGAAGCCGCCATGCCGCTCCGCCGTCCGCACCCGGTTGACGACCACCGCGGCCACCGCCTCGATGCCGCGCACCGGCTCGCCCCGGGCCTCGCCCCACAGGGTGCGGGCCAGGGTGTCGACGGCGTCGGCGACCGGCCCCCCCGGTGCCGGGGGCGTCAAGGGCGCCGCCGGCGCCAAGGGCGTCGTGGGCGACGGCGGAACCGGGGGGCTGGCGCCGGGCACGGGGACCAGGCGGCGGTTCATCGCCCGCCTCCCTCGGCGAACGCACCGCCGCGCTCCAGCTTGTGCTCGATGCGCAGGAGGTGGTCGGTCAGGCGTCGCTCCACGTCCTTCAAGGTGGCGACGGACACGTAGGTCTTGGCGACCTCCAGCTTGTAGGCCGCGAGGCTCTCGCGGACCTGGGCCTGGGCCGCTTCGACCCGGGCGCGCAGGGCGTCCATGGCCTCCTCGGCGTCGCGGCGCAACCGCGCGATCATCCAGAACAGGCCGGCCAGCGCCGGCAGTTCGACGGCCGTGATCCACCAGACCACGTCCAGGGGTTCGTTCATTTCGGGGTCTCCCGTCGTCGGAACGCGAAAAGGGTCGGCCGGCCTCAGACGTCCCACTCGCTGGACGCCACCACCGGGCCGTGGCCCTGCCAGACGGGGCGGGTGACGGCGGCGGTGGCGGGGCGGTCGAAGCGCATGGGTTCGGCGTTGAGGCAGCCGGCGACGGCGTCGAGGCCGTCGTCGTGGCTGCGCCCGCCGTCGGGCCTCCACTCCCGCAGCTCCTGCACGAAGGGGGTCTCCCAGACGCTGCGGTGGGCGTGGAGGCGGCCGGCGGCGAGGCGGGCGTCGAAGGCTTCCAGGATGCGCCGGGCCTTGGCGGTGGTCGAGGTCTGGGGCACCACCGCGGCGGCGATCCCGCTGCGCCGCAGCTCGGCCCGCAGCAGGCCGGGCAGGAAGGCGCCGATGCCGTTGGTCTCGACATGGACGCCCGGCAGGTTGAGGGCGTCGAGCAGGCCGGCGACGGCGCGGCATTGCTGCACCGCCTCCTCCGTCGGGTCGTCGGGGTCGACGCGGATGTACAGGGTGCGGTGCAGGTAGAGGTTGTTGTCGGCGCCGCTGAAGACCGCGGCCACCACGCTGCGGTCGCCGCGCGCGCGGCCGTCCGCCGGCCGTGCGAAGGCGGGGTCCCACCACGCCGTCGCCGAGACCAGCGGCACCCCGTTCAAGGTCAGCGTGGCGCGCCCGCCGCGCTCGAAGCAGACCGGCTCGCCGTCGTAGGGGCGCAGCCGGTCGGGATCGAGATGGCCGGCCGCCGCGGCGGTGGGCACCAGCAGGTACTGGCTGGCGAACCGCACCGGGCCCTGGGCGGCCTCCAGCTCGGCGATCCGGGCGGGGGTGAACACCTCCGGCCAGGCCGGCGCCCCGCCGGCGTCGCGCACCGGCAGCAGCAGGCGCTCGTAGCCGTCCAGGAACGGCCGGGCCTCGCCGGCCTCGGGCCGCGCCGCTGCGGCGTAGATCGAGTAGTAGCTGTGCGGCGTGCCGATGAACAGGCGGGTGCCGCCGGGCACCAGCACGCAGTCGATCTCCGCCAGCTTCTCGCGCAGGTCGAGCCGCTTGGGCGCGCTGTCGCAGGTGCGCGGCACTTCCACGTCGTCGCAGATCACCAGGTCGGCGCGGCTGCCGGTGATGTTGCCGTCGATGCCGCGGGCCAGCATCGAGGGGTCGCGCAGCTCGCGCGGGCGTGCCACCGTGAACTGGTCGGCCGCCCATTGGTCCCGCCGGGCCGGCTTGAGCCCGGCGGTGTCGGGGTGTTGCTCGACGATCCGCTTGGTGTTGCGCACCATCTTGGTGGCGAGCGCCAGGTCGGCGGCCAGCACCAGCAGGCGGCGGTTGGGGTCGGCGCGCAGCAGCCACGCGGCGAGCAGGCCGACCAGGGTGGACTTGCCGGCGCCGCGGAAGGCCATCAGCAGCAGCTTGCGGCTGCCGGCGTCGAGACGGCGCGCCAGCCACCCGACGATGGTGGCGTGGTGGCGGGGCGTGGGCTGGTCCTGGGCGGCGTTCCAGGCGGCCACGAAGGCGGCGAAGCCGGGGGGATCGTCGCGCGGATCCGTCACGGGTTGCGCCCCAGGATGTGCCAGCCCGCGCCGTTGGACTGCACGGTCACACCGTGGCCGTAGGCGGCCAGCCCGATCGCCTCGCCATCGGGTCCGCCGCCGTCGGCGCGGGTCAGGGTGACCGGGTTCCCGGACTGGTCCGCCTTCTTGACGGTGAAGGCACGCCCCACCGCCCGCGCCGCGCCGGGCGGCGGCAGGCGGACCTCGACCGCGCCGCTGAAGGCGCTCACCAGGTAGAGGGCGTGGGTCATCGCCGGCTCGAACACGCCGGGCTGGTCGTGGTAATGGGCGTTGGCCGGCAGGGTGTTGCCGGCGATCACCCACCACGCCGCGCCGTTGGACACCACCGTCACCAGGTCGTAGCGGCTGGCCAGCGGCCAGGCCCGGCCATCGGGGCCGGGACCGCCGGCCTCGGTGACGGTCACCGGGTTGGCCGAGGCGTCGGTCTTCTTGACGGTGACGGCCAGGCCGTTGGCGTCGCCGGCGGCGGGCAGGCGCGCCTCGACGGCGCCGCCATAGGCGCTGACCAGGCAGAGCGAGGTGGTGCCGTCGAGCGCCACCAGCCCGCCGTCGGTCGGCTCCAGATAGGCCGTGTCGTAGCGCAGCGCCTCGACCACCAGCTCGCTGACGCGGGTGGTGGCCAGCCGGTTCTTCTCCGGGAAACCGGCGTTGACGGCGGTGTAGCGACCGCCGGACAGGTCCTGGATGGCCGGCCCGGCGCTGGCGGAGAACAGGTTGACGATCGCCGTCTCCACCGAGCCGGCGTCCAGCACCACGTTGGGCACGGCGCCCAGCGTCTCGCAGTAGAGGTCGACGATCAGCGTCTTGTCGGTGTCGGCGCCGACCCGGAAGCAGGCCTCCGCCCCGGTCGACAGGTTCGCCTCGCAATCGACGAAGGCGTTGTTGAAGCGCCCGTGCTCGACGAAGAAGCCGCAGCCGGTGATCGGCGCGGACAGCGAATAGACCCGCACCCAGTGGAAGCGGTTGGCGTTGGCGGTGTCGCCCGCGCCGCTGCGGGTCAGCCACACCCCGTGGACCGCCGGGCGGGCGACCAGGACGCGCGCCACGTTGTTCCAGTAGCATGGCCGGTCGGGCGTGGCGTAGCCGTCCAGCACCAGCCCGTACGCGGCATCCCAGACGGTCAGGTCGAGCAGCGCGTTGTTGACGCACGGGCCGTCGCGGCCGAACAGCCGGACACCGGCCAGCCCGCCCTCCAGCCGCAGGTCGCGCAGCGTGGCGTAGCCGTCGGTGACGTGGACCAGGTCGGCTGCGCCATTGGTGCCCTTGAGGATCGACGACTGGCCGGCCCCCGCCAGGCTCTGGCCATGGCCCAGGGTCAGCGTGTTGGTCAGCCTGTACGTCCCGGGAGGGACGAACACCGAGGCCGCCGCGCCCAGCGCCGCCTGCAGCGCCAGGGTGTCGTCGACGGCGCCGTCGCCGACCGCCCCGAAATCGCGCACCGACACCGCGTCGCTCAGCTTCTCGCGGATCGGCCGGGCGACGGCGCCGGTCCCCGGCGGCAGGTAGGTGCTGAGCGCCTCCTCGTCCACCGGCACGCGTACGGTCGGGTTGCCGGTGGAATCGAAGGCCAGCAGGCGGCCCGCGCGGTTGGCGCGGTCGGGCAACAGGGGCGAGGCGGGCAGGTCGGTGTCGGCGTAGCGCAGCATCCGCTCCTGATCGCCGGCGACCTGCTGGAGCGCCGCGGTCAGCAGGTCGAACTCGCGGTTCAGTGCGCGGGCCGGCAGCGGGCCGCTGTCGAGGAAGTCGGTCATCCGCTCGATGGGAACGCGCCGGCGCAGGGTCACCGCCGCGCCGGCGGGGGGCGCGGCGGCGAAGCTCACCGTGCCGCCGGCGGTGGCCCCGGCGCCGGCCACCGTGAAGCCGGTGTCCTGGGGCGCCGCGCCGACGAACACCTCGAGGTCCTCGGAGGCGAAGATGGGGAAGGGGTAGACGAAGGCGGTCTGGACACCGTCGGCCACGTACTGCACACGGGGCGTGCCGCGCGGCACCTGCAGGAACTCGGTCGTCGTCATGGCGGTCCCGGGTCAGAAATAGCGGCTGAGGACGTCCAGGCGCTGGCGTTCGGCGAGCTGCGCCTGTTCCAGCAGGTTGCGGCGCCGGGTGTTGTCCAGCTCCTGCTGGATCGCCTGCCGGTTCAGGGTGTCGGCCCGCCGGGCCTCGCCGCGCTCGGCGTCGGTGTCGGCGACCAGGCCGAGCAGGATCGCCTCGCCCGAGCCGTCGGCGGCGCTGACGCCGCCGGCGCCCAGGGAGGCCCGCGTCCGGCCCATGGCGCGCCGCAAGGCGTCGCGCCGGCGCCGCTCGTCCGCCTTGGCCTGCTCGGCCAGGGCGGCGGTCCGGCTTTGCGCGCTGGCCGCCTCCTCCGCCTCCTGGGTTCCGTGGCGGGCGCGCAGTTGGTCGTACGCCTGGGTCTGGGACTGCGACAGCCAAGCCATCTCGCGCTGGCGGGCGGCCGCCTCGTCGGCGGCGCGGCGCTCCTCGGCGCGGCGTTCCAGCTCGGTCTCCTGCATCAGCAGGTCCTGCTGGTAGGCCTGGGTGCGCGCCTGCTCCTCGGCGCGCAGGCGCGCCTCCTCCTCGCGGGCCCGGCGCTGCTCCTCGTACTGGCGCTCCAGGGCCTGCTGCTCGTAGGCCAGCCGGGCGGCCTCCTGCTGTTGCTGCAGGGCGGCCTGCTGGCGCCGGTAGTCCAGCTCGGCCTGGGACTGGCGGGCCTGCTGGCTGCCGCTCCACACGGAGCCGGCGACGGGCAGGGCGGCGGTGAGGAGGGGGGAGATCTGGGCCATCAGTCGTTCACCTTCAGTTCCATGGTCACCGACAGCAGCGTGAACGGCAGCGGTGCGTCCTGCTCGATCCGCCACAGCGGTGAGTCGATGTCGCGGCGCCAGCCCAGCGCGCGCAGGCGGCGGTCGCCGGACACCGGGGTGGGTGGGCGGTCGGCCACGGTGTCCGGGCCGAAGCGGTGCAGCGTCAGGTCCTGGGGGCCGCGGCCGAGGTCGACGCGCAGCGCCGCGGTGCTCTCCAGGCGGAAGGCCACCTCCACCAGGCGCACGCGGTCGCCGCCGCCGCCCGGGCCCAGCGGCGAGGGCGGCAGGGGCTCGACCGTGTGGGTGAAGGGCAACCCGGCCTCGACCCGGCGGGCCGGCGGGTCGAGGGTGATCCGGCCCAGCAGCACCGGGGCGTCGGCGCGCACCGCGCCGTCGGCCAGGACGCCGACGGTGCGCCCCTCCAGGTGCTCCAGGCCGGACCAGGTGGCGACCGGCTCGTCGCTCTCGCCGACCAGGGCGGCGTCCAGGTTGAGGCCGTCGTCGAACCGCTCCACCGACCAGCCGCCGCCCCGCTCCACCAGCAGGTACACCGTGTCGCCGACCACCGCGACGGAGCGCACGGCGCCGTCGGTGGCCAGCCCGGTCCAGGCGGTGACCTGCTCGGTCCGGTACACGGTCAGGGCGGCCAGGGAACCGTCGCCCATGACCACGAACAGCAGGCGCCGGCTCTTGTCGAAGTCCTGGTCGCGGGGCTCGCGCACGAGGTGGCGGGCGACCAGCGCCAGGTCGGTGGACTGGTAGGCCTGCTCCGCGTCGGTGTAGAGGAACTCCCGCACCTCGCGGCCGTTGCGCGACACGAACAGGGTGGCCCCGTCGACGTCGCGCGGCGCCAGCGTGCGCGCCACCGGCGAGCCGACGCGGGTCTGGCGGTTGACCTGGATGTTGGCCGGGGTGAGCGGGCTGCCGGTCACCATGTACTCGGCGCCCGAGGTGAAGACCTGGAGGTGCCGGCCGGAGAACACGGCGCGCACGGCGTTCACCTGGTCGGACAGGATGCCGAACTCGATGGCCTCGTCGTCCTTGCCGGTGCCCAGGTCGAAGTTCCACAGATCGGCCGAGCGCGACAGCCACAGCCGGTTCGGCAGGTCGCGGGAGCCGCCGATCACCAGGCGGTCCTGGTGGAACGCCGCCGACACCGGCCAGCCGCGCAGCGGCGAGAAGGCCTGCTCGTCCCACAGGGTGGTCGCGCCGGTGTCCGCCAGCGCCTCGCCCTGGACGGTGGCCTGCACCTCGGTGGCGGAGGCGACGCCGGTCACCAGGAGTTGACGGCCGCGGACGCGCAGCCGGGTGCCCTCGTGCAGCGGGTCGAACACCGGGGCCGACGCGCTGACCGTGACCGACCCGGACGCGGCGCCGGAGGTCAGCGTGACGTCGGCCGCGGCGAAGCGGTAGAAGGGCATGCGCACGGCCTCCTCCTCCACCACATAGGCCCAGGGGGCGAGGGTCCACTGGGCCGCCGAATCCCGGGTCAGCGTGCGGGGCGGGACGTCGGGGTGGCAGAGCAGCAAGGTGTCGGCGCTCTGGGTCCAGGCGATGCGGTCGAGCTGGGCGGCGGTCCACGGCGCGTCGACCGTGGCCACCACCGTGTCGTCATGCAGCACGTCGACGACCCCCGCCGTGAAGACCAGCAGATACACCTGCTCGGTGTTGAACTCGAACGCGGCCAGGCGGCCCGGACCGCGGGCGGTGTCGACGAAGGCGAGGCCGGACCGCCGCGACACCCCGCCCGTCGGATGGATGAAGACGTTGCGCAGGGCCAGCGCACCGTTCTCGTAGGCGCGCAGGTCGCCGCGGCCGAGCAGGCGGCGCGAGATCTCGCCGGCGGTGAAGTTGGTCTTGACCAGGCGGGTGCGGGTCATGCGGTCCGGGCCTCCACCAGGGTGAAGCCCTCGAACCGCTCCTGGCCGTCCTGCTGGCCGTCGGCCAGCCGGGCGCGGCGGAACTCGGCCTCGGCCAGGCGATGCAGGGCGTCGGTCCGGCTGGTGTTCTCGGTGATCGGGATGCAGAACTCCGCCGCCAGCCGGGCGATCAGGGCGAGGTCGAAGAAGGGCGGGAAATCCTCCTCGGCCGCACGGCCCAGATAGGTCAGCACCACCGCCTCGGCGTCGGCCCGCAAGGTGCGGCCATGGATGCGGTAGTCCAGGCCGCGGCCCCGCCCCGCCCCGGCGGACAGGGCGCGCAGGAAATCGGCGGGCAGCTGGAACGCGTGGGCGTGGTCGGCCAGCGGCGCCTCGGCCAGGCGGGGCAGCGCGGCCTGGCGGGTGGCGAAGCTCCAGGGGTGGGACGAGAGCAGGGCATCGCGGGTCGGCGCGTACAGGGCGCCCGCCACCTCGGCCTCGGCCCCGCCCCCGTCGAACGCGGCGATGGGGGTGGCGCCGATCTTGATGAGCGCGCGGCTGCACAGCCCGATGGCGGTGAGTGCCATGGCAGGTGTCCTCGATCGCACGGGAGGGCCCCCTCCCGCGGCGCGGGAGAGGGGGGCGGGGTCAGTCGGTGTCGGACGCCCCGAACGGCGTCATGTTGGCGACGTCCACCGTGCCGCTCGTGGCGGTGACCAGGAAGACACCGCCGGCCGGGGCGGGGCCACCGGTGTCGGTGTTGGCCAGGATCATGTCGCCGACCCGCAGCATGTCGGCGGCCGGCGTGAAATAGCCGGCGGTGTCGACGTCGCCGGCCGGATCGGTGGTGGTGTAGTGCCACAGCGTGAAGCCGTTGGCGTAGGCGAGGACGCTGAGGTCCTGGGACGCGTAGGCCATGGGGAAGTCTCCGGAAAGGTTCGCCTGTGGGCGCCCACCGCGCCGCGCCCGGCGGGGGCGCGGCGCGGCGGGGGCGCCCGCCGTCGGTCAGCCCTGCGGTGCGATGCCTATTCCAGGCAGCGCAGGGTGACGACTCCGGTGGCGTCGATGAGGCAGGCGCCCTGGCTCATCACGTTGTTGACGAAATGGGCGGCGCGGTCGCCGTGCCAGGTGATGTCGGTCTTGACGTCGGCGCCGGCGGCGTGGCCGACCGCGGTCTTGTGGTACCAGTGGCAGAGCCGCGCACTCCCCGCGAGGGTGAGGCCGGAGTGGGGGATCCACAGGGTGCCGAGCCAGCGCTTGGCCTGGGTGCCCCGCCACGGCAGCTCCTCGGCGCCGACGTACTCGGCGTTGGCGAACTCGTCGATGCCGAGCAGCTGGCTCCACTGCTTCCAGCCGACCACGGCGTGGCGCTGGCCGTCGTCGGGGACGTCGGCCTCGCCCATCATCTCGAACGCCGTCAGCACCTTGGCCTTGGTCAGGCCGTCGCCGGCGTCGCCAGCGAAGCTCGCGGACTGGTCCAGGGCGGCGATCAGCAGATCGTCCGTCTTGCGGCCCAGCGCGTAGGCGCCGGCGTTGGCGATGATCTGGCGCTCGTCGATGTTGGTCTTCAGCTCGTCGAGCCGGTCGACCCAGTCGCCGGCGTAGAAGTCGCCGAGCAGGCACTCCACCGGGGTGTGGTCGAGGTTCATCACCGGGACCGCGCCGTGGCGGGCCTTGGTCGACGCGGTGCCCTTGCCGACCTTCTGGAAGATGGTCGAGGCGCCCTGGACGTTGTTCTTGGTGCGGACGGTGTTGCGCAGCTTGGAACCCATGCGCTGGTAGGATTCGTGGACCTCGCGCTCGAACTGCTTGACGAAGGCCTGGGAGACCGACGTGGCCATGGGAAAACGCTCCTTCTGGACAGGGGCCGATGCTGCCGTCGGGGCGCTGTCCGCCGGGCGGTTCTCGACCGCGCGCGGGGGCGTGCGGACGGCCGTGGAGGTGCGCAAAAGAAAGGACCGGCCGGGCCTCGCGGTTGACCGGCCGGTCCTTCCAGGATCGGCAGAGGGAGGATCGAGAGCGTCGCCGCCCGGCGGTGGAGGGAACGCGCACCGCGGGCGTTGACGAGGACCGTTATACGATCATATTCCTATCGATGCAAGGATTATTTTCCCTTTTGCGGACTGATCCCGCAGACACCGGCCCTGCCTCCGGTTCCCGCCGCCGCGCTGGCGCGTTCGGGGTGGCTCTGGGCGGTGACCGGATTTCCCTCATGTTTTCAATGCCGTCGCAGCCATGCGCCGGGCGCATGGTAGAGTCATCGACGCGTCGATGGAAAAGACGGCAGGCCGTGCACAATTCTTCGGCGTTGGCTGTTGCGACGCAACACCCTTCGGCCCGGGTCCGCCCGGGTCAGGGTCTTCGGACCCCGCGTCTCCCAGACGTGAAGCCTCCCTGTTCAACTCGCCGTCAGGCCCCCCGGCTTGGCGGCAGTTTTTTTGCCTACGTCCCCGGCCATGGCACACGTCGTGGCACATCAGGGCCGAACGTGCCACGGCCCGCATGCCGATGGGCACCCTACCTACCGGCCGTCGTCATCCCCATGTCCATCAGGAACTCTGACGCCGGATCGACTCCGGTGACCAGCAGGTCGTCGCGGGCGCGCCTGCAAGCGACGGACAACAGGTGCCGTTCGGTGTCGTAGACATCCTCGAGATCGGCAGCGTCGGCAACGACGGCGATGCGCTCCTGCGAGGGGACCACCTCACCCCGTCATCGGGTTCGTCCTTCCTGCTGGGCGAACCAAGCTTAGCCAACTGTCCGGCGGATGGGGACCACCTCATGATGACCTCGGCGGGGTAGCGGTAGCCGGAAAACGGGGATAGGAACGCGTCGTCATGCCCCTACCGTACCCAGCCCGACCGCCACCGGCAATCCCGCCGCCGCCAATTTGACGGTGCCCACGGAATAATGTCCGCCTCGAGGATCGGTTCAAGCTCCTGGTCCGGGACCACCTGTCGGAAACGATGGCGCAATTTCCCTATCTCTACCAGCCGCAACTGCCGCCCCACCATGCCGGAGGCTTGGACCCGATCTTCTGGTCCTTCGGCTTCCTCATGGCAACCTGGCTGGCACCGCGCGCCTGGAAGAGCATGACCAACCCGGACAAGCCTGAACACACCACGTTCCAGGCCTTGCACCCTCTTCTGATCGGCACAACGCCTATCATCGAGGCCGACTACCAGCCCTGGCCAAGGCAATCCTCGACCTTCGCGAACACTTCAAGGCCCGCCGCAACAGATCCATGCGGTGATCCCGGGGAATCGGTGAAGGGTGCGCTCACACCGCTTACGTCGCAACTATAGCTGTGCGCTGTCCTGTTTTCTCAGCCACGTTTCGATCACAGACGGATTGACAACGTATTCAGGCACCCGCCACTCTGCCACCGCTAGAAGGTTCTCGCAGAATGCCTCCGGCAGGCGCATCTGAGACTCTACCGTATGTCCTACCATGTGTGGGGTAAGGATGGCGTTTGGAAGGTCGCGCAGCGGACTATTCTCTTTCAGCGGCTCTGGGTCGAACACATCGAGGGCGATGCGCATAGCAGGTCGCTCTGCGGCGAGCGCGGCGAGCGTATCGTCGGGGACGATGCCGCCCCGCGTGATGTTGACAAACACCACGTCCGGTTTCATCCGGCGCAACGCGTCAAGATCCAGCATTCCTCGTGATTCAGGATTGAGCGAAGCCGCCATGATAACGACATCGCTTGTCGCGAGCACCTCATCGAGGCTCTGCGCGGCGACATATGCGGGCATCGGTCGCGTCGTGCGCACCGAGGCGACGAGCCTCACACCCCATGCAGACAGCCGTTCCGCGATAGCCTGTCCAATTTTGCCAAAGCCTATCAGGCCAACTTTCTTTCCCATGAGCATCCGCGCACGGACCTGCGAGGGACGCGGCAGGTTTTCGCGAAGGTAGCGCTCAGTGCCATGAAGGTCATAGAGCGAAGCCAGTGTGAAGAGAACTGCGGCCTCGGCCATGCTGACGGAGTTTTCCGTAATTTGGCCATTCGCCACGAGTATGCCGTTTGCTGTCGCGGCCGAAACATCGAACCCTTCGACCCCTGTGAACGGGGAAACCAATGCGCGCAAACGCGGCATCTTGGCAAACAACTCCCGGTCGGCTGTAAAGCTTGAGGACGCGCCAAGGATTTCCAAACACTGCAGCGCGTCAACTGCGGCAAGCAGATCGTTTCGCGTTAAGTACCGCGCCACACTATGGCCGCGCCGTTGCAACTCGTCATGGGCTGGATTGAAGAATCGATCAAAGGAGGACGATCCCACTAAAGCAACAATCAAGATTTTAACCTCCACATGAGTTACCTAGGACAATCCTAGATGGCGGGTCCTACCATTCAAGACCGAGCGTACGTTGTAGTCGTAGACTGCGACCAGATCTGGCTAAATTGCATATCTTCGCTTAGTGTGTACGAACACAGAAATCAAGTGGACCTCACGGCCGATCACCCCGTCGTCCATGAAACCTATTTCGCTACGTCGCAGAGCCACTTATCAGCGGCAACCTCAATGTGATCCACCACCGTTCCGAAAAAGAACTTTCAACGAGCCATATTTTGTCGACACCGCCTTGATTGTCCAGCGGGACAAGCTCGATTTGCCTGCCGCCGTTTCCGGCGACTGGCTTTTCTGCCCTGCTAACCCTTGCAATCGGGACGAGAAGATGGCAATCCCGAAAAATCCAGCTTCTAAGCCAATTCATTTAATCTAGTACCGGCGACGCTTTCCATTCCTGACGCGGGAGACGCGGTAGAAGTCACCGCCGCCCGATTCGCGTTCCGACCGCGCTTCGATTTGCCACGCCTGCCGTTCCTGGTCGAAGAACGCGCCATACTCGTCCCGGCCGATCTTTCCGAAATCGAGAGCCCGCCGGGCAATCACCACCCGGCTGACTTTGAAGCGGTAGGCCAGCAGTTCGGCGTTGCGCTCCAGACCGAGCCGGTCGGTCCATGCGGCGAGGAACTGGACGCGCGGCACCAGCACCTCGGCGGCAATGGCGTTGCAACGGCGCTCGACATCCACCGATCCCTGATCGTCGCGGCCCTGATCGTCGCGGCCCTGATCGTCGCGGATCGAGAACGGGTCGGACACACCGCTGGCGCCAAGCCAGAGATGCGCCAGTTCGTGGGCAACCGTGAAGAACTGGGCGGCTTTCGCGTCGCGGCCGTTGATGAAGATCAGCGGAGCGATCCTGTCGGCGATGGCGAAGCCCCGGAACTCCGAGACGCTCAGGGTGCGATGGGTGTTGGAGCCGACATAACCGCTGCGCATCACCCAGATGCCTGCCTCCTCGCACCGTTCGAACAGGGAGGTGAGATGCTGTTCCCAACTGCCGTTGACCGGCTGATCGGCAGTGAGGCCAATCACCGCCCGGATGTCCGCCGTCACGGTTTCGACCGGCGTCCGCAGGTCGTACCGGCCGACGAAGGACCGAGGCTCGGCGCCATGGTCGCGCAGGAAATCGCGATACCAATCGTGCTGGAACATCACGTCGCGCAACAGGTCCATCGCGTCCGGGCTGAACCCGTCGCGGGGCGCGCCGTCCTGCCTGCGCAGGTCGGGAATGGGAGGTTGCTCTTGCGGCGGCTTCGGCAGGAAGAGATAGCCGAAGGGAATGTGGAAGAAGGCGGCGATCCTTTCGGCCTGCCGGAAGGTGGGACGCGCCGCCCCCTCCTCCCACGCGGTCACCTTGGCGATGTCGGTCTTCAGCGCCAAGGCGAGTGCGTCCGTGGAAGCGGACGCCCGCTTCCTCGCCCACCGCAGCACGTCGGGACTGATGAACGCCTCGGTCATGGCCTTGCCTGTCCAAGCATCCTGTTCAAACTCACGGATAACCGCAGACCATCAAAATAAGACATTTCGCCTGCGCCTTTCACCCCTTTTGGTTTGGTCCTCGCAGCCTTTTGCCGCCATGGAACCGGATATGGCGTTTCCTGCCGGTCGCTTCACCACTCCCATCCCGCCGCCCGCAGCACGGCGTCGATGCGGGGGGAGCGAATCGGCGTGGGGGTGAGGCGCACGGGGTCGTCTTCATCCGTCAGGTGTTCCCAGGCGGCATCCCAGGCATCGCGCTCGGCCGAGGCGAAGTTCCAATGCTTGTAAGCGCGGGCAAACGCGTCGCTCTCCCACAGCGCCACCAGGGGGCAATAGAGGCCCGCCAGCAAGGCGATGCGGTCGATGCCGATGTCCAGCGTCATCGACCGGCCGTAATCCCCCTCCTCCACCACGAAGCGGACACGGTCGCCCTCGGCGAAGCCGTCGAAATCCACATACCACCCCTCGACATCCATGAAGAGACGGCCGAAGCGGCCTTCGGCCAGCCGCTCCAGCCAATCGAGAAGGGCGGGACCAGGGTCATAGACCTCGCTCATCGCGAACTCGATGACGCGCTCCCCGGCCTGGATCGTGGTGTCGATCCAGCCGACCTCGGGCAGCGCATAGGTCACGTCCAGTCGGTCCACAGCGACGGTCGGACCGGGAAAGCGCCTGTCGAGTTCATGGGAGGCGTGCCAGCAATCCGCCGCCGCGTCCCGCCCCCAGCCCCGGCGATAGGCCGAGTTGTGGAAACATTGGTTTGGCACGAATGATTCGCCCGGCCTGGTGCGAACCACATAGTCATAAAGCTCGACCAGTTCGGCAATCGCCATGCCGCGTTGCGCCAGCGCCTCCTGGAAGCCGTCCGCGTCCCGGGTACTTTCCTCCAGAAGCCATCCGTCCCGGTCGACGATGCGTGCGGCAAAAAGCCGGACCGTTCCCTCCTGCTCGGGCAGGTCGAGCTTGCCTCTGTTGCGTGGCTTGGTCAGGGCGTTTCCCCAAGGCTGTCGGGGTGATCGGCAAGCGCCGCGTCGATACGGGCCGAGCGGACGGAATAAGGGACGCAATCGGCCGCCGTCAGCCCGCTGGCGCCGACGGCCAGATCGAAGTGCCAGCGCCGCCACCCTTCCGTCATCAGCGCATCGCTTTCCCACATCGCGACCAGGGGGCAGTAGAAACCGGCGACCAGCGCCAAACGGGGAAGGCGTACGTCAATCGGGGTGCTCCACTCCTCCTCCAGCAGCGCCACCACGAGGCGGACACCCTGTTCGGCGGGCAGGACATGCAGTTCGGTGTAGTCGCCCTCACGGTCGATGATCAGCCGGGGATGCTCACCGTCCAGCACGCGCTCCAACCAGGGCGTGATGTCCGGGATCGGATCGAAGGTATTGGTTATGTCGAAGGTGACGCTCTGCCCGCCCGCCGCGATGGTGATCGGCATCAGGAAGCCGGTGGGAATCACATAACGCACGTCGATCCGGTCAACGGGCAGGGGCGTGCCGGGGAAGGGCGACAGCGCCTCGCCCGGCGCCCGCCAGCCGTCGATGCCAGGGTCGAAACTCCACCCGAAATGCATCGCCATCTCGTCGAGGATGAAGTCCGGCAAGTCATCGCGTCCGCGCCGCAGGAACGGCGCGATCTCCACCACTTCGGCCACCATGTCCTCGGCGGCGAGCACGGCGACCAACGCCGCACTGTCGCCGCGATGGTCGCGCAGGAACCAGCCCTCCCGTCCGGCGGGACGAACGCCATAGAGGCCGCCCGGCGCACCCTCGGCGTCCTCCCCGTCGTTGTCCCTCCGGTCGTCCATCGCCTCACTCCACCGAGAACACTTTCATCACCTCGTCGCCGAGGTGGTTGATGACCTTTACCGCGATGCGGCCGGACGACGGCTTGTCGAAGGGACGGCTGGTGTCGCTGTTCAGGGCCGCTCAGGCTTCGGCGTCGATCTCTGCCTTCAAGGTCGTGCGCAGGGCCTTGGACGGGTCGGACGCGCCCAGGAAACAGGCGTGGCGGACCAAACATCCTAGCGGCCCATGAACGCCGCGGCCATGGCGGCGTAGGCGCGCCGCACCTGGTCCTCGCTGAGGTCGGCGGCGGCGGCGGCGGCGTGCACCATCGGCCGCGTCGGCGTCGGCGGCAGCAGGGCCGGTGCCGCGGCCTCGAAGGCCGCCACCGCCGCGCCGAAGGGATCGGCCGCCGCCACCGGTGCCACGGCGGCAGCGGCACAGCGGGCGATGGACAGCGCCGGTGCCCAGGGGCATCCCGCGTCGCCGGGGAGGCCGGCCAGCCGCTCCCCCAACGCCGCCGCCGCGCCGCCGATCGCCGCCGGGTCGGCGTCGGGCCTGGGCGCGGCCGCCTCGACCGCGGCCTGCAGCCGGGCCAGCCCGTCGCGCACGGCCAGCAGGTGGGGCCGCGGCGACGCCGCGGCGTAGAGGTCGAGGCAGAGGATGGCGTCGAGGACCGTCGCCAACGGGGTTGCGGCCACGACGGCCGGCGGGGCGCAGCCCAGGGGAACCGCCGCCGCCGCCGCCTGGAACGGCGTCCGCCGCCGCGAGAACACCGGCCGCACCCCGTCCGAAGCGCCCTCGCCGGTCGTCCGGCGGTCCTCGTGGTCGTCGCGCTGCGTCATCCGGTGTCTCCCCGGGGCAAAAGAGGGGCGGGCGAACGAAGGGCGGCCCCGAGGGGAACGGCCACAAAGGGGAACGGACCTCCCGGCGCCCGCCGCACCTCCTATGATAACAGCCCGCCTTGGCCGTTTCCCCAATTTATTGCAGGACGCGGCATGGGAATCCGGTGTGATGGCGCCGCCAAGGGGTGTTGCCACATATTCTTGTATGCGCCCGGCCCCGAGGATCGCCGCCGGCGCCCGCCGCCACCGCCCTGGCGATTGGCGCGGGCGGCCACCGGTGTCTATGCTGGCGGCCGAGCGCGGGGCCGGTGAGGGGTGGCGATGGCGACGGTGGACGAGGCGCTGGCGGTGGCCGTGGACCATCACGTGGCGGGGCGCCTGGCGGAGGCGGAGACGCTCTACGCGCGCATCCTCGCGGTGGCTCCCGACCATTCCGTCGCGCTCCACTACCATGGCCTGCTGGCGGCGCAGACCGGGCGCCCGGAGGCCGGCGCGTCGCTGCTGCGCCGCGCCGTCGCCAGCGCTCCCGGCCGCGCCGACAGCTATGCCGCGCTGGCCCGGCTGCAGGAGGCGACGGGGCGGCGGGACGCGGCGGCGCGCGCGGTGCAGCGCGCCCTGGTGCGGCTGAGCCCGGAGGACGCCGCGGCGCAGGCGCGCCTGGGCTGGCTGGAGCGCGGGCTGGGCCGCCCCGAGGCGGCGGTTCTGGCCTACACCCGCGCGCTGGCGCTCGACCCGGGCCAGGTCATGGCCCTCAACAACCTGGCGAACCTGCTGCGCGAGGGCGGTGCCGCGGCGCGCGCGGCGACCGCGGCCCGCGCCGCCGTCGTCCTGGCGCCGACCGCGGCGGCGGTGCGGATGGCCCTGGCCCAGGCCGCGGCGGCCACCGGGGGACGGCGCGCCGCGGCGGCCGCGTACGCCGCCGCACTGGCGCTGGCCCCGTCGGAGGTCGAGGCGCTGCACGGGTTGGCGCTGGAGCAGGCGGACGGCGGCCATCCCGACGCCGCCGAGGCGTGGTTGCGGCGGGCGCTGCGGCTGCACCCCGGCGCCCCGCGGCTGCTCTACGCGTTGGCGACCCTCATCATGGGCCGCGGGCGCTTCGACGCCGCGGAGGCGCTGTTCCGCGGCGCGCCCGCCGATCCCGCCTGCCGTATCGGCCGGGTGATGAGCGCGCTGCGCTACGCCTACGACGACGCCGCCGACGCCGCCGCCCGCCGCGACTCCTACGCCCGCGGCCTGGACGATCTGCTGGCGGATTTCGGGCCGGCGGCGCCCGTGGCCGCGCGCGCGGCGGCCGCGCACACGGTGGGCGCGCACCGCCCGTTCCTGCTGGCCTACCACGACGTGGACGTGCGGCCCCTGCAGGCCCGGTACGGTGTCCTGGTGCACGCCCTGATGGCGGCGGCCGGAGGACCCCGGTCCCGGGGGCACGGCGGAGTCGCCGCGGAAGCGGCGGCGGGGCCGGCGCTGCGGCGCGGCCGGCTGCGGGTGGCGGTGGTCGGCGCCCATTTCCGCGACCACTCGGTGTGGCGGGCCATTCTCAAGGGATGGCTGACGCAGCTCGATGCCGACCGTGTCGCCCTGGTCGGCTTCGCCACCGGCGGGGGCGGGGGCGGGGGCGATGGGCAGACCGTCGTCGCCGCCCGGCATCTGGAACGGCTGCACCAGGGCGCGCGGCCGTGGGAGGCGTGGGCCGAGGCGATCGCCGCGGAGCGCCCCGACGTGGTGATCTACCCGGAGGTCGGGATGGACGCGGCGAGCCTCCAGCTCGCGGCGCAGCGGCTCGCCCCGGTCCAGGCGGCGTCCTGGGGCCACCCCGTCACCACCGGCCTGCCGACGGTCGACGCCTACCTGTCGGGCGACCTGCTGGAGCCGGAGAACGGCGCGGCCCACTACAGCGAACGCCTGGTGCGCCTGCCGAACCTCGGCGTCCACCTCCTGCCGGCGGCGGTCGCGCCGGCGGCGGTCGACCGCGGCGCCCTCGGGGTGCCCGCCGGCGCCGTGCTGTACCTGTGCGTGCAGAGCCTGTTCAAGTACCAGCCCGACCACGACGGGGTCTTCCCGGCGATCGCCACCGCCGTCCCCTCGGCGCAGTTCCTCTTCGTGCGGCACAGCCACGCCCCCGTCACCGCCACGCTGCGCGCCCGTCTCGACCGTGCCTTCGCCGCCGCCGGCCTCGCCGCAGGGGATCACGTGCGCATCGTCGATCCCCTGCCGCACGACCGCTATCTCGGGCTGCTGCGCGCCGCCGACGTCTATCTCGACAGCCTGGGCTTCTCCGGCTTCAACACCGCGGTGCAGGCGGTGGAGGCCGGGATTCCGGTGGTGACCCAGGCGGGCCGCTTCATGCGCGGCCGCCTCGCCGCCGCCGTGCTGGAGCGGATCGGCGCCGGCGGTGACGGCGTCGCCGCGACGGTCGACGGTTACGTCGAGCGCGCGGTGGCGCTCGGACGCGACGCCGCGCTGCGCCGCCACGTCGTCGCCCGCCAGACAGCCGGCCTGCCGCGGCTCTATGGCGACCGGGCCCCGGTGAGCGCCCTTGCGGATTGGCTCGCCGGCCGGCCCGGCTGAGCGGGCACCGCCGGGCGTCCGCCTTCCGGTGGAGCTCCCCCGTACGGCTGGGATGGAGGGCTGTGCCAACCGCACGGGCCGCAGCGATTTCCGTTTCCGGAACCCCGGTTGCTGTGTTAGCGACTCCTTGGGGTTGGCCCTTTTGGGGAGGCGGGGGAATGTTCGACTTCGGCTTGGTGTCGCTGCCGGTCATCGCGCTGTCCGCGCTGTTCGGGTATGCCGTGTTCTTCGACGTGGATTCCGTCCTGTTCCACGACGTCGAGGTTCCGGCGTCGTTGGAATATCAAGGGTTCACGCCGAAGGTGGTGTCGTCGCGCATCGCCCAGGAGGTCAAGACCATCAAGCGCGAGGCGAAGACCGCCCGCGAGATGCGCGAGTTCAACCTTCCGGACGAGGAGACGCCGATCCAGGCGCTGGGTCGCTACTACGACTTCCTGACGCCGATCGTCGCCGCCCAGGAACTGGTCGGCCTCGTGGAGTTCAGCTTCACCGGCAACATGGTGAAGGGCAAGGACGGTCTCAAGCTCACCCTGCACGGGCTGAGCCACAAGTCCGGCAAGTCGTTCCACTCCGCGGTGTCCGGCAGCGATCCCGAAACGCTGATGAAGCAGGCGGCGATCGACGCGACGCGCTTCATCGACCCGTACATCATCGCCTCCTACTATTACGAAACCACGGTCGCCAAGGGCGAGACCGACTTCACCCGGACCATCGACGAGCTCAAGAACTGCGTGCATTCGCTGCCCGCCAGCGACCTTCATTGGGTGCACAACCTGTGGGGCCTGGTGCAGCTCAAGCAGGGCAAGTTCGACAACGCCGTCGAAGAGTTCAACCGGGCCCTGGCCATGAAGCCGGACTTCGTCCTGTCGGTGCACAACCTCGGCCGGGTGTACATGGCCAAAGGGGAGTACGAGCAGGCGATCGCCAAGTTCAAGGAGGTGCTGGTGATGGACGCCGGCGTCAACAAGCGCACGCCACACGCCTACACCCTGTGGGGTGACGCGCTGATGGCCCTGGAGCGCCCCGACGAGGCCGCCACCAAGTACCAGCTGGCGCTCGACGCCAATCCCGATTTCCCCGACGCCTACCACAGCTACGGCAAACTCTACGCCGCCAAGGGCGACCGGAGCGAGGCGCGCAAGATGTACGAGCTGGCCCTGAAGCTGGAGCCGCGGCGGGTCGAGTTCCAGGACAGCGTCGACCAGCTGATGAACTGACCGCCGCCAGGCGGGGGCGGGGAGGGCGCGATGAAGCATCTTGTCCTGACGCTGGCGACCGGCTTGGCGCTGGCGACCGGCCTGGCGCTGGTGGCCGGGCTGGCGACGGCGCCGGCGGCCGCCGCCGACGATGACGGCGGGGCGGCGGCCCTGGACGTCGCGGCGATGACCTGCCGCGACTTCGCGGCGCTGGCCGACACCGACGCCAAAGCCTACGGCGCCGTGGGTGTGTGGCTCGGTGGCTGGTTGAGCGGCAAGGCCGGGATGACCGCGTACGCCCCCGGCGGCGGCGCGGCGCGGCTGGAGCGCTGGCGCCAGGCCTGCGACGGCGCGCCGGATCAGGCGCTGCTGGCGGTGGCCTCCCCCGACGACGAGGATGACCCTGCGGAGGGCGGCTTCGACATGGCCTTCCTCAAGTGCTACCAGTTCATCGACCTGTCCGAGCAGGACCGGCCGGCCGCGGTGGCGGTCGTCCGCTGGAACGACGGCTGGCACGCCGGCGCCATCGGCGAAACCCACTTCGCCGTCAAGGACCACGAGAAGATGGCCGACGGCTTCGTCGACGCCTGTTCCGGAAGCAAGTACCAGCGCAAGAACCTGATCCGCGTGATGGCCGGCAAGTACCGCTGAGCCGCCGGCGCCCGCCCGCGCCCGCAGCGGGCGGCTCTGGGATCGCGATGGCCGCCCGAGAAGCGGGCGGCGCTGGGATCAATGGCCGCCGGGCAGCACCAGGACGGTGCGCCGCGGCAGGGTCACCCGGGAGAACACCTCCGTCGGCGTGTCGCGCATCACCACCGTGTGGTCGGTCTCCATCATCGCCAGGAACCGGCCCAGCCGCTGCTCGCTGAACCAGTGCATCGGCACCACCACCGCCGGGCGGATCTGGTCGATGACCCGGCGGATCGTCTCCTGGCTGGCCGTGAACGAGCCGTCGACCGGCACCATCAGCACGTCGATCAGCCCCAGTTCGCCCAGGTGCACGTCGGTCAGGTCGTGGTGCAGGTGGCCGACATGGGCGATGCACAGCCCGGCCGCCTCGAACACGAAGATGGAGTTCCCGGCGACGCGGGTGCCACCGATGTCGCGCACGTTGGTCGGAACGTTGCGCACCCGCAGATCCTTCACCATCACGTCGTGCTCGGCCATGCCGCCGGTCTCCCAGCCCTTCAGGACATGGGGAATCGTGGGGTCGGGCAACACCGTGTAGTGGGTGCCGTGCGCGTTGTTCATGGTCGCCACGCTGGGTGTGGTCGGCGGCGGGAAGCGGTCGTTGTAATCGGTCACCGCGCTCGCCCCGCCCGCCGTCTCCAGGAAGAAGCTGGCGTGGCCGAGGAACGTCAGGCGCACCGTCCCCGAAGCCGGCAGGTCGGTGGCGGCGGTGCGCAGCGACACCGGCGTGACCATCCCGGGCAACCCGGCGATGGGCAGGCAGTCGGCCGCCGCCACGCGGGGGACGACGGCGGCGAACAGCAAGACCGCCACCGTCGCGGCGCGGCGGGCGCGGGTGGCGAGGTCGGCGGCGCGGGTTCCGGGCATGGGACGCCTCCGCTGTTGGCAGGATTCCGGGCGGGCCGGCGTCAAGTAACATGGGGCGTGTGGCGCCGCGGCAAGGCCCCGGCGGCGCGCGCAACGGCGGCGATCACGCGGCTCCGGGCGGCGCCGGGAGTCCGAGCGCGGCGCACCGGTGGTGGCGGAGCGCACGGACGAGGCGGTCCAGCCAGGGGTCGCCGGCCGCGTCCGCGGCCGCCAGCCGGGCGCGCCGCACCGCTGCGCCGCACCGCGCCTGGGCGGCGAGGCCGCTGTGGTGGCCCTGCCGGGCGGCCCGGTCGAGGGCCGCCGCCTGGAAGCGGCCGAGCCGCAGCACGCGCCGCACGGGCGGCGGCGGTCCGCAGTCGTAGCGACGATCGAGGTCGTCGTCCGGGCCCGTGCCCGGCGGCGGAGCCGGCAGCGGGGCGCTTGGTCGGTGGGCTGGCGGGATGGCCGGTGGGATGGCCGGTGGGACGGGTGGTGAGACGGGCCGGGGCATGGAGCCAGAGTGCCGCAGCGCGGCGGCGGCTTCAAGGAAAATATTCCTTTTGAGGACTCCGGTCGGTCCCTACTGGCTGGCCCAGATGATGCGCGCCATCCAGGCGAGATCGGCGCGCGGGATCACCCGGTCGGGATGGGCCCGGTTGATGGAGATCAGCTCCACCCGGGTCGCCGTCTCGCGCACCAGTTGCTTGGCCATCACCTCGCCGCCCCGTGTGCGGGCGACCACCCGGTCACCGCGACGGATCTGCGCCGCCGGCGACACGATGATGGTGTCGCCGTCGCGGTACACCGGCTCCATGCTGTCGCCGGCGACCTCCAGCGCGTACGCGTGGGGGTCGCCGAGGCTGGGGAACAGCAACTCGTCCCAGCCGGCGCCGGCGGGATAGCCCGCGTCGTCGAAATAACCGGCGGCGCCGGCTTGGGCGTAGCCGATCACCGGCACCCGCTGCATCGGCGCGCTGCCGGGAACGTCGCCGACCAGGCTGACGAACTCCGACAAGGATGCGCCGGTGGCGTCCAGCACCTTGGCGATGCTCTCGGTCGACGGCCACCGCAGCTTGCCGTCGCCGGTGGTGCGCTTGCTCTTGTTGAAGGTCGTCGGGTCGAGCCCGGCGCGGCGCGCCAGCCCCGATGCGGACAGCGTGTTCTGCGCCGCCAGCCGGTCGATCGCCCGCCAAATGTCCGAATGCTTCAACATGGGACCATTGTCCCATAGTCCGCCCCCGTCGTCCCTAGGAACATATTCGCAGAAAACGGTTGACTTAGGAACAAAAAGAGAACATACCGGGCCTTGGTTCCACCGTGCCGCTCGCCGCGCCGCCCACCGCGCGCGCCGCGGGCGCCGCACCGTCACCCGCGCCGGCCGCCGGCCGTCGTCTGTCGACCGCCGGGTGGCGCCAACGCAATCCCGAGGTGAGTGCCGATGCCCCGTGAGCATGCTGTTCCCCGCCCCGTGTCCGTCGCTGACGGCGTTCCCTTCGGCAATGCCGAGGAGGCGTGGTTCTGGTCGGTCCAGGCCCACGACGCCAAGGCGGAGGGGGCCCGCGTTCTGGCCGGCCAGGGGGTGGTTCCCCGCCCCTGCGAACCCTGTGACGTGCTGCGCGCGGTCGACCGGCTGTTCCGCCAGCGGCGGCTGGTGCGCGACCATCTCTGCGTGCTCGTCCACTACGGGCGCCGGCTGATGCCGCCGGATCCGCAGCGCCCGCGCGAGCAGCGCGCCAGCGCGCTGTGGCGGGAGGCCTTCGCCTGCCTGTCGCCGGCCCTGCGTGAGAAGGGGATCGTGCTGTGACACACCGCGTGTCGAGCGGACGGCCCTCCGTGCCGTCGCGGTTGCCGCCGCCACGGGCCTGGGTGGTGTTCTCCGGCGGGGCGGAGCTGTGGTGGCTGCGCCTGCTGCGCCCGGGGTTCCGCCACTGCTTCGTGGTTCTGAACGACGGGCGGCACTGGGTGCTGGTCGACCCGCTCGCCCCCTACACCGACGTCGCGGTGCTCGATGTGGGGGCCGGCTTCGACCTGCCGGCGTGGTTCCGCGACGCCGGCCTGACGCCGGTCGCCGTGGTGCTGCGCCGCGGCCTGACCCGTCCCGCCCCCTGGGCCCCCTTCACCTGCGTGGAGGCGGTCAAGCGGGTGATCGGGCTGCACGCCCCGCTGGTCCTCACGCCCTGGCAGCTCTACCGCCGCCTTGCCCCGGCCGGGGCTGCCGGTCGAACCCCCGCCCCCGCCTGATCGCCCCCGCCTGATCGCTGCCGCCTGATCGCCACCACGTGATCGCCACCACCTGGCCGCCCCCACCCTGGCCGCCACCACCGCGCCCCCTTCGGAGGTCGTCCGTCCATGTCCAGCATCTTCTCGCCCCCCACCCCGCCGCCGGCCCCGGCGCCCGCGCCGCCACCGCTGCCCGAGCCGGTGCCGCGCACGCCGCCCCCCCCTCCGGCGGGGCCGGCGGCTCCATCACCGGCGGCGGCGGCGGTGGCGGGGCCGGCGGCGGCGCCGGAGGGG
>NZ_BAAKJB010000056.1:0-31052 GCF_059703765.1 Azospirillum sp. NS33 | reverse complement strand
CCCAAGCTCGATTCTGATATCTCGCTTACCTGTCAGATGCGTCTTGCGAACGACCCGAATGTCCAACCCACTCCCGTGGCCCGGACCCCAAGCCCATCCGCCTGCGCATCCCTTCTCGATCACGTTTTCACTTGTCAAAGATCCCTGCCGCAGACGCACAATGTCCGCGGACTTCCGACCTTGGCCGCGACATCGTGCGGACCCGGCGACGTTTCCGCCGCCAACCGTATGGATGCCGTTTTGCTTCTGGTCTTCCCTCGGCGCCGGCGCTTCGTCGTGCGAACCGTCCAGCGCGTCGGGAGGCGGTTTATAAGCGGGCCCGCCCCTGCCACGCAAGACTTTTTTTCGGTCGTTGTGCGCCCCTCCGGCGCAACATCGCGTCTGCGGCTGGCAGGCGGTGCCGGTCACCGTCCGGGCCTGCCCGTCGACGAAGGCGCTGGTGCGGAACCCACGGCGGCGCCGAGGAGGGTGCCGGTGCCTCGCATGGATGGTTGGGTCTGGCACCGCATGACCCCGGCCGGTGCCCCGTCTCCATCCCGAA
Source organism: Azospirillum sp. NS33 (assembly GCF_059703765.1). Taxonomy (NCBI): domain Bacteria; kingdom Pseudomonadati; phylum Pseudomonadota; class Alphaproteobacteria; order Rhodospirillales; family Azospirillaceae; genus Azospirillum; species Azospirillum sp. NS33. Next base: position 30,511 of record NZ_BAAKJB010000056.1, on the reverse strand, counting down.
GGTGGTGGTCTCCCGGCCGGGGATTGATACGGCTGCGCCGCCCCCGCACCTGTGTTAGAGTCGGGCCATGCTCCCAGCGATCGACATCGCGCTCTCCGGGTTGACCGCGCAGACCCGGCGCGTCGAGGCCTCGGCCTCCAACACGGCGAACCAGCGCAGCCGCGGCGCGCTCCCCGACGGCGACGCCCCCGGCGCGGCCCCGGTGGCCGGGGCGGCGACCGACGGCCGGCCGCAGCCCTACCAGCCCGTGGCGGCGGTGCCGACCGCCCAGGGGGGCGGCGCGGGCGGGGCCGGCACGCGGGCCGTCTTCACGCCGATCACGCCGGCCTACCATCCCGAGTACGACCCCGACGCGTCCTACGCCGACGCCCGCGGGCTGGTCGCCGCCCCCAACGTCGACCCGGTGCGCGAGACGGTGACCCAGATCACCGCATCCCGCACCTACGCCGCCAACGCCGCCGTGGTGCGCACCGCCGACGCGATGCTGACCAGTCTCCTCGACGACACGGTGTGACCGCCGGCGCCGCGGCGCCGCCCCTCACGACAGCGACGCGATCTCCGCCATGCGGTGGGAGTTGGCGGCGGCGTGGTGGTCCTTGGCGAGCAGCGTGTAGACCGCCGGCAGCACGAACAGCGTGAACAGCGTGCCGATCAGCATCCCCGACACGATCACCAGGCCGATGGAGAAGCGGCTGGCCGCTCCGGCGCCGGCCGCCGTCAGCAACGGCACCAGCCCCACCACCATGGCGGCGGTGGTCATCAGGATCGCGCGCAGGCGCACCCGCGCCGCCTGCTCGATGGCGGTGCGGCGGTCCACCCCTTCCGCGATCTGCATCTCCCGGGCGAAGGCGACCATCAGGATGCCATGCTTGGAAATGAGGCCGATCAGCGTCACCAGGCCCACCTGGGTGTAGATGTTCATGGTGGACAGGCCGAGGAACAGCGGCAACAGCGCCCCGCAGATGGACATCGGCACGCTGACCAGGATGACCAGCGGATCGCGCAGGGATTCGAACTGCGCCGCCAGCACCAGATAGATGATCACCATGGCGAAGACGAAGGTGACCATGAGCTGGTTTCCTTCGCTCACGAACTGGCGCGACTGGGACAGGTAGTCGTGGGTGAAGCCGGCCGGCAGGTGCTGGCGCGCCTGCTCCTCCAGGAAATCGACCGCCTGCCCCATCGACACACCCGGCATCGACACGGCGGAGAAGGTGGCCGAGGGCAGCTGGTTGTACTTGGTCAGCGCGTTGGGCTGGATCTCGGTTCCAATGGTGACCACCGTCGACAGCGGGATCTGGGTGCCGTCCGGTGCGGCGACGTAGTACTGGGCGAGATCGTCGGGAGACAGGCGCTTCGCCCGCGGCACCTGCGGAATGACCTCGTACGAGCGTCCGTTCAGGTTGAAGCGGTTGACGTAGTTGCCGCCGACCAGCACCCCCAGGGTGTCGCCGATCACCGACATGGACAGGCCGAGGTCGGCCGCCTTGGCGCGGTCCACGATCATGCGGTAGGAGGGGCTGTTGAACTGCAGGTCGCTGTCGGAGATGATGAACATCCCGCTCTGCCGCGCCGCCGTCTTGATCCGCTCCATCGCGTCGAAGATCGTGCGGTAGTCGCCGGAACTGGCGATCACCATCTGGATTGGCAGCCCGCCCGACGAGCCCGGCAGCGCCGGCGGCGACACCAGGAACACGTCGACGCCGGTGACCGCGCCCAACGCCGCCTGGGCGTCCGGCTGCACCTCCTTGGCGGAGCGCGTCCGCTCGTCCCACGGCTTCAGGATCATGCCCGCGAACCCTTCGTGCGCGGTGGGCGCCCCGTTGATGACGAACCGGGTGTCGGTTTCGGGAAACCCGGCCAGGACGCCGTCGATCTGCGCGCCGTACGCGTCGAAATAGTCGAGGTTGGCGTATTGCGGCGCCTTGGTGATGCCGAACAGAATGCCCTGGTCCTCCTCCGGTGCCAGCTCGCTCATGGTGTTGGCGAACAGGAAGCCGACCGACGCCAGGATGCCCAGGCCGAACAGCAGGGTCGCCGGCCGGAAATCCAGGGCTCCGCTCAGCCGCCGGGCGTACCAGTTCTCCAGCCGCGTGAAGTTGCGGTCGACGAACCGGGCGAAGCGGCCTTCGCTCATCTCCCGGGTCAGCAGCAGGGAGCACATCATCGGCGACAGGGTCAGGGCGACGACGCCGGAGATGATCACCGCACCGGCGAGGGTGAAGGCGAACTCGCGGAACAGGGCGCCGGTCAGGCCGCCGAGAAAGCCGATGGGGGCGTACACCGCGGCCAGCGTGATGGTCATCGAGATGACCGGCCCGACGATCTCCCGTGCCCCGACCAGGGCCGACTGCACCGGGCTCTTGCCCTCCTCCAGGTGGCGGTGGACGTTCTCCACGACGACGATGGCGTCGTCGACCACCAGGCCGATGGCCAGCACCATCGCCAGCAGCGTCAGAAGGTTCAAGGAGAAGCCCATCGCCAGCATGAAGGTGGCGGCGCCGATGATCGACAGGGGAATGGTGACGATCGGGATCACCACCGCCCGGAACGAGCCGAGGAACAGGAAGATGACGACGATGACGATGCCCACCGCCTCCAGCAGCGTCTTCACGACCTCGTCGATCGACGCCTGGATGAAGCGGGTGCTGTCGTAGACGATCTCCATCTCCAGCGCCGGCGGCAGATTGCGCTCGAGGTCGGGGACCAGCTTGCGGATGTCGGCGACGATGTTCAGCGGGTTGCCGGTGGGCGTCGCGTTGACGCCGATGAAGATCGCCCGCTTGCCGTTCATGGCGACGCTGGCGTCGCTGCTCTGCGCCCCGAGTTCGACGGTCGCGATGTCGTCGAGATGGACCAGCGAGGTGCCCGACGCCTTCACCACCATGTTGCGGAACTGATCGACATCGGTCAGGCCGGTGTTGGTGGTGATGTTGGTGACGACGAAGACGCCCTTCGCCTGCCCCGGCGCGGACTGGTAGTTGTTGGACTGGATGGCCGAACGCACGTCGGCCGGGGTGATCCCGCGCGCCGCCATCTTCTCCGGATCGAGCCAGACCCGCATGGCGAAGGTCTGCCCGCCCAGGAGCTGCGCCTCCGACACCCCCTCGACGGTGGCCAGGGTCGGCTGCACCACCCGGGTCAGGTAGTCGGTGATCGCCGCCTCCGACAGCTCGGTGCTGGCGAAGCCCATGTACAGGATCGAGGTCGTCTCGCCCGTCGACTTGAGAATCACCGGATCGTTGGCCTCGGACGGCAGCTGGTACTTCACCTGCTGGACCTTGGCCATGACGTCGGTCATGGCGACGTTGGGGTCGAGGTTGAGGCGGATGTTCGCCGTGACCACGCTCTGCCCCTGGGTGGACGACGAGGTGATGTAGTCGATGCCCTCGGCCGTCGACACCGCCTGCTCGATCGGCGTGGTGATGAACCCCTGCATCAGTTCCGGCGAGGCGCCGGGATAGACGGTCGTCACGGTGATGACGGTGTTCTTCAGCTCCGGGTACTGGCGGATCGGCAGGTCCAGCAGGGCACGGGCGCCGACCAGCATGATCAGGACGCTGACCACGGCGGACAGCACCGGCCGGCGGATGAAGAGGTCGGTGAAAGCCATGGTGGCGTCCTCAGTTGCGCGGCAGCGTCGCCGGTGCGGCGAGCGGGTCGGTGTCGGTGATCGCGACCGCCGCCCCGTTGTTGAGCTTCATCTGGCCGGACATCACGACACGGTCGCCGGCGGCAATGCCGTCCAGGATCTCGACCTTGCCCGCGAAGCGGTCGCCCACGGTGACCGGCACCCGGTGGGCCGACAGCGTCGCCTTGCCGTCCGCGCCGCGTTCCTCGCGCACCACGTAGGCGCTGTCGCCGTAGACGGTGTAGTCGACCGCCGTTTCCGGCACGACGACCATGTCGGGCTTGGCCGGGAGCACGACCCGGACGCTGGCGAACATGCCCGGAAGAAGCTGGCGGTCGCGGTTGTCCAGGGTCGCCTGCACCTGGATGGACCGGGTGTCGGCGCTGACCTGGGGCTCGATGGTGGTGATCGGCGCCTCGAACGTGCGGCCGGGTGCCGCGTCGGACTCGACCAGCACCGTCTGGCCCACGGCGATGCGGCTCAACGTGTTCTCCGGCAAGGAGAAGTTGACGTAGAGGGTCGACAGGTCGGTCAAGGTGACGATGGCCGCGCCGGCGGTGATGTACTCGCCGACATTGACCTTGCGGATGCCCAGCTCGCCGCCGAACGGGGCGCGGATCAGCTTGTGGGCGATCTGCGCCTCGGTGGCCTTGATGTTGGCGTCGGCCTCGTCGAGCTGCGCCTGGTTCTGGTCCACCGTGGTCTGCGGTCCGACCTGGTTGCGCAGCAGGTTGCGCGAACGCTCCAGGTTGGCCGTCGCCAGCTTCGCCTGGGCCTGGTAGGCCAGAAGATTGGCCTGTTCGGTGGCGTCGTTGAGCTGCACCAGGGGCGCCCCCTCGACCACCCGGGCGCCGGATTCGAAATGGATCTCGAGCACCCGCCCGGCCGCCTCGGAGGCGACCGAGACCTCCCGGCTGGCCACCAGGGTGCCGATCGCCGGAAGGTACTTGGGAACCGACTGCACGACGGCCGGGGTCACCGACACGGGCGTCGGCGGCGGCACGTTGCCGGCGAAGAAGTCGGCGATGGCCTGGTCACGGAAGGTCTTGAACCCGTAGAGCCCGCCGCCGACGAGGGCGATCAGCAGCAGCACGATCGCAACGCGGAGGGTCATCGAGGTGCGGGAGACCCGGCGGCGCGCGGGCGGCGGCGGGCGGTGGGCGGCAGGCCCGACCGCCGGCGCGGGCGCATGGCCGAGCCGCTGGTCGCCTCGGTTTTCGGTGTCGATCGTCACGGGTCGTGCCTCATTCGGTTGGGCGGTCGGGCCGCGCCTCGGGGCGCGGACCGCTCGCTCGGTCGTCGGTCGTCAGATGACGGGCCAGGGCCTCGTCGCGGAGGCCCATGCCGCGCAGCAGGAACCAGGAGACGGTGTGCTCCGCCGCCGCTCCCCGGTACCGCACCAGGGCCGCCTCGGGGCCCGACAGGAACTGGCTTCCCAGCATCGAGCAGAGATGATGGGACAGCCACAGCGCGTCCGCGGCATCAAGCGGCGCGCGGACGACGTCTCCGGTGTCGCGCGCCGCCTCGTAGGCCGAGGAAAAGGCGGGCAGGATCACCTCGGCCAGCCGCGCCAAGATCATGCGCGCGAACTCGCCGTCCTCGAGGTGGCTCATCACGTAGAGGCGCTGGCGCGCCATCTCCGGCGGGGAGTCCGGCAGCTCCGTCAGGAAGAACCCCACCATGCCGCGGATCATCTCCACCAGCGTGGCGGTCGAGGGCGGCAGCGCCAGCAGGCGCTCCAGTTCCGCGTCGCCGTCGAGGCAGGAGGAGAAGATCGCCTCGTAAAGCGCCGCCTTGCTGGGGAAGTGCTTGAAGATCAGCGCCTCCGACACCCCGGCCGCAGCCGCGATCTCGCGCGTCGTGGTCGCCGCGAAGCCCTTCTTGGCAAACAGCGGGAGCGCCGCGTCGACGATGGCCGTCCGCCGCCCGGAATTGTCGAGGCGCGGGGACGCCGTCCCCGGCGCCTTGTGCGACTGCTCAGTTAGTAAGCGCTTACTCACCATGCGCGACGGTGTACCCGGTTCCGGCGCCGTTGTCGACCGCCGTCGTTGCACGCGGATACGGGCGTGCCATGCGTTCGGATCATGGCGCCGCGGTCGCGGCCCTCGCAGGAAAAGAGTGACCGCGCCGGCGCGGCAGCCTATTGATGCACTCCAGACCGCCGTTCGCGCCGGCCGCGACGGGACATGGTACCGGCCACGGGGGGGCGCATGCTGAGCGAGCAGGACGTGTGGGTGATCAACCTGGAGCGCGCGCCGGACCGCCGCGCCCGCGTGGCCGCCGCCCTCGACGCGAGCGGCGTGCCCTACGCCTTCTTCCCCGCCATCGACGGCCGCAGCCTCAGCGACGCGCAACGCGCCCGCTACGACCGGGTCGCCCGGCTGCGCCGCTTCTTCTTCGATCTCGAGCCCAACGAGATCGCCTGCTACCTCAGCCATCTCGCGTGCATCCGCCAGGCCTACGAGATGGGCAAGCCGCGGGTGCTGATCCTGGAGGACGACGTGGTCCCCGGCGCCGACTTCAAGCGGGTCGTGGAGTGGTGCTTCGCCCTGCCCCAGGGATACGACCTCATCCGCCTCTACGGGATGCGCCGCCGCACGGGCAAGCCGGCCGGCCGCGTGGACGGGACCTACACCCTGATCCGCCCCTACAACGTGACCAGCACCTCGGCCGCCTACCTGATCGACCGCGGCGGCATGGCGAAGATCCTCGCCCGGGGCGAGCGCATCGTCATGCAGTACGACTGCATGATCGACCGCTACTGGGACAACGGGCTGCGCATCTTCGCCATCGACCCGTTCCCCGTGACCTGCGCCGACGTGGCATCGACGATCGGCCGGGACCCCTTGGATCCGTGGCGCAACGCCCCGAACGGGCGCCTGCTGCGGTTGCGGCTGAAGGCGCTGAAGGCCGGCGACAGCGTGCGCAAGCGTCTGCACAACGTGGCGATCGCGCTGGGCGTCACCTGACCGGCCATGGCGTCCCATGGCGGCGTCCGCGGACACCGGCAGCGCACCGATGGCCGGCCTTGGGGCGTCGGGGCTCCGGAGGGGGCCGGCGGGGCGGACTGGCCCCTGTCCGAGCGGGACCGCCCGTCGACCGGGACCACGCCGAGGGCATGGCCAGGAACACGCCCGAGGGCATGGGGTGCCAGACGCACAATGCCCCCGCCCGGACGGGCCGGACGGGGGCAGGCGCTGCGACGCTCGACGTCACGCCGTGGCGAACGTCACGACTGGGACAGCTCGCCCGTGACCCAGTAATCGATGCGGGCCTTGTTGTTGGCGATGTAGTTGTCCACCGCCTCCTCGTAGGAGCTGTTGCTGGCCTCCAGCATCACCGCCTGGAGATCCTCCAGCGGCAGGTACATGCGGGTCAGGAACTCCGCGACCTTGGGGTGGTCCTGGTAGAAGTCCTTGCGCGCCATGACGTGGACACGCTCCAGCCCGCCCAGGACGCCCTCGGGGTCCTCGAGATAGCGCAAGTCCCACTTGGCGAACATCCAGTGCGGGCTCCAGGCGGTGACGACGATCCACTCGTCGCGGTCGACGGCGCGGCTGAGCGCCGCGGTCATGGCCGCCCCGCTGGCCGACACCAGCTGGTAGTCGTCCAGGTCGTAGGTGTCCATCGCCGTCTCGGAGGCCTGCATCAGGCCGGCGCCGGGGTCGATGCCCTGGATCTTGCCCTCAAGCTTCTCCCGCACCGCGTCCTTTTTCAGGTCGGCGATGGTCTTCACCTGGTCCTCGGGCACGTAGGCCGGCACCGCCCAGCCCAGGCGGGCACGGGTGTAGAGGATGCCGAGCGGAACGATGTCCTCGCCCACCTTGTCCAGGTAGTTGCCGTGGGTCACCGGCAGCCAGGACATCATCATGAAGTCCAGGTCGCCCTTGGCGAGGCCCTGGTACTGCAAGCCGATGTCGGCCAGCACCAGCTCGACCTCGGTGCCGAGGCGGTCCTGGATGAGCTTCTCGGCCAGCTTGGTCACCGCCTCGGCGTCGGACCAGGCGGTCCAGCCGATGCGCACCGGACCCTTGGCGTCGGCGGCGAGAGCCGGACCGGCGGACACCGCCCCGCCCAGGACCACCGCGGCGCCCAGCGCCAGCATCTTCAGAAACGTACGTCGCATTGCGCTCTCCTTTTTCGGGATTGAATGACGGCCGGGATCACCGCGCTTCCGTGACCCCGGCGACGTCCGGCCGTTCGCCGGCCGGACGGGTGGCTGCCCCCTCGGGGGCGGCGGCCTTCCGGGGCAGGCCGAGCCGCTCGCGCAGGCTGGGCCGCACCTTTCCGGTGCCGAAACTCTGGGTGAGGCGGTCGAGCAGGATGGCCAGGATCACCACCGCCAGCCCGCCCTCGAAGCCGAGGCCGATGTCGAGGCGCTGGATGCCGCGCAGCACTTCGTTGCCGAGGCCGCCGGCGCCGATCATCGAGGCGATCACCACCATCGACAGCGAGAGCATGATGGTCTGGTTGATGCCGGCCATGATCGACGGCAGCGCCGTCGGCATCTGCACCTTGAAGAGGAGCTGGCGGCTGGTGCAGCCGAACGCCAGCCCCGCTTCCACCAGCTCGCGCGGCACCTGGCGGATGCCGAGATTGGTCAGGCGCACCGCCGGCGGCATGGCGAAGATGATGGTCGCGAAGATGCCCGGCACCCGCCCGAGGCCGAAGAACATCGCCGCCGGGATCAGGTAGACGAAGGCCGGCATGGTCTGCATGAAGTCCAGCACCGGCCGCACCACCGCCTCGACCTTGTCGCTGCGCGCCGCCCAGATGCCGAGCGGCAACCCGATCACCAGGGCGACCGTGGTCGCCGTCAGCACCAGGGACAGGGTGTCGACGGTCTCGTCCCACAGGCCGAGGCCGAGAACCACCAGCAGCGACAGCCCGGCGAACAGCGCGAACCGCGCGCCCAGGCGCCAGAAGCTGAAGAAGACGATGATCGCCGCCAGGATCAGGCCGGGGATCGTGGTGAGCAGGACCTGCACACCGTCGGCCAGGGCGCCGACGACGCTGTCGATCGCATCGAAAAGCCACTGGGCGTTGTCCAGCAGGAACTCGACGATGGCTTCCGCGCCGTCGCCGAGAGGAAGCTTGAAGTCATCCATGGCTCAGCGTGTCCGTCCCAGGGTTTCCAGATAGGCGGTCTTGGAGATCGCCCCGACATAGGCCCCCGTCTCGTCCACCACCGGCAGCGGATGGGGGGCGGTGGCGATGCGCGCCAGCACCTCGTCCATCGGCATGCTCGCGGGCAACGGCTCCTCCGCCGGCAGCAGGGCGTCGTCCAGGGTCGCCGTGCCGTTGCCCCGGTCGATCGCCGCCAGCAGCGAATCCACCGAGACGACGCCGTGGAACCGCCTCTTGGCGTCCTGCACGTAGCCGAACTCGCGGTCCCGCTCGCGCAGCTGGCGGACCGCGGCGCGCGGCCCTTCGCCCATGTGGCGGATCAGCGTCACCTGGTCGCGCCGGGCGATGTCGCCGGCGGTCAGGATCTTGGTGACGTCGATGTTGCGGAAGAACGACTTCACGTAGTCGTTGGCCGGGTTCTTCAGGATCTCGTCGGGCCGGCCGATCTGCACGATCCGTCCGCCCTCCATGATCGCCAGGCGGTCGCCGATGCGGATCGCCTCGTCCAGGTCGTGGCTGATGAAGACGATGGTGCGCTGGTGCTCGGCCTGCAGGCGCAGCAGTTCGTCCTGCATCTCCGTGCGGATGAGCGGGTCGAGGGCCGAGAAGGCCTCGTCCATGAGCAGCACCGAGGGTTCGTTGGCGAGCGCCCGGGCCAGCCCGACCCGCTGCTGCATGCCGCCCGACAGCTCGTGCGGCCAGCTCTCGGCGTGCGGCCCAAGGCCGACCGCCTCGAGGGCGAGCTGGGCGCGCTCGCGGCGGGCCTTGATGTCGACGCCGGACACGTCCAGGCCGAACGACGCGTTCTGCCAGACCTTGAGATGCGGCATGAGCGCGAAGCTCTGGAACACCATTCCCATGTTGCGGCGGCGGACCTCGATCAGGTCGGCCCGCGACATGCGATTGATGTCCTTGCCATCGATCATGATCTCGCCCGAGGTGGCGTCGATCAGGCGGTTGAGCAGGCGGATCAGCGTCGATTTGCCGGAGCCCGACAGGCCCATCACGACGAAGATCTCGCCGGCCTCGACCTCGAAGCTGGCGTCGTGGACGCCCACCGTCATTCCGGTGCGCGCGAAGATCTCGTCGCGCCCCAACCCGTCGTTCAGCATGTCCAGTGCGGTCTCCGGCCGGTTGCCGAAGATTTTGGTGACGCCTTTGGCGGCGATCTGAGTGGCCATTCGCTTGTCGCTTTCCCTTCGCCGAAACGACCCCGGCACCGGAGTCCAGCCTTCGAACTCCGGCATTCTTCCGAACAGGATCGTGTGCAAGCCCGGGATCTGCGTCGCAAATAGGACTATAGCCCTTTCCCCGCAGGACGCGGCGGACTGCAACGGCTTAAGACCCCATAATATTCAGTGGGCACGCCCCGAGAAATCGAGGCCACCCACAATAGGAATGTGCGCTTCACATCCCTTTTGGAAGGAAGATCGGAGAGTCGGATTTTGATTGTTGCCCAGGACCGGTTCCGGATTTCCTCCTTCCAGTTGGCGTGTCGCTTCGGCACGACACACGCAAGATGGACGCCGGAGTGGCGCCGGAACGGGCATGACTTGCCCGATTCGCCACCGACCCTATCAAAGGGGGGAGGAGATTCAAACCCCTTTTAGCCAAAAAAGTCTCCACCACCCCCAAAGCGCCGCGGCGCGGCGCCCCGAAAGGACGGCAGTCCGCGGCTCGCCCCAGGCCGGCGCCGCCGCCGCCGGGCCACGCCGAGGAGCGGCGGCGTCCTACCCCGCGGGGGTGCCGGCGGAGGCCGGCGCACCCTCCTCGTGGACGTCCTCGCCGGACGGCGAGCGCGGGTCGAGCGGCCCCACCACCGGCGTCGTCCGCGTCATCACGTGGAACGGCCCCTGCATCTCGTTGGGCACCGGGGCGCGCGCCTTCATGCGCCACAGGCCGAACGCCACCGCGGCGACACCGACCACGGCGCAGAACTGGAACAGGCCGGCGGGCCCGGCCACGGTCATCGCGGTGGAGGCGCCGAACGGCCCCACCGTCGCCCCCATCGAGTAGCCGAGCACCAGACCGCCGCTGGCCGACACCATGTCGGCCGGCTCCAGATGGTCGTTGGTGTGGGCGACGCACAATGGATAGAGGGCGAAGGTGATGCCGCCGAACACGCACACCAGGGCCAGCAGCCACAGGAAGTCCAGCCCGCCCGCCACCGAGAGGGCAAGGCTGACCGCCACCAGCACGGCGAACAGCACGACCAGGACCTTGCGCCGGTCGAAGATGTCGGAGAGGCGGCCGAGGGGCCATTGCAGCACGACGCCGCCCAGGATCGCCGCGCTCATGAACAGGGCGGTGTCGGAGGTGTCGTAGCCGAGCTGGCGGGTGTAGGCCGGCGCCAGACTGTACAGCGCGCCGGTGACGAGGCCGCTGATGAGGGTGCCGAAGACACCCAGCGGCGACACCGCGTAAAGCCGGCGGAACCCGAAGGACCGCACGTTGGGGAGGTGCGGCGGGGTTTGCCGGGTCAGGGCCACGGGAACCAGGGCCAGGGCCAGAAGAATGGCGATGATGGTGAACAGGAGGCGGCCGGTGTCGTCCTGCAGGTTCAGCAGGAATTGGCCGCCGCCCTGGCCGCCATAGACGCTGATCATGTAGAACGACAGGATCTGCCCTCGCGTCGCGGCCGTGGCGTTGTGGTTGAGCCAGCTCTCCACGCACACGAAGAGGCCGGCCATGCAGAATCCGGCGACCAGGCGCAGGCCCCCCCACAGCACCGGGCTGTCGCTCAGGGAATGCCCCAGCGTGGCCGCCGCGAGGATGGCGGCCAGCGCCGCGAAGGTGCGGATGTGGCCGACCGCCTGGATCAGCGCGAAGGCCCGCAACGAGCCCAGGGTCAGGCCGGCGAAGTAGCCGGCCATGACCACGCCGATGGTGAGCGGCGCGTTCTCCGCGTCCACCATGCGCACGCTGAGCAGCGTGGCCAGGGTGCCGGTGCCGGCCATCATCATCGCCATCGCCACCAGGAGGACGAAGACCGGCCGCATCATCGCGGTCATCGCGAGCCCCCGCGCCCCATCGCGTCGCGCGCCCGCGGCCCGACGATGCGCCCGAGTTCCTCGTCGACCACCGAAAGGCGCGGCCGCACCATCAGGCCCATGCGGTCCTGCACCGCGCGCTCGGCCCGGTCGAGCTGACGGCACGCCGCCCGTATCCGCGGCACGACCCGCGGCGGCACCGGCGCGAAGCAGGCGTGATGATCGTCGCGGGTGAACAGCCGGTCGCCCCAGCCCATGACTTCCTCCTCAGCCGGCGAGATGGGCCGGCATGACCACAAAGGCGAACGCCAGGCAGGCCAGCGCGCCGAGAATGAGACGGAGCGCCCAGGCACGGTGGCGGGCGCTGTGGGTGTTGCCGCACAGATATTGCTCGTACGCGATGGCGTAGGCGGCGGTCATCAGTTTCGTCGTCTGCTCCGGAAGGTCGGCCCCGGCCTCCTCCAGATGCTCCTGCGCCGTCAGCAGCTCGTCCAGGGTCGGCGGCTCGCGGTAGACGAACAGCCACTCGACCATCACGACATGGTAGATCGCGGCGACCAGCAGCACCACGGCCACCGCTCCCAGCCCCAGAATGACGACGCCGAGCGGTTCCGTCCAGCGGTTCGCGTCCACGGCCCGCGCCAGCGTGCCCAGCGAGAACACGGTGAAGGAGACCGCGGCCACCGGCGTGGACACGCTGCCGCGGATCGTTTCGCGGGTCGCCCGTTCGCTGAAATAGAGCTGGCGGAAATGGTCGTGATGGCGGTCGGCGGGTGCGATCATGGGCGGCTTGCCGGTGGTGGTCGGAACGGGCGCATCGCCCGGGCCAACAGCACCGCCGCCGCGACGTTGCGGACGTCACGGCGCGCCCGACCGCACGACCGCCATCCACCGCCCGGCGATGGTGTGGGCCAGCGCCGCCTGGGCCGGCCAGTGGCGCTCCACCTGCGCGGCGATCCCGGCGACCCGGCCGTGATCGTCCTCGCGGTGCTCCTCGCCGTAGCGCGCGACCCAGTCGGCGATGTCGGCGATCGTCGCCTCGACGTGGAACTGGAATCCGTGGACGGCCGTGCCGATGCGGAAGGCCTGGACGAGGCCGCCGCCCTCCGCCAGCCGCACGGCACCGGCCGGCAGGTCGAAGGTGTCGTAGTGCCACTGCATGAGCATGGCCTCGCCCTCCAGCCCGCCAAGCAACGGGTCGGAGGCCGCCGCGCCGGTGAAGCGCACGGGGTGGAAGCCGATCTCCGGCGTGCGATGGCGGTAGACCCGGGCGCCGTGGGCGCGCGCCGCCAGCTGCGCGCCCAGGCACAGGCCGAGGACCGGCCGCCCGGCCGCCGCGAAGGCCCGGATCAGCGCCAGCAGCGGCGGGAACCACGGCGCGGCGCCGTCGTCCCAGGCATCCTGGGGCCCGCCCAGCACCAACAGGGCGGCGAAGCCCTCGGGGGTGGCCGGCAGCGCGCCCCCGGCGTCCGCGCGCACCGTGAGGAGGGCGGCACCCTGCCCCGCGAGAGCCCCGCCCAGGACGCCGGCCGGGGAGCTCGAATGATTCTGCACCACCAGGATTCGCATGCGCGCTCGCACCGTTCGGGGTTCGCCCTCCCCGCCAGAAAGGCCGCCGGCCCGCCCCTGTCAACCCCGCCGCCCCTTGGACCAGCCATGCGCCCGTCCCGCGGATGCGCTACACTCGGCCATCCCCCCGCCCCCGGAGGACGCGCCCCATGCACCGACCGCTCCGTCCGTTCGTCGCCCGCCTCGCGGTGGCCGCCGCCCTGGCCGCCACGCTGATCGCGTCGGCCGCCCAGGCGCAGAACGGCGCCGTCACCTTCCTGCACATCAACGACGTCGACGAGATCGCCCCGGTCAAGGGGCGCGGCGGCCTGGCGCCGCTGATGACCCTTCTGCGCCGGGAGCGCGCGCGCAGCCCCGCCGCCATCACCACCCTGGGCGGCGACTTTCTGTCGCCGTCGCTGCTGTCGGGATTCACCCACGGCCGCCACATGGTCGAGATGCTGGAGGCGGTCGGCGTCGACGTCGCGGTGTTCGGCAACCACGAGTTCGATTTCGGTCCGGAGATCGCCCGCGAGCGGCTGGGCGAGTCGGGCTTCCCATGGCTCGGCACCAACGTGCTGGGACCCGACGGCACGCCGTTCGGCGGGGCCCCGCCCCTGTGGACCCGCACCGTCGGCGAGGTGACGGTCGGCGCCTTCGGGCTGCTGACGCCGGACACCGCCCATTTGTCGAGCCCCGGGGACGAGGTCGTCTTCGCCCCGGTCGTGGAGAGCGCACGCCGGGCGGTGGAGGCCCTGCGCGCCCAAGGCGCCCATGTGGTGGTGGCGCTGACCCACCAGACCCTGGCGGAGGACCGCGCGCTGGCCCAGCAGGTGCCCGGCATCCACCTGATCCTGGGGGGCCACGACCACGAGCCGACGACCCTCTACGTCGGCGGCACGCTGATCCACAAGTCGGGCGCCGAGGCGCACTACCTCGGCGTCATCGACGTGACGGTGCGCACCGACACCGCCGCCCGGGGGCCGGTCACCACGGTGGTCCCGGCGTCGTGGTCGATGCTGGGCACCGCCGGGGTGACCCCCGACCCGGCGATCGCCGCCGCGGTCAAGACCCACACCGACCGCCTCGACAGCGAGCTCGGCCGGGCGATCGGCCGCACCGACACCGAGCTCGACAGCCGCAACAGCGCCGTGCGGAGCGGCGAGGCGGCCATCGGCAACCTCTTCGCCGACGCCCTGCGCGCCGCGCTGAAGGCCGACGTCGCCCTGACCAACGGCGGCGGCATCCGCGGCAACACCACCTACCCCGCGGGAAGCACGCTGACCCGCAAGGACATCCTCACCGAGCTGCCGTTCGGCAATGTCGGCGTCCTGGTCGAACTGCCGGGCCGCGCCCTGCTCGCCGCGCTGGAGAGCGGCCTCAGCAAGGTCGAGGAGGGCGCCGGCCGGTTCCCGCAGGTGTCGGGGATGAGCCTCGTCTACGATCCCCAGGCCGAGCCCGGGAAGCGGATCGTCGAGGCAAGCGTCGGCGGCGCGCCCCTCGACCCGGCCGGAACCTACCGGGTGGCCACCAACGACTACCTGCTGAAGGGCGGCGACGGCTACACCGCGCTGGCCGACGGCCGGGTGGTGGTGGACCCCGCCGGCGCGGTGCTGTTCGCCACCACCGTGATGAACCACATCGCCACCGCCGGAACGGTGGCGCCACGCGTCGAAGGCCGGATCGTCGCCCGCTGACGCCGCCGCCGGCGGCGCGCACCCGTGCCGCCACCGAATTGTCGCACGGCGGAGCGTTGCGCTCCGCCGCCGCGCCGTCTAGGCTCGGCGCGATCGCTCCTGCACCGGGCTTCGAATGACCCGTTCCAACGACTTCGCTCTGGCGTTCGCCGCCGCCCACGCCGATCTCGGCCTCGCCCGCGTCTCGGTCAGCCACATCCTGCAGCGCGTCGCCGACGACCCGGCCTACCTGTTCGGCGACGACCTGCGCCGCTTCGGCGGCCAGTGCCCGGTCGCGGCGGACACGGCGCAGGAGGACCTCGACAAGGCCGCGGTGAACACCCTGCTGGCCTTCCTGTTCCAGGACCTCAAGGCCTTCGTGGAAACCCACCTGCCGGTCAACGGCCGTGGCGCCATCCCGCTCGTGCCCCCGCCGCGCTCCCGCTTCGCCGCCACCATGGCCGACGCCGGCGCCCGGGCCGCGGCGCCGCCCGAGGTGCTGGTGTCCTACCTGCGCGACAGCACCTGCCATCTGCTGGACGAGGTGATCACCCGCTGGGCCGCCGGCGTGCTGGCGGAAGAGGAGCGGTGCCGCCAGGGGGGAGCGGAGATCACCGCCCTCGCCGCCGCCAGCTTCGTGCTGCGCACCATCCTGGAGGGGTCGGCGCTGTACCAGCGCGCCGGTTACGACATGCTGTCGATCACCAAGACCGGCAGCCACACCGCCATCCACATCTGCTGGTCCCTGGTCGAGGCCGCCGCGCTGCTGGTCCCGGACCGCGACGGCGCGTTTTACGACGACCTGGTGCGGCGCAGCCTGAAACAGGTGGTGCCGCTGTCGGTGGCCAGCCTGGGGATGCTCGTCCACTACATGGAGGCCAGCGGCATGGAGCCGCCGGACGGCCTCGCCATCCACCTCCTGCCCAAGGACCAGACCGCCTTCGCTCTCGACGGCGCGGGGCTGATCCGCCTGCGCGCCGCCCCCATCACACCCTTCCGCAAGCCCGAAGAGCGCCACTACACCGGCTGCCCGGCCTTCTACGCGCCCGGGCTCATCAAGCTCTACATGGACACCGTGGCCAGCATCGCCCTGGACCACGGCGTCTACGACCGCCTGAAGGACCGCTGACCACCGTGTCGTCCCGCCCGTCCCGTTCGCCCCGCCCGTCCCGGTCCAACGATTTCGCCCAGGCCTACCTCGCGGCCCACGCCGCCGCCGGCCTGACACGCGTGTCGGTCGCCCACATCCTGCACCGCGTCGCCGAGGCGCCCGGCTACCTCTTCGACCCGGAGTTCCACCGGCTCGCCGGCCAGTGCCCGGTGCGGCCGGACACCCGGCCCGAGGACGCCGAGAAGGTGGTCGTCAACACCACCCTGGCGCTGCTCTACGATGGCCTGCGCCGCGCCATCGCCAAGCATCTGCCCCTGTCCGCCGACGGCGCCCTGGTGCTGCCGGCACCGCCCGACAGCCCCTTCGCGGTGACGCCGGACGACGCCGCCGGCCTCGCCCGGCTGACGGCAGAGGAGCTGTGCGCCTTCCTGCGCGACTGCACCTGCCACCTGCTGGACGCGATCATCACCCGCTGGGCGGCCGGCGTGCTGGCCGAGGAGCAGGCCTGCCGCCAGCAGGGCGACGGCATCACCGCCACCGCGGCGGCCAGCTTCATCCTCGGCCGCGCCCTGGACTCCTCGGCCCTCTACATCAAGAGCGGCTACGACCTGCTGTCGATCACCAAGACCGGCAGCCACACCGCCCTGCACGTCTGCTGGAGCCTGGCCGAGGCGGCGCCGCTGCTGCAGCCGGGGCGGACGGCGGAGCACTACGACGCGCTGCTGCGGCGCAGCCTGAAGCAGGTGCTGCCCCTCTCGACGGGCAGCCTGGGCATGCTGGTGCGCTACATGGAGGACAGCGGCATCGAGGCGCACCATCACCAGGCCACCCATGTGCTGCCGCTGGACCAGCGGGCGTTCGTGCTCGACGAGGACGGGCGCGAGCCGGTGATCCGCCTCGACACCGGGCCGGTGGCGCCGACGGCGCGCCCCGGGGAACACCATTACACCGGCTGTCCCGCCTTCTACGTCACCGGCATGATCGACCTGTACATGGAGATCGTGCTGGCCGCGGCGGCGACCCACGGCGTCTACGGCCGTCTTCAGGAGCGCCACGCCCCCGCAACGACAGGCGACGAGCGGGCTTGACCCGCGCGGACCGCTCCCTATGTTGGCGGCCTGTTCCCTTGTGAGGTGATGCCGTGGCGAAGAAGTGGTTGCTGCGCCGGTACGCCGCCGGCCTGTCCGACGGCATCAAGCGCAGCCGGGCGACCATGGCGACGCCGGCCCAGCGCTGGCTCGGTCATCTCGAGGCGGTGTTCATCGACCACGCCTGCTTCCGGTTGGTCTACGCCAACCTGCACCGCCTGTCGGAACGGATGCACCGCTCCAGCCAGCCGTCGCCGGTGCACGTGCGCCGCGCCGCCGCCGGCGGCATCCGCACCATCGTCAACCTGCGCGGCCGGCGCGACTGCGCCTCCTACATCCTGGAGCAGGAGGCCTGCCGCAGCGCCGGCGTCGCACTGGTCGACTTCCCGGTGAACTCGCGCGACATGCCGAAGAAGGAAACCCTGCACGCAGCCCGCGCCCTGTTCGAGCGGATCGAGTACCCGGCGCTGATGCACTGCAAGTCGGGGGCGGACCGCGCCGGCTTCATGGCCGCCTTCTACCTCTTCGCCCACGAGGGGGTGCCGCTGGAGACCGCGGTCAAGCAGCTGCACTGGCGCTACGGCCATTTCAAGCAGGCGAAGACCGGCGTTCTCGATTACTTCTTCGAGCTCTACGCCGCCTACAACGCCCGCCACCCCACCGATTTCTGGGACTGGGTCGACCACGTGTACGACCCGGCCGCCGCCAAGGCCAGCTTCCGCTCCAAGGAGTGGGCCAACACCGTGGTCGACCGCCTGCTGGCGCGTGAATAGGCAAAACGTTATCGCCATTTTTGGATTTCATTCGGCATCCTGTCGGCGCATTCGACACCGATATCGACTGACCGAAGGCGAACAAACGTGAACACGACCGACATCACGGCGCGGGAGACTCTGGTCGCACCGCTGGCCAGCCTGCGGGCCCTGGTGGACCCCAGCCTCGACTGGAACTACACCCTCGACGCGTCGAGCAACGTCATCACCTACAGCTTCGACATCTCCACCGGGCTGATCGATGGCGCCGGTGCGGTGGCGTTCAACAGCGCCCAGCAGCAGGCGGCGCTGCTCGCCATGGCCAAGGCGTCGGCGGTCACCGGCATCGCCTTCGTCCAAGCCGACGCCGCCGCCGCGGACTGGCACTTCGCCGCCAAGGACCTGCCGGGCAGCGTCGCCGGTCTCGCCGCCAGCAGCTACTCGTGGAGCAGCCAGGGCGACACCATCGTGTCCCTGGACTACAAGACCTCCATCTACCTCGACAACCGGGAAAGCGCGGACACCAACACCGATCCGTCGCCGGGCACCTATGGATTCGAGACCCTTCTGCACGAGGTGGGCCACGCGCTGGGCCTCAAGCACCCGTTCGAGGGGACGTACACCCTGTCCGCGTCGGAGGACAACACCGACAACACGCTGATGTCCTACACGGAGACCAGCACCATCCATGCCGACTACAGCCCCTACGACGTGGCGGCGCTGCGCTTCATCTACGGCGGCGACGGGCTGGGCGGGCTCGGCCTCGGGCCGTCCTCCACCGGCACGGTGATCGACGGCACGGCGGGCAACGACGCGTACACCGGCGGCGACACCGTCGACATCGTCTCGGCGCTGTGGGGCAACGACCTGCTGTCGGGCGGCGGCGGCGCCGACCAGCTCTACGGCAACCAAGGCGCCGACACCGTCTACGGCAACGGCGACGCCGACACCCTGTTCGGCGGCCAGGGCGACGACGCGGTGTTCGGCGGGTCGGGCGACGACGCGCTCTACGGCAACATGATGAGCGACGTGGTCTATGGCGGCGAGGGCGCCGACCGGCTGTTCGGCGGCCAGGGCGACGACCGGCTGTTCGGCGACGGCGGCGACGACCTGCTGGCCGGCAATCTCGGCAACGACACGCTGACCGGCGGCGCCGGCGCCGATCTCTTCCTGTTCGGCGCCAACGGCGGCGACGACGTCATCGCCGACTTCGACGGGGCCGCCGGCGACCGGCTGCTGCTGGCCGGCGTCAGCTCCACGCTGGGCACCGCGGCCGATGGCTCGGCGGTCCTGACGCTGTCCGGCGGCGGGACGGTGACGGTGGCGGGGGTGCCACCGTCGGCCCTGGACACCACCTGGTTCAGCTAGCCGGCCACCCCCTCCTCGCCGAACTGCAGGCGGCACAGGCGGGCGTAGGCGCCGCCCGCCGCCAGCAGGACGTCGTGGGTGCCCTGTTCGACCACCTGCCCGCGCTCCATCACGACGATGCGGTCGGCGTTGCGCACGGTGGCGAGGCGGTGGGCGATCACCAGGGTGGTGCGCCCCGCCGTCAACCGCTCCAGCGCCGCCTGCACCAGCCGCTCGGATTCCGAATCCAGGGCGCTGGTCGCCTCGTCCAGCAGCAGGATCGGGGCGTCCTTGAGGAAGGCTCGGGCGAGCGCCACCCGCTGGCGCTCGCCGCCCGACAGCTTGGTGCCGCGGTCGCCGATCACCGTCTGGTAGCCGTCGGGCAGCGCGGCGATGAAGTCGTGGGCGGCCGCCGCCCTGGCCGCGGCGACGATGGCGGCGTCGTCGGCGTCGAGACGGCCGAAGGCGATGTTCGCGCGCACCGTGTCGTTGAACAGCACGGTGTCCTGGCTGACCACCGCGACCGCCCGCCGCAGGCTGGCCAGGGTCACCGATCGCACGTCCTGTCCGTCGATCCGCACCCGCCCGCCGTCGACGTCGTAGAGGCGGGGGATCAGGTTGAACACCGTCGACTTGCCGGCACCGCTGCGCCCGACCAGCGCGACGGTGCTGCCCGGCGCCACCTCCAGGTCGAGGTCGACGAGGGTGGCGCCGCCGGGCTCGTAGGAAAAGCGCACGGCCTCCAGCCGGATGGCGCCGCCCCCCGGGGCCAGCGGCACGGCGTCGGGACGGTCCTGGATGCGCGGCGGCTGGTCGATCACCTCGAAGATCCGCTGCATGGAGGCCAGCCCCTCCTGCAGCGCCGTGTTGAGGGTGCCGATGGCGCGCACCGGCTGGGCGGCGATCAGCAGGGCGCCGACGAATCCGGTGAACTCGCCCACCGTGCCGGCCCCCATGGCCATGCGCCAGCCGGCGAAGGCGATGACGCAGGCCACCGCCACACCGCCCAGCACCTCGAGCATGGGATCGAGGCGCGAGCGCTGGCGTGTCGCCTTCATGGTCAGCGCGTAGTTGGCCTCGAAGGCGGCGGCGGCGCGGCGGCGCTCGTAATCCTCGAGACGGAAGGTCTTGACCATGCGCGCACCCGCCAGGCTCTCCCCCAGCAGCGACGTCATGTCGCCGACCTGGGCCTGGGTCTGGCGCGAGACCCGGCGCAGGTGGCGGCCGATCCGCACGATGGGAATGGCGGCCAGCGGGTACAGCACGAAGACCACCAGCGACAGCAGCCAGTCCAGGTAGAACATGGCGCCGACCAGGGCGATCACCGTCAGGACGTCGCGGACCAGCCCGGTCAGGCAGCGCGTCAGGCCGTTGCGGATCTGCTCCACGTCGTTGATGAAGCGGGCCGTCAGGGTGCCGGTGGGCGCCGATTGCAGCGTCGCGAGGTCGGCGCTCAGAAGGTGGGAGAACAGCGTCATGCGGATGTCGGCGATCACCCGCTGCACGACCGCCGCCGTGACCACGGTCTGGGCGTAGAGCGACACCGCCTTCACCACGGTGACGGCGACGATGGCCACGGGGATCAGGAACAGCATGGCCCGGTCCTGGGCCTCGAACATGCTGTACGACTTCTCGATCAGCAGCGGGTAGGCCCCGGTGGTGGCGGCGACCACGGCCATCAGCGCGATGGCCAGAATCATCCGGCCGCGGTGGTGGCGAATCCAGTGCCGCCACATCCGCATCGCCAGCTCCTCGGTCGCCGCGTCCAGGCGCAGCGTCGGTCCGCTCGTCTTGCTCACGTCATCGCCCCGTGCTCGCCGGCGGGCACGGTGCCGGCCGCGAAGCCATACCCGAGCCGCCCACCGCTTGTCCATCCGCGGCCGGGCCGGGCCGGGCCGTTAACCCACCCTTGACCACCGCCGCGCACACTGGCCTGACGGACGGTCGATCCTGCGGAGGACCCATGGCGATGGACGGCGGCGTGGCGCGCGACCTGCCCCGCATCGGGCTGGCGCTTGGCGGCGGCGTCGCCCGCGGCTGGGCCCATATCGGCGTCCTGCGCGCCCTGGAGCGCCACGGCATCGTGCCGGATGTGGTGTGCGGGTCGTCGGTGGGGGCGCTGGTCGGCGGCTGCCATCTCGCCGGTCACCTCGACACCCTGGAGGCCTGGGCCCGCGGCCTGACCCGCCTGAAGATCATCGGGTATCTCGACCTGCGCCTGCGCAGCGGCGGCGGGCTGATCGGTGGCGACCGCCTGGTCGCCGAGATGCGACGCCACCTCGGCGATCGCCGCATCGAGGATCTGCCGACCCCCTTCGTCGCGACCGCCACGGAATTGCTGACGGGCCACGAGATCTGGCTGCAGCGCGGCGTGCTGGTGGACGCGCTGCGCGCGTCGCTCTCGCTGCCGGGCGTGTTCCCGCCGGCGCGCGTCGACGGGCGGTGGCTGGTGGACGGAGCCCTGGTCAATCCGGTGCCGGTGTCGTGTTGCCGCAGCCTCGGCGCCCAGGTGGTGATCGCCGTCAACCTGGCCGCCGACATGCTGGGCAAGGCGCGCCGTCCCGGGACCGACCTGCCCGCCGCCGCCGGGTTCGACCTGGTCGATCTGATCGACGGTGGAGGGGGCGGGGCCGACGGCGCCGCGTCGTCCATGGGCGCGCTGGCGCGCCGCGTCTTCCGGCGCGACTACGCGGGGCCGAGCATGTTCGGGGTGATGGTCTCCGCGCTGGGCATCGTGACCGACCGCATCACGCGGTCGCGCCTGGCCGGGGAACCGCCGGACGTCCAGATCGCCCCGCGGCTCGGCCACATCGGCCTGCTGGAGTTCGACCGCGCCGACGAGTGCATCCGCGAGGGGGAGCAGGCGGTCGAACGGGTGCTGCCCGACATCCGCGATGCCCTCGCCATCCTCGGCGTGGTGCCGCGGCTGCCGGAGCGGGCCTGACGGCGCCGCCCCGGCCGGTCCGTGGTCAGTCGAAGATCTCCTCGCCGGGGATGTCGCCGGGCCGGGTCAGGGCGCCGGTCGCGGCGCCGGCCGCTCCACCGATGAGCGCGCCGGTTCCGGCGCTGCCACCCGTCACGCCGCCGACCACCGCACCGCCGGCGGCGCCGATCCCGGCCCCGTAGAGCGCGCGGCGCTGCTGGGTCGTCATGTTCTCGCACGCGGCGGTGCCGAGCACGGTGAGGCCGAGCAGCACGGCCGCCACGGATTTCATCATGTCCACTCTCCTTCGTCGTTTGGCTGGATCGGCCGGCGTCAGTCGATGGCGTCGCCGAGAATGGCGCCGCCGGCGCCGCCGATCACCGCACCGCGGGTGCCGTCGACCGCATAGCCGCCGGCCGCGCCGGTGGCGCCGCCGATCACCCCGCCGGTGGAGCAGGCCGCCATCAAGAGCATCGCCGCGGCGGCACCGATCAGGCGCACATGGACCATCGTTCGTCCTCCAGTTTCGAGAGCTTCGAACGGGAAACACCGCACAGGGCGGATTGATCCGTGCTCAAAAGAGACATGCGGCCGGGAACATCGGGCGGTGCGACGGGTTTTCGGGAGCATCGCCAATGCCGCAGGGGAGAATTGCACCATGACGACGCTTCGGAAAAAGGTGGCCTGCGCCGTGGTCGCGCTCGGCCTGGCCGGGTGCCAGGGCACGGGCGGCCTGGGTGGCATGAACACCACCGAAACGATCGGAACCGTCGGGGGTGCGGCGGGCGGCGCCCTGCTCGGCTCCCAGTTCGGCGGCGGGTCGGGCCAGATCGCGATGACGGCCATCGGCACACTGCTGGGCGCCTGGGCCGGCAACACCCTGGCCAAGAACTTCAGCGGCAGCGACCGCAATCAGGCGGTGAACGCCGAGCAGCAGGCTGTGGCCCAGAACCAGCCGATAACCTGGAACAACCCGCAGAGCGGCTACAGCGGCACGGTCCAGCCGACCAACACCTACCGCAACGGCGCGGGCCAGCTCTGCCGCAACTACACCCACACGGTCTACACCGGCACCGGCAGCCAGGCCGCCCAGGGCGTCGCCTGCCAGCAGCCGGACGGAACCTGGCAGCTGCAGACCTGACCGGGCGCCGGGTGGCGGCGCCGGGCTAGAAGCGCAGGCGCGTGCCCAGGCGCATCACCGTCGCCTCCTCGTCGACCGCCGACTGCGACATGCCGGCGGTGAGGGTGAGACCCGGCGTGACCGCGTAGCGGACGCCTGTGTTCCAGCCGCCCGAGGTCGCCACACCGGCGGCCACGGTGCGGGCGACCTGCGCGCGCACCGCCCAGGTCTCCGACCCGTAGGCGACGCCGGCGTTCCAGCTCCGCCGCGCGCCGCCGTCGGTCTTCTGGTCGCGCACCGCCGCGCCGACCGTCAGCGAACGCCACATCAGCTGCCCGCCGGCCATGAGGGAGCGCAACGGGGCGGTGAGCAGGGGGTTGCGCGCCTGCGCGCCGACCCCGCCGACGGTGAGGTCGAGGGCGGCGCCGCCGAGCCGGGTGTGGTGGCGCACCGCCCCCTCCACCAGGTGGCGCGCGTCGCCCAGCGCGCTTCCCGCCTCGCCGACCGGGGCATAGCTGACGCCGACGCGCAGGGCATAGGGCAGATCGGCGAAATAGGCGGCCTTGGCGGAGCGGCCGCTGCCGAGGCCGCCGGTCGGCCAGAACGCGCTGGCCGGGCCGGTGACCACCAAGCGCCCCGACGCGCCATCGGTCTGGCCGACCTCCAGGTCTCCCCAATCGCGGTCGATCCGGACGATGCGGCCGGCGAACGCGGCATCCTCGGCGCGCACCGGCGGCGCGAGGACCAGCAGCCCAAGGACCGGCAGCGCAAGGACCGGCAGCGCAAGGACCGCCGGCAGGACGATGGGCGTGGTTGCGGCCACGGCTGAGCACTCCCGATCCGTTCTGGTACCAACGTCATACCACATTCGCCCGGTGCCGGCCGTGACATCGCGGCGGTCGCGCGTACCCCTTGCGTGCGCCGCACCAAACCGATGGAATCGGCGCGGTGGAGTCGCGCGCGCCGGGCGGCGGCGGGAAGGTCGGGTGCGTACGAAATGGAGGCGGCGAGTTTCATCATCCTGGTCGGGTCGACGCTGCTGATCGCCAGCATCCTCACCAGTTACGTTGCCATGCGAATCGGCACGCCGCTGCTGCTGATCTTCCTCGCGGTGGGGCTGATCGCCGGCGAGGACGGCATCGGCGGCATCTACTTCAACGACGCGCCGGCCGCCTTTCTCGTCGGCTCCATCGCCCTGGCGGTGATCCTGTTCGAAAGCGGCTTCGACACCCCCTTCCACAGCTATCGCACCGCCGCCTGGCCGGCCCTGACCCTGGCGTCGGTCGGCGTCGCGCTGACCACCGCCGTGGTCGGCGCGGCGGCCCACTACCTGCTCGCCCTCGGCTGGGTGGAGGCGCTGCTGGTCGGCGCGGTGGTCAGCTCGACCGACGCGGCGGCGGTCTTCTTCCTGCTGCGCGTCGGCGGCATCACCATCCGCGAGCGCGTCCGATCGACCCTGGAGATCGAATCCGGCAGCAACGATCCCATGGCCATCCTGCTGACCGTGCTGCTGGTCCAGGCGGCCACCCAGCCGGAGGCCGCGACCCCCGCGGCGATGGCCCTCACCTTCGTCGCCCAGCTCGGCGGCGGGGCGCTGGGCGGCGTGGTCGGCGGCACCCTGCTGGTGGCCTTCATCAACGTGGCCCGCCTGGACTCCGGCCTCAACCCGGTGGTGTCGCTGGCCTTCGCGCTGTTCGTCTTCGCCGCCACCACGGTGGCCGGCGGCAGCGGCTTCCTCGCGGTCTACATCGCCGGTCTGATCGCCGGCAACCTGCCGCTGCGCGGCGCCCAGGGGCTGCGGCGGTTCCACAGCGGGCTGACCTGGCTCAGTCAGATCGTCATGTTCGTGATGCTGGGGCTGCTCGCCACGCCACGCACCTTCGCGGACATCGCCCCCGCCGCCATCGCCCTGGCGCTGGTGCTGACCCTGGTCGCCCGCCCCCTGGCGGTGTGGCTGTGCCTGTTGCCGTTCCGGTTCACCGGCAACGAGACCACCTTCATCGCCTGGGTGGGCCTGCGCGGCGCGGTGTCGATCCTGCTGGCGCTGGTGCCGATCCTCGGCGGCCTGCCCAGCGGCCAGGACATCTTCAACACCGCCTTCCTGGTGGTGATCGTCTCGCTTCTGGTCCAGGGCTGGACGATCCGTCCCATGGCACGGTGGCTGCGCCTGATCGTGCCGCCGCGGACCGGACCGGTGGAACGTGTGGAGCTGGAGCTTCCCGGCGACGCCGAGCACGAGCTGGTGGCCTACACCGTCCATGCCGACAGCGCCGTCGCCCGGGGCCAGCGGCTGCCGCGCTGGGCACGGCCCTCGCTGGTGATCCGCGACGGTCGGGTGGTGCCGCTGCACAAGGCGCGACCGCTGCTGGCCGCCGACCGCGTCTACCTGTTCATGGCGCCGGACCGGCTGGCGCTGCTGGACAAGCTGATGGGCGGAGCACGCGCCCTCGACCAGGACGACCGCGATTTCTACGGCGACCTGGTGCTGCTGCCCGACGTGACGGTGGGCCAGGTGGCCGAGCTCTACGGCCTTCCGGTGTCCCTCGCCAACGCCGAGCGCACGCTGAGCGGGCTGTTCCAGGCCGAGTTCGGGGAGGCCTTCGAGCTGGGCGACCGCATCCGGCTGGGCGGGGTGGAGCTGATCGTGCGCGACATCGAGGACGGCACGATCACCGCCGTCGGTCTGGCGCTGGAGCCGAGCGGCCCGGGCCGGCCGCGGACCGCCCTGCTCGCACGCCCCGCCGCCCTGCTCGCCGAGCTGCGGGGGCGCTGGCGCCGTGCGGCGTTCCGCCGCTGGGAGCGGCGCCAGCGGCGGCGCGGCGAGCGGCCGGACTGACCGCCGCGGACCCTATGGTTTCGCCGGCGGCGCCTGGCCGCGCACCAGGGCGGCCAACGCGTCGGCCGGCATCGGCCGGCCGAACAGGTAGCCTTGCAGCATGTCGCAGCCGATCCCGGCCAGGAATTCCCGCTGCTCGTCGTATTCGACCCCCTCGGCGACGGTGGCGAGGCCGAGGCCGTGGGCCATGCCGATGGCGGCGCGCACCAGCGCCACGTTCTTCCGGTCGTGCGGCAGCCCGGTGATGAAGGAGCGGTCGATCTTCAGCTTGGTGACGGGAAGCTGCTGGACGTAGCTCAGCGACGAATAGCCGGAGCCGAAATCGTCGATGGCGACCTGCACGCCGATCGCCGCCAGCTCGTCGAGGGTGCGGACGGCGGCGGTGAGGTCGCGCACCGCCGCCTGCTCGGTGATCTCCAGGCCGAGCCGCCCGTGCAGCCGCGGGTGGTCGCCGAGCAGTTCGGCCAGGCGATGGGTGAGGTTGCCGCGCAGGAACTGCTGGCCCGAGATGTTGACGAAGATCCGGTCCGGCAGCGCTCCGGCGGCGTCCAGCTCCGTCATGTGCCGCACCACGGTGACGAAGACCCAGTCGGTGATCGGCACGATCAGCCCGCTCTCCTCGGCCACCGGGATGAACTCCCCCGGCGACACCGCGCCGAGCGCCGGGTGGGACCAGCGGAGCAGGCCCTCCGCGCTGACGATGCGGCCGGTGGCACCGTCGACGATGGGCTGGAAGACCAGCCGCAACTCCTCGCGCTCGATGGCGTGGGCGAGGTGCATGGTCAGCAGGGTGCGCCGGGTCGCCGCCGCCGCCATCGCCGGCGTGTAGACGCACACCACATTGCCGCCGCCGTGCTGCGCCGACTGGAGCGCCAGCTTGGCCCTGGCGCTGAGGTCCTCCAGCCGCTCGTGCGCCCCGTCCAGCACCGCCGCACCGACGGACACGCGCAGCCGCACCCAGTGCCGCTCGGCGTGGATCGACGCGGTGAGGCGGTCGTGCAGCGCCTCGGCCAGCGCGCACGCGGTGTCGGCGCCGTCCACCCGGGACAGGGCGACGAACTCGTCGGCGGCGACGCGGCAGATGTAGGTTTCGCGCGGCAGCACCTCGCGCAGCCGGCTGACCAGTGCCTTCAGGGCGGCGTCGCCGACGTGGAAGCCGAACGCCTCGTTGACGTCGCTGAACTGGTCGACGTCGAGGGCGTACAGGGCGTAGCTGCGGGCATCGTCGCCCTCGCCCTCACCGGCGCGGTCGCGCAGCACGCCCTCGCACTCCTCCAGGAAGGCGGTGCGGGTCAGCACGCCGGTCAGCGGATCGTGACGGGCGAGATAGGACGCGCGCTGCTCGGCCGCCAGGCGGTCGGAGATGTCGCGGATGATGCCGACGAAGGCGATCTCCGCGCCCAGGCGCGCCTGGCCGACGCTCAGGTGGATCGGAAAGACCGTGCCGTCCTTGCGCCGGCCCAGGGTGTCACGGCCGATGCCGATGATCTTGGCCCGGTCGGTGGCACGGTAGGTGTCGATGTAGCGGTCGTGGTCGCGGGCGAAGGGCGGCGGCATCAGCCGCATGACGTTCTGCCCCACCAGCTCCTCCTCGGCGAAGCCGAACTGCTCGCAGCAGGCGCGGTTGACCGACCGCATGACGCCGCGGCCGTCGGTGATGACGATCCCGTCCACCGCCGCGTCGAGCAGGGCGGCCACGAAGGGATCGCGGCGCGAGGCCAGGTCGGTCGCCACGGGAGCGGGGGCGCCGGCCTCGCGCAGGAGCGCCAGGAACCCGTCGGGGGCGGCGTCGCCGGCGCGGTGGGGAAGGATGCACCCGGTGAGTGTCACCGCCGCACCGTCGCCCGTCCGCAGCGCGGCGTCGACGGCCTGGGTGGCGCCGCTGCGAAGCGCCGCGGCGAACGCCGCCGCCGCCGCCGGCGCGGCGTCGCGGAACAGCTCGTCCACGGGACGCCCGGCCAGCGCCTCCGGCGCACGGCCCAGCAGGGCGGCGAACCGCTCGTCGGCGTGCCGGCACCGGCCGTCCTGGTCCAGGTAGAGGAGGGCGAAGGCCCCGCCCGTGATCAGGCTCTCGGCCAAGGACGTCAGGAAGCCGGCGCCGCGGGGAACCGTGGCGGACGGCCGACTGTCCGGTTCCTCGGCCTCGGCAGCGCGACTGATGGACAACGCCGATCCTGTATCTCGACCCTTGCGGAGGTCGTCGTGAACTGCATCAAACGGGGTACGCGGGGCGGCGATTATGGACGGTCCCGCGGCGATTTCCAACCATCGCGCGACCGGCCGCGCCCTGCGGACGATTTGCCTCGCGGGCGACCGCGGATCGCGCCGGCCATTGCGTGCCGCGCGCCGTCGCCCATAATCGGGCGGCACCACAAGGGACGTCCCATGGCAACCGTCCAGGAAGCGCTGAACATCGCGCTGGACCATCACCTCGCCGGGCGCACCGTGGAGGCGGAGGGCCTCTACGCGCGCATCCTCGACGCCGTCCCCGACCAGGCCAACGCCCTGCATCTCCTGGGCCTGTTGCACGGCCAGTCGGGCCGCCTGGAGTCGGCCGCCACGCTGATCGGGAAGGCGGTGGCGCTGGGCCCGGACGTCAGCGACTACCGCGCCAACCACGCCAAGGTGCTGCGCGAGCTGGGCCGGTCGGAGGCGGCGGCGGACGCCTTTCGCACCGCGCTCACCCTGTGCCCGGATTCGGCCGAGCTGGCCCTGTCGCTGGCCATGCTGGACGAGGACGCCGGCCGCCACGGCCGGGCCGCCGCCGCCGCCGTCCGCCTGCTGATCCTGCAGCCCGACCTGGCGGAGGCGGCGCAGCGCCTCGGCACCGCGTGGCGCCGGGGAGACCCCGCCGCCGGTGCCCTGGCCTGGTTGGAGCGCGCGGTCCGCGTGCGCGCCGAGGGCGCGGAGGCCTGGATACAGCTCGGCCTGGCCCGCCTCGACGCCGGCGCCGGCGACGGTGCGGTCGCCGCGCTGCGCACCGCCGTCCGGCTCGCCCCGGACTCGGCGCCGGCCCGCTTCGCGTTCGCCCGCGCCCTGACCGCCGGGACCCGGCACGCCGACGCGGCGGCCGCGCTGCGCGCAACCCTGGTCCTCGATCCCACCGCGGCCGCCGCCCAGGAAAGGCTGGCTGCGGCCTTGGCCGACGCGGGCGCGTGGCCGGACGCCGCCACCGCCGCACGGCGGACGCTGCGCTTCACCCCCGGGGCGGTGGCGCTGTGGGATCTGCTCGGCCGGGCGCTGCGCCGCACCGGCGCCCCCGCCGCCGCGGTGGCCGCCTTCGACCGCGCCCTGGCCCTCGACCCCGCCCTGGCGGCGGCGCTGGCCAACCGGGCCAACGTGGTGGCCGACCCGTCCCGCATGGACGCGGTCCTGGCCGGCCACGACCGCGCCGAACGCCTCGCCCCGGCCGAACCGCTGATCCGCTGGAACCGCGCGCTGGCGCTGCTGCTGGCCGGACGCTGCCAGGAGGCGTGGGATGGCTACGAGGCGCGGTGGCGCATTCCGGACTTCCCCACCAAACCGCGCGGCTTCGCCCAGCCGCTGTGGGACGGCGGCGACATCGCCGGGCGCACCATCCTGCTGTACGAGGAGCAGGGGCGTGGCGACGCCATCCAGTTCGTCCGCTACGCGCCCCTGGTGGCGGCGCGGGGGGCGCGGGTCGTGCTGGAGGTCGGGCGCGACCTGGTGGACCTGATGGCCAGCGTCGCCGGCGTCGCCGCGGTGGTGCCCCAGGGCGCCCCCCTGCCCGCCTTCGACGTGCAATGCCCGCTGCTGAGCCTGCCCCGCGCCTTCGCCACGACCCTGGAAACGATTCCCGCCACCGTCCCCTACCTCGCCGCCGACGCGGAGCGGGTGGCGGCCTGGCGCCGGCGGCTGGACCGGCTCCCCGGACGGGGTCCGGCGGTCGGCCTGGTGTGGGCCGGCAACCCGGTGTTTCCCGCCGACCGTCTGCGCTCGCCCGGGCTGGCCGTGCTGCGGCCACTGCTGGAGGTTCCGGGGGTGCGCTTCTTCGGCATCCAGGTGGGGGCCGGGCGCCAGGATCTCGAGCGCGTGGCGACGCCGCCCGGCTTCGCCGACCTGGGACCGGAGATCCGCGACTTCGCGGACACCGCGGCCATCATGGCCAACCTGGACCTGGTGGTGTCGTCGTGCACCGCCCCGGCCCATCTCGCCGGCGCCCTGGGCGTGCCGCTGTGGGTGCTGCTGTCCCACGTGCCCGACTGGCGCTGGCTGCTCGGCCGGGACGACAGCCCGTGGTACCCGACGGCGCGGCTGTTCCGTCAGCCCGCCCCGGGGTACTGGCACAGCGTCGCCGCCACCGCCGCCACCGCGCTGGCCCGACGCGGCGACGCGCCGGCC
>NZ_BAAKJB010000055.1:0-32299 GCF_059703765.1 Azospirillum sp. NS33 | reverse complement strand
CCCCCCCCCGGCCGGGGCGGGCCGGCCCCCCGCCCGCCGGCCCCGCCCCGGGAAGCGGGCGAGCGTGCCGCGCAGGCGGTGCGGCAGGCTGCCCGCCGGCAGCTGGCGGTCGGCGTCGGGCGGGTCGATGCGCTCCGCTCCGGCGGCGTCGCAGCTTTCGGCCCGTACGGTGGCGGCGGGGAAGGAGCGGGCCAGCAGGCTGGCGAGGCGGCGGTCGGCCTCGACGGTGACCGGCCCGCCGGCGGCGTTGAGCAGGTCGTGGTAGCAGGACGCGAACATCAGCTCGTCGCCGATCCCCTGCTCGCGCCACACCAGCAGACGCCGCCCGGACAGCGGCTCGCCCTGCCAGACGGCGGCGGCGATGCGGCGGTCGGGCCGCGCCTCCTGGGCCGCGAAGCGGCGGTCGTAGCCGTACCAGCCGCGGGCGAGATCGCCGTGCAGCAGCGCCAGCAGGGACAGGTTGTAGGACGCCGTGGCGAGGTCCGGCTTGCGCTCCAGGGCCTGCTCGTAGCAGGCCGCGGCCTCGTCGATGCGGCCTTGCGCCTGCAGCGCGTTGCCCAGGTTGTAGAGCGCCTCGACGAAGTCCGGCCGGCGCTCCAGGGCCATGCGGTGGCAGGTTTCCGCCTGGTCGGGCCGGCCCAGACGCTTCAGGACGCTGCCCAGGTTGTTCAGCGCGCCGACATGCCCGGACGCGCGTTGCAGGGCCTGGCGGTAGGCGATCTCCGCCTCCTCGTAGGCGGCCTTCTGCTGCAGGGCGGAGCCCAGGTTGTACCAGGCGTTGGCGTCGTCCGGCCGCAGCCGGACGGCGATCCGGTGCTGGGCCACCGCCTCGCCGAGCCGGCCGACCGCGGCCAGCGCGTCGCCGAGGTTGTTGTGCGCCTCCGCCATGGCCGGCGCCACGGTGGCGGCACGGGCGAAGGCGGCGACCGCGGCGGTGGCGTCGCCCGCGTCGCGCCGGGCGTTGCCGAGATTGAACCATGCCTTGGCGTAGTCGGGCTGCAGGGCCAGCGCCGTCCGGTGGCTGGCCGCGGCCGCGGCGGTGCGGCCGTCGGCCTGGAGGGCGTTGCCGAGGTTGAAGCGCATCGCCGCCGAGTCGGGCCGGATCCGCAGGGCGCGGCGGTGCGCCGCGACGGCCTCGGCCGGCCGGCCGGCGGCGGCCAGGGCGGTGCCGAGGTTGTCGTGGTAGTCGGCGACGCCGCCATCGGCGTCGATGGCCCGGGCGATGAGCGCGGCGGCGTCGGCCGGTCGCCCGGACTGGATGGCCAGAACCCCCAGCAGGTGCAGCGCGTCGGGGTGGCGCGGCGCGGCACCGAGCACCGTGCGGTAGCCGGCCTCGGCCTCCGCCAGGCGCCCGGCCCGGTGGTGGGCGACCGCGTCGGCGAGCCGGCTGGCGAGGTGGGCGGTGGGCGGCGCTGCGCCGTGCTTGCGGTCCTTGCCCATGGTCGTGTCGCGCCGCGCCCCGCTGCTCCTGCCCACTGCGGCGGCCATGGCAACATGGCCGTGCCATCATGCGCAAGTCCCGCTACAAGGAACCCGGCCAACACCACCGCCGAGGAGCCCGCCGTGACCGACCGGCCCGCGTCCCCCCGCGCCTCCGCGCTGCGCCTCGGCGCGCGCGCCGACCGCACCGCGCGGTTGTTCGCCGCGGCCGCGGCGGCGGCCGGTGCGGGGCGCCTCGACGAGGCCGCCGCCGCCTACCACCGGGTGCTGGCGGCGGACCCCGGCCACGCCGAGGCCTACAACAACCTGGGCAGCGTCCTCGACGCCCAGGGCCGCTACGGCGAGGCGGTCGCCAGCTACCGCCGCGTTCTGCGCCTGGGCCGCGACCACCCGGCGGTCCACTACAACATCGGGTCGAGCCTGAACCGCGCCGGGCGCCGCGCCGCGGCCGCCCTCGCGCTGCGCCGGGCGCTGGCGGAGGCGCCGGACTACGCCGACGCCCACAACAACCTGGGCAACCTGCTGCGCGAGGGCGACGCCGAGGCGGCGATCGCCGCCTACCGCCGGGCCGCCGCGTGCCGCCCGGACATGGCCCTGGCGCACGACAACCTGGGCAGCGCCATCTACCTGCTCCACGATGCCGGCGGCCAGGCCGCCGCGGCACGCCACGCCGTGCGCTGGCTGCGCGACCATCCCGACCAGCCCCTGGCCCGCCACGCCGCGGCGGCCATGGCCGGGGTGGGCCACGAGGAGCGGGCGGCGGACGCCTACGTGCGCCTGCTGTTCGACGGCTTCGCCGGGGAGTTCGAGCGCACCCTCGCCGACCTCGACTACCGCGCCCCGGCGCTGCTGGCGGACGCGGTGGTGGCGGCCGTCGGCCCGGCCGGCGCGGCGCCGCCGCCGGGCACGCTGGACGTGCTGGACGCGGGGTGCGGCACCGGGCTGTGCGCGCCGTTCCTGAGGCCGGTGGCCCGCCGGCTCACCGGCGTCGACCTGTCGCCCCGGATGCTCGACCGGGCGCGCGGCCGTGGCCTCTACGACGCGCTGGCCGAAGCCGAGCTGGGGGCGTTCCTGGAGCGCTCCCCCGGCGCCTTCGACCTCGTCGTCGCGGCCGACGTGCTGTGCTATTTCGGGCCGCTGCGGGACATCCTGGGCAGCGCTGCGCGGTCCCTGCGGCCGGGCGGCGTCCTCGCCTTCACCGTGGAACGCCTGGACGGCCCGGACCCGCGCGCGCACCGCCTGAACCCGCACGGCCGCTATGCCCATGGCGAGGCCCATGTGCGGGCCGCGCTGGCGGCCGCGGGGCTCGCCGCGGAGAGCGTCCGGCCGGCGGCGCTGCGCCACGAGAGCGGACGTCCCGTCGACGGCCTGGTGGTCACCGCCCGCCGTCCCGGAGGGCAAGCATAGGCGCCTGAACGGCGCCCCGCGCCAAGGCAAGACGGGCGGCGGTCAAGGTTTCGTCGCCTGTGGTCCAAGACCCACCGGAGTCGCCGGCCCGCATCCACGAATCCGGGAGAATCATCCGTCATCGGACAATCGTGAACAAACCCTTTACGGTGCGCGGGATTCGATGTAACGTCTTTGCAAAGCATGCCACCGGAATGGGCCAACGGATATGTACGTGGAAAGCACTGCATACGCTGCGCCCCCGGCGCCCGTCCATACCGCCGGCAGGGGCGTCTGGCGAACGGACACAGCCTCCGGTCGCGACACCCCGCCGGGCGAGAGCACGGCGCCCGGGCGCGGCGCGGCGCCCACCGCCGCCGCCACCGCCGGGCTGTTCCAGGAGGAGCCGATCATCGGGCGCTACCCGGTGGTGGCGTTTTCCTTCAACCCCGACGCCTCGAAGTTGGTGCTGCTCTACCGCGACCCGGCAACCGGCGAGACCCAGTCGCAGATCCCCTCGGAAACGGCGCTGAAGCAGTACGAAGAAGCGCAGAAGAAGGAGCGGGACGCGCGCAAGCCGAAGCTGGAGCTGGTGGTGGGCGGTGCGTCGACGGCTGCGGTCGCCGAACGCGGCGGCGCGGCGGCGAGCGGCACGAGCGCATCGGGCGGGTCCGCGCCGGTCGCCGCCGCGGCGCGCCCGCTGCCCGGTCGGTCGACGGCCGAGGCGGCGGTGGCGGTCGCCACCGCGGCGGCGGCATCGACCGGGGCATCGACAGCGGGCGCGGGACGCGGCTATGCTGGCGGGGCCGCCACGCGCGTCGATCTCGTGATCTGAACGGAACCCGGAGCGCCAATGTCCATCGATCCCGCCACAAGCACCCTCACCGGGGCGGCTCTGGCCCTTCGTCAGGGGCAGGCGCAGGTCGATTTCGGGGTGAAGGCCCTGTCCCAGACGGCGCAGCAGCAGCAGGACGTGGTGACCACGCTGCTCGGCGGCAGTGGCGGTGGAGGCGGCGCCGTCACCGAAACGCGCGGCCAGACCCTGAACATCGTCGTCTGAACCCTGAACATCGTCGTCTGACCACCGCGTGACCACCGCGGGCCTTCGCCCGTGGGTGAGGCTTGGCGGGCGAACGCGCCGCCCGCCCGCGTTCATGCCCCCGCCGTCACGCCCGATGCCCCCGCCGGAGCCTCCGCTGCCGGCTCGGGACGATCAGCTCTCCTTGGACTTCTGGGTGTCGCTGATCGGCTGCACCGGGTTCTGCTCCTGCTGCTGCAAGGGCTGCGGCGGCAGCTCGGCGGGCTGGGGCGCGGCCGGCTGGACGTGCGGCTGGGGCTGCGGCGCCGGCGCCTCGGGCTGCGGCGGCTTCGGCCCCGCCTTCACGTCCTCGTAGACCGCCTTGGTGATCCCCAGCAGCTCGTCCTTCGACAGGCGGCCGATCAGCGCGTAGGCCAGGCCCCCTTCGACCCAGTAGAACGTCGCGACGTCGCCGGCCTGGGCGAAGCTGAAGGACGCCTCCTGACCGGCCGGGGGCTGGCCGACGAACAGGGTGATCCGCTTGCTCTGGTCGTTGATGTACATGTACTGGGCGCCGGCCCCGGTGTCGGTGGGCAGCGAGCGTCCGCCGATCAGGCGGTAGCCGACCTTGGACAGGTCGGGGCCGAACACGGAGCGGCCGACGCGCTGCGACAGCCAGCTGTCGAGTGCCCCCTGGTCCTCGGCGCCCATCTCCACCTGGAAGCGTTCGTCGGCGGTGTAGAACCTGTGTGCCTGGGCGGCCTCCTCGGCGAAGGTCTGCAAGGTCGTCCGCTTGGCGACGGACTGGGCCACCGGGGCCGGGGCCGGGTCCACGGTGCCCCGCCCCAGATAGCCCCCCGACGCGCCGGCGACCAGCAGCATCACCGCCGCGGCCACGCGCGCCAGCGGCCGGGCGTGCCACGGCGCCACATTGTCGTTTCCGGCGAGCCGCCCCTTGAGCTGCAGGGTGAGCTCCCCGGCCTCGGCGTCCGGCGCCTCGCGCAGGACCGGGTCGAAGATCTCGTGCAGGAGGGCCGCCTGGGCGCGGTAGTCCTCGACCCGGCGCGCCGCCTCGGCGTCCTCGGCCAGCCACCGTTCCACCGCCAGGCGGCGGTCGCCATCCAGGCAGCCGTCCACGTAGGCGTGCAGTTCCTCGTCCAAAAGCCGGTGCGCGTTCATCACTTCACCCTTCGCAGAGCCACCGATCCGTCGTTGGCCAGCTTCGCCCGGACCGCGTCGCGCCCCCGCGAGAGGCGCGACATCACGGTACCGATCGGGACGCCCAACGTCGTGGCGACCTCCTCGTATTTCAGGCCCTCCAGAGCCACCAGCAGCAGCACCTGCCGCTGCTCGTCCGGCAACTCGTCGAGGGCGCGCATCATGTCGCGCACCTCGACCCGCTCCTCCTGCCGGGGCGGGGTGACCAGGCGGGATTCGACCGAATCCACCGTCACCTCGTCCGGTCGCGCGGCGCGGGATCGCACCTGGTTGACGTGGACGTTGTGCAGGATGGTGAAAAGCCACGCCCGCAGGTTGGTCCCCGCCTTGAATGTGTCCGCCCGGGCGACCGCCCGGGTCAACGCCTCCTGCACCAGATCCTCGGCGTCCGCGCGATTGCGAAGCAGCGCCCGCGCGTAGCGGCGCAACGACGCGATGTGGACTTCCAGCTCGACCCCGAATTTGCTCAACCGCGCACCCGATCGGTTCAGGCGGCCGTGCCCGTGGTTGGGAACGGCCCACCGGAGAGGGTAGGACGACGCGGCGCTCGTTCCGGGCCGGAGGCCGGCCATCACTGGCCAGGCAACCTATGCCATCAGCACGAACGCGCGTCCTCCACGTTTATTCCAGACCCTGGTGCCCGTGCAGCAAAATTTCGGCGACATCGTGACGCGATCGGCGGAAAGACGGCTCTTCGGCCCGCCGCCCGCGCCGGCCGGCGGTCACCCGCCCGACGCCTGGTCGGCGGACTCCATGGGCGCGATCCGCCAGACCGCGCCGTCGGCGGCGTCGATGAGGACGTGGACGGCGCCGTCCGGGGCCTCGGCGACGTCGCGGATGCGCGCGCCGAGCGGGATGCGCTCGACCTCGCGCGGGGTGTCGCCGTCGACGGCGACGCGCACCACGGCGGTGCCGCTCAGCCCGCCGATCAGCGCGCTGCCCCGCCACTGCGGGAACAGCGCGCCGGCGTAGAACACCATTCCCGAGGGCGAGATCACCGGCGTCCAATGCAGGGCGGCGTCGGCGAGATCGGGCCGGGTCGGCGGGTCGGGGATGGCGCGCCCGTCGTAGTGCCGGCCCCAGCTCACCACCGGCCAGCCGTGGTTCGCGCCGGCCCGGGGCCGGTTCAGCTCGTCGCCGCCCAGCGGCCCCATCTCGGCGATCCACAGGGCGCCGGTCGCCGGATCGACGGCCGCCGCCTCGATGTTGCGATGGCCGTAGGACCAGACCGCCGGGTCAGCGCCGGCTATGCCGGCGGACGGGTCAGCGCCGGCTATGCCGGCGGACGGGTCAGCGCCGGCCGTTCCGGCGAACGGGTTGTCGTCCGGCACCGTCCCGTCCTGGTTGAGGCGGACCACGGTGCCCAGGGTGTTGGACGGGTCCTGCGCCGGGTCGAACTGGAACCGTTCGCCCAGGGCCAGGAACAGCGTGCCGTCGCCGCCGAACGCGATGCGGTTGCCGAAATGGTTGGGGCCGTCGATCTTCGGCTGCTGGCGGAAGATCACCTGGAAGTCCTCGATCCGGTCGCCGGCCAGGGTGCCGCGGCCCAGGGCGGTCCCCGCGGTGCCGCCGTCGCCGGCCTCGGCGAAGCTGAGGTAGACGGTCCGGTTGTCGGCAAATCCGGGGGCGATGGCGACGTCCATCAGGCCACCCTGGCCTTCGGCGAAAACCTCCGGCGTGCCGGCCAGGGGCGCCGACAGGCTGCCGTCGCGCTCCAGGATGCGCAGGCGGCCCGGCTTCTCCGTCACCAGGGCGCGGCCGTCGGGAAGGAAGGCGAGGCCCCAGGGGTGTTCCAGCCCGCCGGCCACCGCCTCGACCCGGATCGGACCGGCCGAGGTCTCGACGCTGCCGGCGCCGCCGGGCAGGGGTGGGGCATCCTGGGCCAGGGCGGTGGCCGGACCGAGCGCGAGGGCGGTGGCCAGCAGGCCGCCGGTTGCGGCGGCGATGGAAGGGGTGCGCGCACAGCGCATGGGGTGCCTCCGTCGTCAGGGAAACCTCCCTCCCCAACAGCGCCGGCCGCCGGAGGTCACCCGGGCGCCAGGTCGCGCGCGCAGCTGAGCAGCGGGCGGCGCAGCCGGCCGGCGGCGACGTCGGCGCGGATGGCGTCGGCGGACGCCGCGCGGATGCGCTCGAGCTCCGCCCGATTGGCCGCCAGGAAGGGATTGGCGTCGCTGCTGTTGAGGGGGCGCTCGTGCTCCAGGTGGAAGAGCGGCCCCGGCACCCGCTCCACCCGGTGGCCGAGGCGCCGCATGCGGTCCTGGATCTCGTCGTCCTCGTAGCCCCAGGACAGGAAGCGCTCGTTGTAGCCGCCGGCCGCCAGCAGCGTCGCCCGGTCGAAGAAGGCGCCGCCGCCCGGCGAGTTGTTGTGCATGACCGGGTGGCGCGGCGCCAGCGCGGTCAGCACCGCGCTCGACAGGGTGGCGGCGAACTGGGCGACCGGCGCCGGCCCGAGCATCCAGAAGAACAGGCCGTTGAACGGGAAGACCATGGCCGCACCGGTCCGCACGGCGTCGCGGGCGAGCACATACTGCACGGGGTCCACGACGATGTCGGTGTCGTGCAGCGCGACGATGGGGGTCGTCGCGGCCTCGACCATGCGGTTGATCAGGTGCGCCTTGTGGGTGAAGGGGGTGTCGTTGCCGGTCAGGTGCAGGTGGCGGCAGCGCGCCGCCAGCTCCGGACCCAGGGCTGCCGCGACGTCGCTGGGGCCGTCGCGGTCCTCGCCCACCAGCACGGTGGTGTCGGCGTGCTTCACGAGATGGGACACGATCAGCCGCAGATTGCGGGCGCGGTCCTCGGAATCCTTGCGGAAGGGAACGAGCATGGTGACGTCGCGCAGGTCGTGGCGCCCGCCGGGCGCGGCGTCGAGGATGGCGCGGCGTCTGCGGAACAGCGCGAGCTGCTCGTCGAGGCGGGCGCGCGCCAGGGCGTCGCCGGGGGCCAGGGCGACCGCCTCCTCGTAGTGCGCCACCGCCGCGCCCGGCCGGCCGAGCGCCGCCTCGATGTCGCCGCGCTGGCGGCGCGCCGGCTCGAAGCCGGGGTGGCGGGAGAGCAGGGGCTCCAGAACCTCCAGCGCCTCGCCGATGCGGCCGATGGCCTGCAGCGCCTCGCTGAGGTGGTACTCGGCGTCCACGAAGTCCGGGCGCCGGGAGACGGCCCGGCGGTAGCAGGCGATGGCCTCCTGGGTGCGCAGCGCCACGTGGTGCAGGACGCCCAGGTTGAACAGGGCGTCGGGGTCGGCGTTCTCGGCGGCCGTGGCGCGGGCGATCAGCTCGGCGGCGCGGTCGTTGCTGCCGCGGCGGGCGTGCACCAGGCCCAGCCGGTGCAGGGCCTCCGGCTCCTCCGGCTCGACGTCGAGGATGCGGGTGTAGAGGATCTCCGCCTCGGCGAGCCGGCCGGCTTTGAGGTGGGCGAGGGCCGCGGCGAGGGCTTCGGCGATGGTGGCCATGACGGGCGACTCCGGTGCGGCGCGGCGCGGGACGGGGCGGTCCAGCGTAGCGGAATCCCCTTTGCAATGCCGCCCTCTTCGGCGACAGTTCGGGAAGCCGAGACCACGTCCGGAGGGAGAGGCCCGCCATGCCCAGCGACCCGTCGCGCACGATGGTGCCCCCAGCGCCCCTCCCGTCCGGCCTCACCCGTCGCCGCTTCGGCCGGACGGCGGCGGCGCTGGGGGCGCTCGCCGCCGTCGGACGGGCGCCGGCCTTCGCCCAGGAGACCGCCCTGCGGGTGGGCGTCCTGCTGCCGCGGTCGGGCCATCTGGCGCAGCCCGG
Organism: Azospirillum sp. NS33; assembly: GCF_059703765.1. Lineage (NCBI taxonomy): Bacteria > Pseudomonadati > Pseudomonadota > Alphaproteobacteria > Rhodospirillales > Azospirillaceae > Azospirillum > Azospirillum sp. NS33. The sequence goes on along the minus strand of NZ_BAAKJB010000055.1, from coordinate 23,467 downwards.
CCAGGCCTGCCAGCGCGGCGCCGACATCGCGCCGGCGGTGCTCGGCGACCTGGGCTACCGCATCGAGATCCTGTCCGCCGATACGGAATCCAGCGTGGACGTGGCCCGGGCGCGGGCGGAGAAGTTGATCGACGACGGCGCCCGCGTCATCGTCGGCGCCTTCGACAGCGGCCAGACGGCGGCCGCGGCCCAGGTCTGCGAGCAGCGCGGCGTCCCGCTGGTCATCAACATCGCCGCCGCCGACAAGCTGACGGAGCAGGGCCACCGCACCGTGTTCCGCAACTTCCCCACCAGCACCATGCTGGTGTCCAACGGCCTGTCGCTGATGAAGGAGCTGTTCCGGGTGACCGGCGCGACGCCCGCGTCCGCGGTGTTCCTCCACGCCAACGACACCTTCGGCATGGCCAACAAGGCGGCGATGGACGCGCTGTTCCCGACCCTGGGCATGCCGTTCGCCGTCGTCGACAGCATCGCCTACGATCCCAAGGCCCAGGACCTGGCCATCGAGGTGACCCGGGCGAAGGCGACCGGAGCCGACCTCGCCATCGTCACCACCCGCGCCAACGACGCGATCATGATGATCAAGGAGATGGTGAAGCAGCGCTGGGAGCCCATGGGCGTGGTGTCGCCGGGATCGCCCGGCCTGTACGACGAGCAGACCTACAAGGTGCTGGGCAAATACGCCGACTATGCCATCACCAACCTGCCCTGGTACGATCCCAAGGCCGACCTGACCGGACGGGCCAGGGCGGCGTTCGAGAAGGCCTTCCCCGGCGACCGGTTCGAAGGCTACGCGTTCAACGTGGCGTTCACGCTGGAGGCGATCCTGGTCGCCGCCGACGCCTTCAGGCGGGCCGGCAGCGCCGCGTCCGAGCCGATGCTCGACGCCCTGCGGACGACCGCACTGGAGCAGAAGATGATGGTCGGGCCGGCGATCACCTTCGACGCCCGGGGGCAGAACGTCAACCTCGCGTCGGCCTGCGTGCAGAACCGCGAGTCCCGGCCCACGGTGGTGCTGCCGGAGGCGTCGGCCGAGGCCGCGCCGATCTTTCCGATGCCGGGCTGGCGCACGCGCGGCTGACGCCTCCGGCGGGCGGCCTCAGCCCGCCGCCGCCTCGCCGCAGAGCTCGAGCAGCCGGGCCACGGCGCGGCCACGGTCCCCGGCGACGGCGAAGCGCGCCAGCGCCGCCGCCGCCTGGGCGGCCAGCAGGGCGGGATCGCTGGCGAGCGCCACGGCGCGGTCCAGCAGCGCCGCGTCGCTGTCGACCGTGAAATCCGGTCCGACCACCCGGGCCACGTCGCCGTCGGGTGTCGTCACCACCGGCACCCCTTCGGCCAGGGCGAAGGCGGCGCTGCCGCCGCCGCCCTGACGGCGCGGGTTGAGAACGGCGGTGGCGAGCCGCAGCAGGGCCCGGACATCCGCCACGTGGCCCAGGCTGTGCGCCCGGGGGGCGTTGCGCAGCAGCGCCAGCCGCCCCGGCAGCGCCTGGACCTCGCCGGCAAAGGCCACGGTGGCGTCGGGCAGCCGGTCGAGGAGGCGGTCGACCTGGTCCAGGAAGGGCTGGTCGGCCTCCTGGTCCAGGCGGTTGCCGACCACCACGAACAGGGCGCCCTCGGTGCCGAGCCCGAGTTCCGTCCGGGTCAGCACCGAGGAGGACGGCGGCGGCGTCCAGCCGAAGCTGAAGGGACGGAAGCGCGCCGCCAGACCCGGCGGCCAGCCGTCGGGGCGGTCCGCCCCGTCGTAGCCGAGGACGAGGCGGGCGTGGGTGTTGGGGAGCCCGGCGGCGGTCGGCAGGAAGACCACGGCGCGGGTGTCGGCGAACAGGTCGGCGATGATGTTGGAGCCGCCGAAGGCGATGACGACGTCGGGATCGAACCCCCCGACCCAGTCGACGATGGCGTGCACCTTCTCCGTGTCGAAGCGGTGCTGCGGGAAGGACGCCATCCGCACCCGCGCGCCGAACGCCTCGATGGTCTGGACGCCGCTGTACTCCTCCGTCACGTTGTAAGTGAAATCGGGCACGAAGCCGTTCTCGACCGCCGCCGCCATGGTGTTGGCGTTGACGATCACGACGTCGCGGCCGTGCTCTTCCTGCAACCGGCGCGCGAAATCGAAGGCGTCCAGCGTCGGCTGGTGGCCGGCCCCCAGCATCTGGTTGGTCACCAGGGCGATTCGCTGGACGCCGGCGCGCGGGCCGGCCGGACGCAGGCGCGACGCGGTGGCGTAGCGCAGCGCCGTCTCCTCCACCAGCAGGTCGTAGAGGCGCGGCAGGTCCTCGGTGACGAAGGCCGACAGAGGGCCGCGGCGGATCATTCCCATGAACACCTGCCGGGCCATGCCCCAGTACGCGTAGTGCAGGGACGGAACGGTGAACCGCTGCGGCTCGGCGACGATCGCGGCCACCAGCTCGCGGTAGTGGCCGGCGTCGCCGGTGAGGTGCGCCGGCAAGGAGAGGCGGCGCATGACGTCGCCCATGGCGTAGTGGCGGCGAATCACCTCGGCCGCCGCCTCGCGGCTGTCCTGGTCGTAGCGCAGGATCAGCGCGGTCAGGGCGTTCAGGCTGTTGCCGGTGTCCTCGCCGCTGTTGCAGACCAGGAGGAGGGCCCGGGCGAAGCTCTCGGCCGCCTCGCGCGTGCGCCCTTGCGCGTGCAGCGCGTGACCGAGATTGGCGTGGAAGACGGTGGACGCATCGTCGCCCGCAATGGCCTGGGCGATCATCTCCGCGGCTTCGGCGGCGCGACCCGCCTGGAGCGACAGGACACCCAGCAGATGGAGCGCGTCGGGGTGGCCGGGGGAGCGGTCGAGGACGTCGCGGTACAGACGCTCCGCCTCGGCGGTGCGCCCCGCCCTGTGGTGCTCGGTGGCGACCGACAAGGCCTGATCGATGCTGTCCATGACGCCTGTTCCCCGGGATTTCCGCGCGCGATGTTGCCGGGGCGCAGTCTACAGGCAGGGTCTGCGGATTGGCGAACGCTTTTCCCGGCGGCCCGAGGGCTGGATTAACACGGCCTTAGCGGAATTGTCGTTCCCTTGGCCCATGGACATGGCCAGATCCTGGAGGGGGGGGCGGCGCGGGGGCGCGGTCGTGACGATCGTCCTCACGATGCTGTCGGCGTTGCTTGCGCCGCCGGCCGCCGCCGCGGCTGCCGCCGCGGGCGACGGTGCCTCCCCGTCGATCGTCATCAGCCTGGCCGACCGGCGCCTCTACCTGCACCGTGCGGGCGAGCCCGCCCGGTCCTTTCCCGTGGCCATCGGCCGGCCGGGCGTGGCCATCCCGCTGGGCGACACCGCCGTCGTGCGCAAGCGGCGCAACCCGACCTGGCACCCCACCGCCAACCAGCGCCGCGCCGATCCCGGCCTGCCGCGCGCCGTGCCGCCGGGCCCGGCGAATCCGCTGGGGCGCCACGCCCTGGACCTGGGCTGGCCGACCTACGCCATCCACGGCACCAACCGCCCCGACTCCGTCGGTCGGCAGGCCAGCGGCGGCTGCTTTCGCATGCTCCCCGCGGACATCGAGACGGTGTTCTCCCTGGTTCCCGTCGGCACGCCGGTCCGCGTGGTGGCCGGCGCGGCCGGCGGCCCCGCCGCGCTGCCCCCGGCACCGCCCCCGCGGCCGGCCGCGACGCCGGCCGCCATGCCTGGCCCGGCGCCGGCGCCACGCCGGCGCGATCCGCCACCGCCGGTCATCGCCGACCCCCGCTGCCCCGGGGCCACCGCGCCGCTGCATCGCTTGCGCTGCGACGATCCCGCGCTGGCGACGCTCGACGGCCGCATCCGCGGCCTGGCCCAGGCCCGGCTGGCGGCGCTTCCCGCGGCCGCCCGGGCGGAGGCCGCCATCGCCTGGCGCATCGAGGACCGGCGCTTCGAGGAGCGCACCGGGGCGACCTGCTGGCTCCGCCGCGGCAGCGAGGGCGATCCGGCGACCGCCGCCGCCGCCCGGGCCTGCCTGCACGGCGCCCTGGCGGCCCGGCTGGCCGCCCTGGAACGCCGGCCGCCGCCGGGCGCGACGCCGACCCGCCCCTGACGCCGCGCCGGTGGCGCGGCCACTCTCTTCTTGCGTCCGCACCGGGCGGGCTGCTACGCCGCAGACGGCGATCGCGCGGGTGCGGCGGACAATGCCTTTCGACCTCTATCTCAACATCGTGGCGTCGGGCGTCCTGACCGGGCTGGTCTACGGGCTGGCGGCGCTCGGCCTGTCGGTCATCTTCGGCGTGGTGCGCATCGTCAACTTCGCCCACGGCGAGATGATGGTGGCCGGCATGTACGGTGCGGTGCTGCTGTTCGCCGGATTTGGCCTCGATCCGGTTCTGGCGGCGCCGATCATCGCCGCGGTGCTGTTCGCCTTCGGCTACGGGCTGCAACGCGGCCTGGTGAACCGGTTCGTCGAACGCCCCGAGCACATGCAGTTCATCCTGCTGCTGGGGGTGGCGACCATCCTGGTCAACGCCCTTCTGATGGTGTTCGGCCCGGACTCGCGGGGCGTTCACGTCGACTACGCGTTCGACGCGGTGGAGGTCGGGCCGCTGGTGCTGGACGCTGTGCGGGTGCGCGCCGGCATCGGCGCGGTGGCCGTGGCGGCGGCGCTGTTCGCCTTCTTCCGCTACAGCCGCACCGGCACGGCGATCCGCGCCTGCGCCGACAACCCCCTGGGGGCGCGGGTGGTCGGCCTCGACCTCGACGGGCTCTACGCCTTCACCTTCGGCGTCGGCGCGGCGGTGGTCGGCATCGCCGGGGCGCTGATGGCCCTGGTGGTGGAGGTGCGCCCGCAACTGGCGCCGGAGTACACGCTGCTCAGCTTCATCATCGTCATCGTCGGCGGCCTCGGCAGCCTGCCCGGCGCCCTGCTGGGCGGCGTGCTGATCGGCGTGACCGAGGCGCTGGCCGGGTTCCTGTTCGTGCCGTCCCTGAAGACCCTGGTCAGCTACGCCGTGCTCATCCTGGTCCTGCTGCTGCGCCCGCAGGGGCTTCTGGGGCGTCGCTCATGACGGGGCGCGGCGGCCTCGCCCTGGCGCTGTTCGTGGCCGCGCTGCTGGCGGCCCCGCTGGTGGCCGACCGCTACACCCTCAGCGTGCTCACCACCGTGCTGTGGTTCGCCTATGTCGGCCAGGCATGGAACGTGATGATGGGGTTCGCCGGGCTGCTCTCGCTCGGCCACGCCCTGTACGTCGGGCTCGGTGCCTACGCCAGCGCGGCGCTGTTCGTCCATGTCGGCGTCGGCCCGTGGCTCGGCCTGTGGGCCGGCATGGCGCTGGCCGCGGCGGCGGGCGGGTTCATCGGTTTCCTCGGCTTCCGCTTCGGGGTGCGCGGCGTCCACTTCGCGCTGCTCACCATCGCCTTCGCCGAGGTGGCGCGAATCGGCTTCGACCACATCGCCTGGACCGGCGGCTCCGGCGGGTTCTTCCTGCCCGTCGATCCCGGCGGCGGCGCCGACCCGCTGAACCTGCGCGGGGCGCCGGCCCTGTTCTACTACGTCGCGCTGGCCCTGACCTTCGGCGCGCTCGCCCTGGCGCGGGTGCTCCTGCACAGCCGGCTCGGCTACCGCTGGCTGGCGGTGCGCGAGGACGCCGAGGCGGCCGAGGCGGTCGGCGTCGACCTGTTCGCCGCGCGCATGGCGGCGGTCATGGTGTCGGCCGCGCTGACGGCGGTGGGCGGGGTGTTCCAGGCCTTCTACTTCAACACCCTGTTCCCGGAGCAGGTGTTCTCCATGGCGCGGTCCATCGAGATCATCCTGCCGGCGATCATCGGCGGCATCGGCACGCTGTTCGGGCCGATTCTCGGCGCCTTCATCCTGACCCCCCTGGGCGAGGCGCTGACCCACGCCATCGCGCTCACCGGCACCGACCTTCCCGGGTTGAAGCTGCTGGTCTACGGCGGCGCCCTGGCCGCCATCGTCGTGTTCCGGCCCGAGGGGGTGTGGCCCTGGCTGGCCCGGCGCCTGGGCCTCGTCCGCCGCCCGGACGGCGAGGGTGCGCCATGACCGGCCCCGCGCTCCTGGAGGTCGAGGGCGTGTCCAAGCGCTTCCGTGGCCTCAAGGCCGTGTCGGACGTTTCGTTCGTGGTTCCCGAGGGGACGATCGTCGCGCTGATCGGCCCCAACGGCGCGGGCAAGACGACCACCTTCAACCTGATCGCTGGCGTCCACCCGCCGGACGAGGGGACGGTCCGCCTGCAGGGACGCGCCATCGCCGGGCTCAAGCCGCACCGCGTGTGCGCCGCCGGCATCGGCCGTACCTTCCAGATCGTGAGGCCCTTCGCCAGCCTGTCGGTGGAGGAGAACGTGCTGATCGGCGCCCTCGCCCGGGAGCGCTCGGTCGAGACGGCGCGGCGCCACGCCCGGACGGTGCTGGCCCGGCTCGGCCTCGACGACCAGGCGGCCCGGCCGGCGCGCAGCCTCACGCTGCCCGACCGCAAGCGGCTGGAGGTGGCGCGGGCGCTGGCCACCCGGCCGAGGCTGCTGCTGCTCGACGAGGTGCTCGCCGGGCTGCGGCCCACCGAGGTCGACCGCATGGTCGAGGTGCTGCGCGGCCTGAACCGCGGCGAGGGGCTGACGATCCTGATGATCGAGCACGTGATGCGCGCGGTCATGGCCCTGTCCGACCGGGTGGTGGTGCTCGACCACGGCGAGCGGATCGCCGAGGGCACCCCGGCGGAGGTGGTCGCCGACCCCCGGGTGGTGCGGTCCTATCTCGGGGCCGTCGCGGTGTGACGACGGGCCGGTGCCACGAAAGGTTGGCGGGGCGGACGGTCCCGGCCTAAGCTCGCCCCTCGCGCGCACACGCAGAGGGGAGGACGGGCATGCTGCCCCGGGGCGGGACCTACGAGGAGATCGCCGGGCGGTTCCGCTGGGCGGTTCCCGAGCGTTTCAACATCGGCGTGGACGTTTGCGACCGCTGGGCCGACCGCCACCCCGGCCGCGTCGCCCTGATCCACATCCGCGGCGATGGCGGCGTTGCCGAATACAGCTTCGCCGCGCTGCGGCGGGATGCCAACCGGCTGGCCAACCTGCTGGGCGGGCTGGGGGTGGGGCGCGGCGACCGGGTGGCGGTGCTGCTGCCCCAGGCGCCGGAAACGGCGCTGGCCCATCTCGCCACCTACCGCATGGGGGCCATCGCGGTCCCGCTGTTCAGCCTGTTCGGCGAGGAGGCGCTGCACCACCGCCTCGCCGACAGCGGCGCCCGGGTGGTGGTCACCGACCGGGCCGGCGCGGCCAAGCTCGCGCCCCTGCGCGGGCGCCTGCCGGACCTGACGACCGTGCTGAGCGTGGACGGCGGGGCGGCGGGCACGGCCGACGGGGCGCTCGATTTCCATGGCCTGCTCGCCGGCCAGTCCGCCGTCTTCACCCCGGTGGACACCCACGCCGACGACCCCGCGCTGATCATCTACACCTCGGGCACCACCGGCCCGCCCAAGGGGGCCCTGCACGCGCATCGCGTGCTGCTCGGCCATCTGCCAGGGGTCGAGATGTCCCACGACCTGTTCCCGCAACCCGGCGACCGGATGTGGACGCCGGCCGACTGGGCGTGGATCGGCGGGTTGCTCGACGTGCTGCTGCCGGCGTGGCACCACGGCGTGACGGTGGTGGCCCATCGCTTCGAGAAGTTCGACGCCGCGGCGGCGTTCCGCCTGATGGCGGCCCACGGCGTGCGCAACGCGTTCCTGCCGCCGACCGCGCTGAAGATGCTGCGCGCCGTGGCCGACCCGGGGGTCCGCCAGGGCCTGCGCCTGCGCTCCGTCGCGTCGGGCGGCGAGACGCTGGGGGCGGAACTTCTGGAGTGGGGCCGGCGCGCCCTGGGCGTCACCATCAACGAGTTCTACGGCCAGACCGAATGCAACATGATCGTCTCGTCGTGCGGCGCCGTCATGCCGGGCCGGCCGGGGATCATGGGGCGCCCGGTCCCCGGCCACCGGGTGGCGGTGATCGACGAGACCGGCGCCGAGCCGCCGCCGGGGACGCTGGGCGACATCGCGGTGCGCCGGCCCGATCCGGTGATGTTCCTGGAGTACTGGAACAAGCCGGCGGCGACCCGGGACAAGTTCGTCGGGGAGTGGCTGGTCACCGGCGACCGCGGCGTCGTCGAGGCCGACGGCGGCATCCGCTTCGTCGGGCGGGCCGACGACGTCATCACCTCGTCCGGCTACCGCATCGGCCCGGGGGAGATCGAGGACTGCCTGCTCGGCCATCCCGCCGTGCGCCTCGCCGCGGCGGTCGGTGTCCCCGACCCGCTGCGCACCGAGATCGTCCATGCCTTCATCGTCCTGCAGGACGGGGTGGCGCCCGGGCCGGAGCTGGCGCGCGCCATCCAGGACCACGTGCGCCGGCGCCTGGCCGCCCACGAGTACCCGCGCGCCATCACCTTCGTCGACGCGCTGCCCATGACCACCACAGGCAAGGTGGTGCGCCGGGAGCTGCGCGAACGGGCCGTGCAGGCGGCGGCACCGCCGTCGCCGGCGCAGGGGGCCTCCGGCCCTTAGTTGCAGGCCGCCTCGAACAGGGCCGGCGGCCCGCCCGCGCTCCAGGCGTCGTCCGGCGGCAGGCCCTCGGGTCCCAGCGCGTCGGTCAGCGGGGCGCGGCGGCGCCCGGCGCAGTCGACGAACTGCTGCAGGGACAGGGGCTCCTGGTGCTCCTCCAGCAGGCGGGTCGTGACGACCAGGATGTCCGGGTGGTCCGGGTTGCGCAGGGTCGCCGCGCCGTCCAGCACCAGCAGACCGGCGGTGCGCGGGAGCAGCGCGGTCCAGGGCTCGAGCAATCCATCGTAGGGCATCGCGGCGATCACCACCGAGCCGGCGGGCAGGGCGTCGGCCGTGCGCTCCGCCCAGGTGTAGCGCAGCCACACGGTGAAGGCGATCATCGCCGCCGCGGCGACCAGCGGCACCGCGTAGCGGGGCAGGCGCAGGCGCAGGGCACGGGCGCCCAGCAGCAGGACGCCGCACGCGGCGAAGGCCACGCAGATCAGGGAGAACAGTTCGAGAAACACCGGACGGCGGGCTCCTGTGGGGGCGGGCGGCGCGGGGCGGCGGTCAGAACCGGCCGAGCTGGTAGGCCGAGGCCATCGACGCCTGCATGGTCTTGACCACGCCGAAGGCGCTCTTGAGATGGCTGCGCTCGAAGCTCGACAGTTCGGCGGGCTGGAGGAAGTTGTCGGCCTTGCGCCCCTCGCGGATCATGCCGGCCTGGTGGCGCAGCCGGGTCAGGCCGATGAACTCCAGCGCGTCGGTGAGGTCGAGCGCGCCCTCCTTGCTGAGGGCCTTGGCGCCCGCCGCGGCGGTCAGGCGCTCGAAGGTGTTGACGGCGCGCACGCCGGCGGCGAGGGCGTAGACGCGGGCGAGATCGACGATCGGCACCACGCCGGTGTGCTTGAGGTCCAGCGCATGGCCGCGGTCGCCGCCGCTGGACAGCACGAAGTTGCCGAAGAAGCCGATCGGCGGCTGGTGCGACAGCGCGTTGCGCGCCATGTACGCCTGGAAGATGCGGTTCTTGCGCGTCTTCTCCAGGATGCCGCCGGCCAGCGCCTCGTGCAGCGCCGCGTCGCCGTGCACCGGGCGCAGGTCGAAGAAGACGCTGGAGAGCATCAGCGCCATCGGTTCCGGCTCCTCGATCCAGCGCCGGAAGGACTCCCGCCACGCCGCCAGCGGCTGGCGCCAGCGGTCGGTCATCGCCATCATCTCGCCGGGGCAGTACACGTAGCCGCAGGTGTCCAGACCGTCGCAGACGAAGCGGCTGAGATCGCGGAAATAGGCGCCGTGCTCGGCCTCGCGGTAGGAGTCCGACAGGATCAGGCAGTTGTCCTGGTCGGACAGGGCGGTCTGCTCCTGGCGCGCCTGGGAGCCCGCGGCCATCCACACGTACGGGACGGGTGGGGCGCCCAGACGGTCCTCGGCCAGGCGCAGCAGGCGGACGGTCGTGGCGTCGGTCAGGCTGGTGACGACGCGGCCGATGCTGCGCGCCGATCCGCCCCACTCGGCCATCTCGTGCACCAGGGTGGGCACGCGCAGGATGACCTCGCGCAGCTCCGCCGGGGTCGTGCACTCGTGGATCTTGCGGGCGAGGTAGACCGGCGACGTGGTGTGGCTGTCCACCAGGGCCGAGCCGGACAGGCAGCCGACGACCGTCGCGCCGTCCATCACCGGCAGGTGGTGGATGTTGTGGCGGGTCATCAGCACCAGGGCGTCGAAGGCCTGGTCGGCGGCCTGCACCACATGGGGCGAGCGGGTCATCACGGCCCCCACGGGCGTGTCGTAGGGCCGCCGCTCGGCCACCATCCGGCTGCGCAGGTCGCGGTCGGTGAGGATTCCGGCGAGCGCGCCGTCCTCCACCACCAGCACCGCCGACACGCGCTCGTCGCGCATCAGCCGGGCGGCCTCGTGCACCGCCGCCGCGGCGCCGATGGTGACGGGGCCGCGGGTCAGCAGCGCCGCCGCGTTCTTGGTCAGCAGGTCGAGGTTGCGCGGCGCCGCCGCCGAGGCGAACGAATCGCGCAGGCGACCGCCGTCGAACGCGGCGAAATAATAGGCGAATGGCGGGTGGTCGCGGCGCAGCCGGTCGAACAGCGCCGCGGGCAGGCGCAGCAGGCGCGCGTCCTCCAGCACCTCGCTGCGGTTGACGGCGATCCCGCCGCGCAGGATGGCGCGCACGCCGAAGCAGTCGCCCTCGTCGAGGCGGGCGAGCAGCTGGCCGGCGGGATCGCGCAGCTCCAGCGCTCCGGACCGGACGACGTACAGGGTGTCGACCGCGTCGCCCGGCTTCGTCACCACGGTGCCGCGCGGCGCGTCGACCGCGGAGGCCGCCCCGGCGGTCTCGGCCAGCACGCCCGGAGGCAGCAGGTCGAACGGGTGGTGCCTGGCCAGGAAGGCGCTGGTGTCGGCGGATGCGGCGTCCATGTCGGACTCCCGGGTGGGATGGGCGGTCTGCCTCGGGCGGCCGCGGCGGCTGCCGTCCTCGGCCATCGGTATACCCCCAATCGGCGCGAAAAAGAAGACGGGCCCCGGGGAGACCCCGGGGCCCGCGTCGATGGGCGGCGCGTGGCGCGCCGCCCCGGCGCGCGTGATGATCAGTGGCTCTGGGCCGCCCCCGCACCGGAGGGCAGGCGGATCATCTCCACCAGGTCCTGCACCTCCTGCGGCGGCGCCGCCGTCGCCTTGCTGACGAGGAAGGCGACGACGAAGTTCAGCAGCATGCCGACCGCCCCGATGCCTTCCGGCGAGATGCCGAACAGCCAGTTGGCCGGGATGTTGTCGGCCATCGGCGCGATGAACACGCCCTTGAAGTAGATGATGTAGCCCATCGTGAAGACCAGGCCCGTGATCATGCCGGCGATGGCACCTTCGCGGTTGATGGTCTTGGAGAAGATGCCCATCAGGATGACCGGGAACAGCGAGGACGCGGCCAGACCGAAGGCGAAGGCGACGACCTGGGCGACGAAGCCCGGCGGGTTGTAGCCGAGGTAGCCGGCGATCAGGATGGCCCCGGCCGCGGCGATGCGGCCGGCCATCAGCTCCGACTTCTCGGACATGTCCGGCGTCAACGTGCTTTTCAGCAGGTCGTGGGAGATGGCCGAGGAGATCACCAGCAGCAGGCCGGCGGCGGTGGAGAGCGCGGCGGCGATGCCGCCCGCGGCCACCAGGGCGATGACCCAGTTCGGCAGCTTGGCGATCTCGGGGTTGGCGAGCACCATGATGTCGCCGTTCACCGTCAGCTCGTTGCCCTGCCAGCCGTAGGAGGCCGCCCTTTCGGCGAAGGCCGGGTTCTTGTCGTTGTAGTACTGGATGCGGCCGTCGCCGTTCTTGTCCTCGAAACTCAAAAGGCCGGTCGGCTCCCAGCGCTTGAACCACTCCGGACGGGTCTCGTAGACGAGGTTGCCGTCGGGCGCCCCGACCTCGCCGGTCTGGATGGTGGTGGTCAGGTTGTAGCGGGCCATCGCGCCCACCGCCGGGGCGACCGTGTAAAGCAGGGCGATGAAGACCAGCGCCCAGCCGGTGGAGGAGCGGGCGTCACGCACCTTCGGCACGGTGAAGAAGCGGACGATGACGTGGGGCAGGCCGGCCGTCCCGACCATCAGCGCCAGGGTGATGGCGAAGATGTCGATCATGCTCTTGTTGCCCGCGGTGTACTCGGCGAAGCCGAGCTCCGTCACCACCTGGTTGAGGCGGTCGAGCATGAAGCCGCCGTCGGTCAGCTCCGAGCCCATGGCGATCTGCGGCAGCGGGTTGCCGGTGAGCTGGAAGGCGATGAAGACCGCCGGCACCGTGTAGGCCGCGATCAGGACGAGGTACTGCGCCACCTGGGTGTAGGTGATGCCCTTCATGCCGCCCAGCACCGCGTAGATGAAGACGATGCCCATGCCGACGATCAGGCCGGTGAGGATGTCGACCTCGAGGAAGCGGGAGAACACGATGCCGACGCCGCGCATCTGGCCGGCGACGTAGGTGAAGGAGATGAAGATCAGGCAGACGACGGCGACGAGGCGCGCCGCCTTGGAGTAGTAGCGGTCGCCGATGAACTCGGGCACCGTGAACTTGCCGTACTTGCGCAGGTACGGGGCCAGCAGCATGGCCAGCAGCACGTAGCCGCCGGTCCACCCCATCAGGTAGACCGAGCCGCCGTAGCCGAGGAAGGCGATCAGTCCGGCCATCGAGATGAACGACGCGGCGCTCATCCAGTCGGCGGCCGTGGCCATCCCGTTGGCGACGGGGTGCACGCCCTTGCCGGCGACGTAGAATTCGCCGGTGGTGGACGCCTTCGCCCAGATGGCGATGGCGATGTAGAGCGCGAAGCTGGCGCCCACGACGAGGTAGGTGAGTGTCTTGAGATCCATGGTCCGGCGACTCCCCGATCAGTCTTCGTGCACGCCGTGATCGCGATCGATCTTGTTCATGCGCGAGGCATAGAAGAAGACCAGGGCGATGAAGACGTAGATCGACCCTTGCTGTGCGAACCAGAAGCCGAGCTGGAAACCGCCGATGCGGATGCTGTTCAGCGGTTCGACGAGAAGGATGCCGAAGCCGTAGGAGACGATGAACCAGACGACGAGGCAGCCGAGGATGAGGCGCAGCGATTCCTTCCAATAGGCGATTGCGGAGTTGCTTTTATCCACATTGTATTTGTGGTCATTCATGGAGTGTCCTCCCACGACTCAATGTTGGTCGTTGCACTTCACGGGCCGGTGATCGGCAACGGCCCGTGGATGCTCCCCAGGGCGAATGCCCTTACACGCGACAATCAGATACAGGATTTCATCTTCCGCGTCGAGAAAAACGCGAAATGCCAATCGTATTGGCATGAAATTGTTTGCCGGGCGCAACGCGGATCCACCGAGTCGCAAAATGTTTGGCCGGCCAGCAATGGCCCCGGAGCGGACCGGCGGCCGCGGTATACCGCCGAACAGGGGCCGGCCCGGCGCGGGGAGGGCAGTGGTCAAATGGAAACGTTGCCTTCGCGTAAGTATCCCCGGGCAAAATAGAACCGATGACGACGGCACAATAGTCCAGCCGGGGGCGAGAATGCACCGTGATGATGGGCCGCCGTCGGTGCCGCGCCACGCGAAGCACACCGCTATCCTTCGTGACGTGGCGTGGTCCGGAATGCTCCGCTTGTCGGCACGTCAGTTGTGCGCCCACGTTCCACATCGTGGAACGACGGAGACGTCCAAAGACAAGAGCCACATCGTTGTCTTGATCAACTGTGCCGCGGTTCGACCAGAAGGGGGGCTCGGGGGGCGCCGGGGGCGCCGGGCTTTCCCGATGATTTGGGGTTGCCATGGAATGACGCGCGGCAAGGGACCGTCTCGGAAATTTCATACTTCGGGATGCGACCGGAATCCGGCCGTCGCCGGACGGGCCGGGGCCGGCGCCGCTCAGAACAGGGTGAGCTGGTCGCCCGGGGCGGGCGGGACGCGGAAGCGGCTGGTGTCCAGGCCGCCCCACCGCCCGCCCAGGCCGAGGCGGCGGCAGGCCAGGGCGAAGCGCCGTGACAGCATGGCCGCGTACGGGCCGCGCCCGCTCATCCGCACCCCGAATCCGCTTTCGTAGAGCGCCCCGCCCCGGCACGCCCGGATCAGCCCCAGCACCCGTTCGGCGCGGTCGGGCGCGTGCTCGCGCAGCCACTCTTCGAACAGCGGACCGACCTCGCGCGGCAGCCGGACCAGGATCGTGTTGGCGCCCCGCGCCCCGGCCGCGGCGGCGGCCGCGAGGATGCCCTCCATCTCGTGGTCGGTGAGGCCGGGGATCACCGGGGAGACCAGAACGGCCACCGGCACCCCGGCGTCGGCGAGCCCGCGGATGGCCTCCAGCCGCCGCGCCGGGGAGGAGGCCCGCGGCTCCAGGCGCCGGGCCAAGCCGCGGTCCAGGGTGGTGATCGACACGCAGACATGGACGAGGTTGCGCGCGGCCATGCCGGCCAGCAGGTCGCGGTCGCGCAGGACCAGGGCGGATTTGGTGACGATGCCGACCGGGTGCTGGTGGGCGTCGAGCACCTCCAGCACCCGGCGGGTCAGGCCCAGCGACCGCTCGATCGGCTGATAGGGGTCGGTGTTGGCACCGAGCGCGATGGTGGAGGGCCGATAGCCCTTTGCCCGCAGCTCGCGGGCCAGCAGCTCCGGGGCGTCGGGTTTGTGGAAGAGGCGGGTTTCGAAGTCCAGGCCCGGCGACAGCCCGAGATAGGCGTGGCTGGGCCGCGCGAAGCAGTAGATGCAGCCGTGCTCGCAGCCGCGGTAGGGGTTGAGCGAGCGCTCGAACGGCACGTCCGGCGACTCGTTGCGGGCCAGCACGGTGCGGCTGGTGTCGACGGACAGCGTGGTGCGCAGGGGCGGCAGGTCGTCGTCGACCGCCGACCCCCACCCGTCGTCCACCGCGGTGCGGGTGGACCGTTCGAATCGCCCGTCGGGATTCCCGACGGCGCCCCGTCCCTTGCGCGCGCGATCCGGCACTGCATCGACCATGGGGCGAGGATGCCATCGCGCATGGAACGTATCAAGAACATTTTGGCGTGGCCTGCCACCGCGCGTCAGCCGGCGCCAGCGGGTGCCGGCGCCAGCGGGGGCCGGCGCCAGCGGGGGCCGGCGTCAGCGTCAGCCGGCGTCAGCGGCGGCCGGCAGGGGGGCGGCAGCGGCGGGCGCCGGCGGCGGCGCCCGTGTGGGGTCCCGTCCCTCCCCCACGACGGGCGCGGGGGAGGGTGGGGCGAACCCGCTCTGGCGGCGCGGCACCGTCAGCGGGTTGCTCGGTTGGCTGCGCTCACCAGGGCGCGCAGCGATGCGGTGACGATGTCGGGGTCGATGCCGACCCCGAACAGGGTGCGGCCGTCGCCGGTGCGGACCTCGACGTAGGCGGCGGCCTGGGAGTCCTCGCCGGTGGTGACCGCGTGCTCGCGGTAGTCGACGACGTGCAGGTCGATTCCCATGTCGCGGCGCAGGCTGTCCAGGAAGGCGTCGATGGGCCCGGTGCCGCGGCCGCGGATGGTGACCGGACGGCCCTCGCGCATCAGCACCGACGTCAAGGCGCGCGGCCCCGAGCCGGGCCCGCGCGGCTCGGTGGCGTGCTCCACCAGCGCCAGCGGCCGCTCGTTGTCCAGGTATTCGGCCCGGAACGCGTCCCAGATGCGGCCCGGCGTCAGCTCCTTGCCGGTCTCGTCGGCGATCGCCTGGACCGTCTTGGAGAACTCGATCTGCAGGCGCCGCGGGATCTGCAACCCGTACTCGGTCTCCAGCACATAGGCGATGCCGCCCTTGCCGGACTGGCTGTTGATGCGGATCACCGCCTCGTAGCTGCGGCCGATGTCCTGCGGGTCGATCGGCAGGTACGGCACCTCCCACTTGCCCGAATTGGATTTGGCCAGCGCCTTCAGGCCCTTGTTGATGGCGTCCTGGTGGGAGCCGGAGAAGGCGGTGAACACCAGCTCGCCGGCGTAGGGGTGGCGCGGGTGGACCGGCAGCTGGGTGCAATGCTCCGCGGCGCGGCGGACGGCGTCGATGTCGTCGATCACCAGCCCGGGGTCGACGCCCTGGGTGAACAGGTTCAGCGCCAGGGTGACGATGTCCACGTTGCCGGTGCGCTCGCCGTTGCCGAACAGGGTGCCCTCGACCCGGTCGGCCCCGGCCATCAGCCCGAGCTCGGCCGCGGCGACGCCGGTGCCGCGGTCGTTGTGGGGGTGCAGCGACACGATGAACCGGTCGCGGTCCTTGATGGTGCGGCAGAACCACTCGATCTGGTCGGCGTGCACGTTGGGCGTGGACATCTCCACCGTCGCCGGCAGGTTGACGATCATCCGCCGTTCCGCCGTCGGCTGCCACACCGCGGCCACCGCCTCGCAGACCTCCACCGCGAAGTCGAGCTCGGTCCCGGTGAAGCTCTCCGGCGAATACTGCAGGATCACCTCGGTTTCGGGATGCTGGGCGGCCATGGCCTTGACCAGCCGGGTGCCGGCCACGGCGATGTCGACGATGCCCTGGCGGTCCATGCCGAAGACGACGCGGCGCTGCAGCTCGGAGGTCGAATTGTAGAGGTGGACGATCGCCCGCTTGGCGCCCCGGATGCCGTCGAAGGTGCGCCGGATCAGCTCCTCACGGGCCTGGGTCAGCACCTGGATGGTCACGTCGTCGGGCAGGCGTCCGCTTTCGATCAGGTCGCGGCAGAAGTCGAAATCGGTCTGCGAGGCGGCGGGGAAGCCGACCTCGATCTCCTTGAAGCCCAGGGTGACCAGCAGGTCGAACATCGCCCATTTGCGCTCCGGCCCCATCGGCTCGATCAGCGCCTGGTTGCCGTCGCGCAGGTCGACCGAGCACCAGGCGGGGGCCCGGTCCAGGGTGCGGTTGGGCCACTGGCGGTCGGGCAGGGTGACCGGGCGGAAGGGGGTGTACTTCTCCGCCGGCATGCGCCGGGCGGTGGTGGCGGGCGTCCCGCGCGAGGTGATGGCGTGGTTCATGGTGCTGCTGCTCCCTGGGCCCCCGCGAAAGGGGGTGTCGTGTCGGGGTCGGTCGAGGAACCGGCGCGGGTCACGGCCGCCGAGGAGCCGGACAGGCTCGGCGGCCGCCGGTAAGTCGCAGCGTGGGCAGGGTTCCGGTGAACCGGGGAGCCGAACGTCGACGGTGGGGGCTCATGGGAGGGGTGGCTTCGACCTGTTGCATGCATGGGGAAACGCGAAGGGCCCGGACGCTGTCAGCGCGCCGGGTCCGTAAGTCGAAGCGTGTCCGTGCGGTCGAAGGGTCCCATGGCCGGTAATCTGCGGTCGGGTGGTGCGGCTGTCAAGGCGCGATGCCGCATGGGTGTCGCGGCCCGTCCGCGCGGCGACCGGGGCCGGCGCTAGGCCGAAGGTCGGCCCGCCCCATCGGAACGGGTGACCCAGGCCTGCCGATCTGATGACGCACAATGCGCCGCTCGACGGGAACGCCGGCCGCCACCACATGGGTTTGGAACAGGACCGGCAACTGCATGAGGGTGGTCTTCCCATCGGGACGGCCAGGACGCGCATGAACATCGTCTATGCCTACCCCAGCGCAAAGGGGCACCATGTCCAGTCCGACGTGATCGGGCTGTTGCGGGCGCGGTTCGGCGGCGTGGAAACGCGCGCCACCGAAATCCGCGAGTCGCTGCACGGCCACGGCACCGACACGGTGGTGACGGTGGCCGTGGGCGAGGTCCACCGGGAGGCGGCGCTGGCCACCGTGCGCATGCACCCGGCGGTGATCGACGCCGCGGCGGAGAGCCTGGGCGAGCGGGTCTGACGCGGCCACCCCGTCCAGGCCACCCTCCCGGGCATCCGCTCACCGCCGCCCGGTCACGGCGATCTCGAATCCGGCGTACCAGGCCGCGAGCGCGGCGATGTCCTGGTCGGACAGGGTCTTGGCGATCACGTCCATCTGCGGGTTGCGCCGGGTGCCGGCGCGGAACGCCTTCAACTGTTCGGCCAGGTACCAGGCGTCCTGCCCCGCCAGGTGCGGCACCCGCGGCATCGGCGCCACCCCGTCCCGGCCGTGGCAGGTTTGGCAGACCCGGGCCGCGGCCGGTGCCGGCGGAGGGGGCGCCGCCGGAGGGTCCGCGGCGAGAGCCGGGACGGCGCCGACCGCACCCCACGCGGTGGCGACGACCACGAGCAGCGCCGTCCGCGCGGGGCGGCACGGGGCGGAGGGCAGGGACGCTGGGGGCATGGGCGGACGGGTCCTGATCGAAAGGAATCCTGGTCGGACGGGGCCCGGTGGCAGGCGGCACGGCGGGGTGATCCGGTGCCGCGGGCCGGGGCGGTGGGCGCCCCGGCCCGCGCCACTCAGGGTCCGGTGTAGGCGATGCGGTAGATCGCCCCGGCAAGGTCGTCGGAGACGAGGAGCGACCCGTCGAGGTACTGGACGACGTCGACGGGCCGGCCGAGGTACTCGCCCGTGGCGCTGTCCAGCCATCCCGCGGCGAACACCTGGGGCTCCCCGGCGGCACCCTCGGCGGTCATGGGGGTGAACATGACCCGTGCGCCGACCGGCGTCGTGCGGTTCCACGAGCCGTGCTGGGCGCTGAAGATCCCGCCCCGGTAGGCGGGCGGGAACTGGGAGCCGGTGTAGAACGTCATGCCGAGGTCGGCGGCGTGGGCCGGCATTTCCACCTGCGGCGGCGTGACGCCCTCGGGGACGGCCTCGCCGGCGTATTCCACCGTGCGCACGGCGCCGCCGCCGTACCATGGGAAGCCGAAATTCTGGCCCGGGGCGGTCGTCCGGTTCAGTTCGCCCGGCGGGACGTCGTCGCCCATTCCGTCGACCTGGTTGTCGGTGAACCACAGCTCCCCGTTGGCCGGGTTGAAATCCATGCCGACCGAGTTGCGGATGCCGGTCGCGAAAACCTCCCGGTTCTTCCCGTCGCGCTCCATGCGGACGATGCCGCCGATCCCGTGCTTGGCGTAGAACTCCAGCTTGTCGGCGGCGGGCACGTTGAAGGGCTGGCCGAGGCTCACGTAGAGCTTGTTGTCCGGCCCGATCCGGCAGACGCGGGCGCCGTGGTTGAAGGACTCCTCGTCGACCGGGACCAGCTGGCCCTGGGGCACCACCTCGCCGACGGCGACGTCCGGGCTCTCGTAGAAGAACTCCGCCGCCGGGAACACCAGGACGCGGTTGTGCTCGGCGATGAACAGGAACCCGTCGCGGCTCATGCAGGGGCCGTTCGGCACCTTGAAATCGACGGACGGGGCGAAGCGCTTGACCTCGTCCGCGATGCGGTCGCGGTCGCGGTCGGTGACCGCCCACGCGTCGGCCTTCCGGGTGCCGACGAACACCACGCCGACGTTCGGGCCGACCGCCATGTGCCGGGCGTCCGGGACGAGGGCGTAGAGGTCGATGGAGAAGCCGGGTGGAAGGGTGATCCGCGCCAGGTTCCGCCGGATGGCGTCGGCGCGCGCGCCGCCCTGCTCCACCTCCTGGATGCGCAGCGGCGTGCCGGTGGTCTTGAACTGCTGCAGTCGCTGGAGGTTGTCGGCGCGGGCCTCCCCGGGCGCGGCGACCGCCGCCGTCAGGGTCGCCGCCGCCGTCACCACCAGGGCGGCCGAAGCCGCCGAAGCCAGGGCGGCCGATGCCGCCGAAGCCAGGGCGGCCGATGCCGCCGAAACAAGCCTTGCTCTCACGATGTCCTCCCTCGTGTCCGCGTGTGTTCGTCGGGATACGCGTGACGGGCGTTCGCCTCGTTGGAGCAAGCCTAGAGGAAGATGATCGGTCCCTTCAATCGTCCGTATGGCCAATGATACCGGGGCGCGTGGCGCCGCCGTCGATGCCCGCGGGAGGTGCGTCGGCGATCAGTGCCCGCCGTCCGCGGCGGCGTGCGCGGCGGGGTCCTGGGGCCGCCCTCCCTCGTCGTCGGCGAGGGCGCCGTAGCTGTCGCGGCGGAACTCGTCGAGGCTGTGCTCGACGGAGTCCACCTCCATGCCGGTGGAGCGCAGGGCGAGGCCGGCCATCTGCAGGCTGGCCTCCATGGTCTCAGGCACCACCGCCGAGGCCCCGGCGGCGTTGAGCGCGCCGCGCTGGCGCAGGTCGTGGGCCCGGGCGATGATGGGCAGGCGCGGGGCGTGGGTGCGGATCGCGTCCACCGCCTTCTCCGCCAGGGCGGGCCGGTTCAGGGTGATCACCGCGGCGCGGGCCCGGTCGATCCCGGCGGCGCGCAGCACCCCGGCCTGGCTGGCGTCGCCGTAGTAGACCGGCAGGCCGCCCTCGCGGGCCGATGCCACGCGCTGCGGATCGAGGTCGAGGGCCACGTAGGGTATGCCGTTGCGGGTGAGCACGCGGGCGATGGCGCGGCCGACGCGGCCGTAGCCGGCGATCAGCACGTGGCCGCTGAGGTCGCTGGTTTCCAGGCGGAACGCCTCGGTCCCCCACCGGCCTTCGTGCCACTGGGCGAGGCGGTGGGCCAGCGCCGCGATGGCCGGGGTCAGGGCCATGGAGAAGGCGACGGTGGTGGCCAGGAGCTGCCCGGTCCCGGCGTCCAGCATGCCGAGGTCGAGGGCGCGGGTGATGACCACGAACGCGAACTCCCCGCCCTGGGCCAGGAGCAGGCCGACGCGCAGGGCGGTCGCCGTTCCCAGCCCCGAGGCGCGGCACAGGATGAAGAGCAGCAGGCTCTTGCCGGCCAGCAGCGCCACCGTGAGCGCGGCGATGACGGCGAGCTGGGAGACCATGAACGGCAGGTCCAGCGTCATGCCGATGGTCATGAAGAACAGGCCGAGCAGCAGGCCGCGGAACGGCTCGATGTCGGCCTCGACCTGGTGGCGGTAGGCGGTGTCGGCGAGCAGCAGCCCGGCCAGGAAGGCGCCCAGCGCCATCGACATGCCGGCCTCGGCGGTGAGCAGCCCGACCGCCAGGACGAGGAACAGGTTGGTGGCGGTGAACACCTCCGGGCTGTGGGCGGAGGCGACGAAGCGGTAGAGCGGCCGCACCACGAACCGGCCCAGCAGCATGATCGCGCCGATCGCCACCAGCGCCTTGCCCAGCGCCACGGCGAGCGCCAGGGGAATGGAGGCGCTCTCCGCCGCCAGCAGGGGAAGCAGCGTGAGGAGCGGCACCACCGCCAGGTCCTGGAAGATCAGCACCGCCACCGAGACGCGGCCGAAACGGGCGACCGTCTCGCCGCGGTCGACCAGCATCTTCAGCACCGTGGCGGTCGACGAGAAGGACAGCGCCCCGCCCACCACCAGCGCCACGGCGGCGGACAGGCCCAGCCCGTAGGCGGCCAGCGCGATGGCGGCCGTGGTCAGCAGCACCTGGAGCAGGCCCAGGCCGAAGATGTAGCGCCGCATCGCCCGCAGGCGCGACAGCGGCAGCTCCAGGCCGATGGCGAACAGCAGGAAGACGATGCCGAACTCGGCCAGCATCTGGGGCACGCCCTGTTCGACCACCGGGCCCGGCGTGAAGGGGCCGAGGACGATGCCGGCCGCCAGATAGGCCAGCACGGAGGGGATGCGCATCGCCTGGAAGGCCGGCACCAGGACGATGGCGGCCAGCAGCAGGTACAGCGTGTCCAGGAGCAGGTGCGTGTCGTGCATCGGTGCGCGCTTCCGTGCCGGGGCTGTGGACGGCGCCGGCGTCGCGGGCACTTCCCCGGACGGGCCGGCCTCGAATGACCGATCGGTGCCCGCCGGTCAAGCCCGATGGCCACGCTCACGCCGGCGGCCGGCTCAGCCGCGGCCGGTCCCGGTCACGCCCCGGTCACGCCCCCCATCACGCCGTCGCCCCCCGCGCCGCCAGCAGCGACTCGACGGCGTCGACCAACTCCTGCGTGTCGAAGGGCTTGAACAGCAGCCGGTCGGCCCCGTGCATCTGCGACAATTTCAAGGACGCCACGGCGGGAAAGGCGTCGCTGCCGCCGGACATCGCGATCACCGGGCCGTCATGGCCGCCGGCGCGCAGGCGCTTCACGGTTTCGATCCCGTCCATGCCCGGCATCATCATGTCGATGACCAGGACGTCGAAGGACTCGCGGCGCACCCGTTCCAGGCAGGCCGCGCCGTCGCGCGCCTCGGCCACCGTGTGGCCGCAATCCTCCAGCGCCACGCGCAGCAGGGCGGTGAGCGCCGGCATGTCGTCGACCACCAGGATACGGGCCATTGGCGCCTCGGGCGGATGGGCGGGCGCCGCCGCTGGCTGCGGCCGCTGCCCTGCGCGCAGTGATACCCCCGGCCGCGCGGCCCGATCAAGGGGCGCCGGAGGGCGGCGCGTCCGGGCCCCGCCGGGCGGGGTGCTCAGGCCAGGGCGTCGGGTTCGTTCCCGCCATCAAGTCCGCCATCACGTCCGGCTCGTCGGCGAAGCAGGGTGCGCAGGATCTGGTCGAGCGCTTCGGCCATGGCATGGTGGTGGTCGGTGCTGAGCGTTCCGACCGCCGCCGCCAGTTCGTTGAGGGGGTCGGCACCGAGAAGGGCCAGTCCCCGGTCGGTCAGCACCACGCTGACGGTCCGCCGGTCCCGCTCGCCGGGATGGCGCTCGAGCAGCCCCTTCTTCAGCAGGGCGGCGATGGTCTGGCTGGCGGTGCCCTTGGTGGTGCCGTGGTAGCGGGCGAACGCCACCACGCTGCGGCCGCTCGGCGTCGCCTGCGCGAAATAGCGCAACGCCGCCCACTGGGCGGGATTGAGCCCTTCGGTGAACGCGAGGCTGGCGGTGGTGCGCAACACCTGCGCCATCACCTCGGCCGTCGCGTGCGCGCTTGGGCGCATATCGGAAACGCCTCTCGTGTCGCCGTCCCGGCAATAAGGGTATTGAGTCGATACATACGCCGCCGCCCCCCGTCTGTCCAGGACGCCGGCGCCGCATCTTTGCCCAGGCCGCGCGTCGTGACAAGGATGGCGGCCCGGCCCCGGCCCCGGCCACCATGCCCCCGATCCATGCGCCCGATCCATGCGCCTCGGACGCGCACGCCGGAGAAAAAAGTCTGGACAGCGGGGCGCCGCCCGCCTATACACCCGCTCCCCGGCAGCCGGCGGGGCTTTCTTCCAGGGAAGGCCGACGGCGGTGGGGGGCCCGGACAGGGGCTCGCGACGGTGAGGAGGCCGCTTCGGCGGCAGGGGTCGAAAAAAGGTCTTGACCGCATTCGGCTCTTGGTTTAAAAAGTTCCTCCGCTGCGGACGGCAATGTCGTCTGCGCTCCGCCGAGACCTTCCAGACCTTGATCGCTCTGACCCACCGGGAAAGCCGGTGGCTCGACGCGTCGGGTCCGCTTCGGCGGGCAGGGATCTTTGACAAGTGAAAACGTGATCGAGAAGGGATGCGCAGGCGGATGGGCTTGGGGTCCGGGCCACGGGAGTGGATTGGACATTCGGGTCGTTCGCAAGACGCATCTGACAGGTAAGCGAGATATCAGAATCGAGCTTGGGTTAGGTGTCGCTTTGTGGCGACCCCGACGAGCGGTTTTGCTTTGGCGAGACCGACTTGAACCTGAGAGTTTGATCCTGGCTCAGAACGAACGCTGGCGGCATGCCTAACACATGCAAGTCGAACGAAGGTTCTTCTTCGGAGGGGCCTTAGTGG